>PATL01000041.1 GCA_002713605.1 bacterium
AACTGATTCTCTAAACTCGACCTCGATTCCTACTGATACAGACTCCGACAGTATTTGTGATCAAGTAGACTCTGATGATGATAATGATGGTTTCTCAGACGAGAATGATGCTTTTCCATTAGATTCTAGTGAAAGTTATGATTTAGACGAAGATGGTATTGGAGATAACTCTGATAATGATAGAGACGGAGATGGTGTCGGCAATGAATTAGATATTTTCCCAGATAATCCTAATGAATCGTGGGATAATGATGGAGACTCGATAGGCGACAACGAAGATCTAGATGATGATAATGATGGATGGAATGATAGTATTGAGATAGAATTAGGATATGACCCTTTCAATTCTATCGAATATCCAATCGATACAGATAATGATGGAATTGAAAATAAAATTGATACTGATGATGATGGAGATGGTGTATCAGACTCTATAGAGGATTCTTGTAATACTGATTCATTAGATTCTGATTCAATACCATCAGATTTTGATAATGACGAAATTTGTGACGAGTTAGATATTGACGACGATAATGACGGAGCATCTGATGATTTGGACGCATTTCCGTATGACCCTATGGAATATTCAGACTTAGACTCAGATGGAATAGGAGATAATGCTGATGATGATGATGATGGAGATGGTTGGACTGATTATTTGGAAAATAAGTGTTTTTCCAATCCTCAGGATAATAGCATCTTGCCTTCAGACGCAGACAATGATGGAATTTGTGACTCGATGGAATCTGGAAACTCCTCAGGACTTCCTAATTTGAGCCTAGTTAGTACGATTTTTATGATTGTGATTGCAGCATTCGCACGAAAGAAATGATGGCGCCGACAGCAGGACTCGAACCTGCGACCTGTGGATTAACAGTCCACCGCTCCACCAACTAAGCTATGTCGGCCTAGCCTGTCGCCTGCTCAATCATTCATCAATTAATCGGAAGTAAAGACACCTTCTTTGTTCAATAATTTTCTTTTGGTTTCAACTCCGCCTACGCCACTATATCCCCCTAAGCTTCCATTTGATCTTATTACACGATGACAAGGTATAATCGGAGGATTTGGGTTTCTTGCACAAGCATTAGCAACTGCGCGTGAAGATTTGGGATGTCCAATAGATTCAGCAATTTGTTTGTATGTACGAACTTCACCATAAGGGATTTTCTTTAGTTCATTCCATACTTTGATTTGAAACAAAGTACCATCTAAAATTATATTTTCACTCCCATTCTATAGTCCCTGGTGGTTTATGAGTGATATCGTAAACTACACGATTAACCTGTCCTTTTAGAGCATTAGTAATTTCAGTACTGATTGAGGACAGAACTTCATGAGGTATTGGAGAATACTTTGCACTCATCCCATCGAGACTAGCAACAGCTCTGACTACGACTGTTTCACCGTGAACTCTAGTATCTCCATGGACCCCAACAGAACGGACAGGGAGTAGAGCTGCAAAATATTGCCAAGGTAAATCACACTTACCTTCTGAGGCTGCATTTTGAAGCCTAGTTTCTACAATAAAGCAGGCTTCTCTACATGCTTCTACTCTTTCCTTAGTTAAATTGCCAAGGACCCTAACTGCTAAACCAGGACCTGGAAATGGTTGCCTCTCACTTGATTTAATTTCTAATTCACGAGCAATTGAACGAACTTCATCTTTGTAAAATTCACGTAATGGTTCTACTATAACCAGTTCAATATCTTCTGGGAGCCCACCTACATTATGGTGAGACTTGATGACTTCACGTTCTCCCCCACCTGATTCTATCCAATCTGGAGCAATAGTTCCTTGGACTAAAAATTTAGCACCAGATGATTTTTTCTCATCTTCAAAAACACGTATGAATTGTTCTCCAATAATTTTCCTTTTTTCTTCGGGATCAGTTATTCCCTCCAACTCTCTAAAAAATCTCTCAGATGCGTCAACCACTTTCAGATTGATACCCATCTCTTGAAACATCTCGAAAACTTCAGCACTCTCATTCTTTCTCATAAATCCTGTATCTACATATACACAATGCAGAAGACTTCCTACTGCACGATGTGCTAAAACAGCAGCAACGGAAGAGTCAATTCCACCTGAACAAGCAATGATTGCTGTATCGTCTATTTGACTTTGTAATGATTCAATAGCCTCATCAATCAACATTTGAGTTTGCATAAAACTCATTCACCTCTGAGTGATTCATCATCTGAAATTACCTTTGCAGTTTTCATCACTCTCCATGCATCATATTGTCGTGCTAAGTCAGTATTTGTCAGAGCGAGCATCTGCACTGCTAATGCTCCTGCATTATCTCCTCTATCTACTCCGACTGTTGCTACAGGCATACCGGGAGGCATTTGAACAATCGAAAGAAGACTGTCAAGAGGAACTTTACCTCCTACAGGGACACCAATAACTGGGAGTGTGGTCATCGATGCAATTACTCCTGGAAGTGCCGCAGCCATCCCCGCCATTCCAATAAATACTTTACAACCTGATTCAATTGAAGACTCAATCACAGATTCAAGAAACTTTGGAGCACGATGAGCTGAAGCCACTCTTACTTCATGCGATATAGAGAACTCATCTAAAACTGAAACACACTTGTTAGCTACTGGCAAATCCGATTTGGAACCTAATATTATACACACGTCCATACACCTCGGTTATGAGTACGGTTCAAATGCCTGCCGTATAGCAGATTAGGAAAAAATCACTCCTCTTCTATTTCTCCGATGAAAATATTCGGCCAATATTCTCCTGAAATATTCAAGGGAGGGGAGGAAAGAAAATCATCTATATTAGGGGTTGAAACAAAATTTGTGTTAAATGGATCATGAATAATTCGATTATGAAAAACCATACTAAATGCTATAAATCTAAAATTTCGATATGATACACCTGTTAATTCAGCAGAGTATGGGCCAAAGTCTCCAGATTTAGTAGCAATAATTCCATTTCTAAATTTATTAGTAGAAATATCCCATCCTTCATTGAAAATATCTTGATTAAAATCAGATGATGAAATTGGTAATAACCATCTCGAAGAATTTACTTGCAATGAATTACTAATATTTCTAATAGTCCTAATCCATGATAAAAGAAAGAAGAAAAAACCGACCCAACCTAACTTAGAGTTTACTGTAATGTGCAAAATAAAGAATATTAGACCTAGACAAAAAGTAATAAAATCCAGAGGAAAAATAGTGAATTTCTCATTATTAGCATTAGAAAACCAAAGATATGGTATTAATGTTAATGACCATGATGTAGAAAATAGTATTATTACTAACAATTGATCATCGATTGGTACTTTATTTGGAAAAATTAAGGGGACAATACTTGCTATTAGGAAAAAAAGAGACCAGGCAGATGTGTACAAAATTTGAGGGCCTACTGGTTTTAGTCTTTGACGCATCCATCCTGCTCCACCGGATTCTGGATCAGTATAAATCCAAGATTTAGGAGGATTCAAATCTCCAATTCTTGTAGATAATAATCTACCCTTAGAATTAGGCCACCACGATGATTCACCGAGTAACCAATCTTGTTCTTTGCCTACATCCACAAGAGTCCGAGAGAGTCATTCTTCTAGTTTCTTCTCTAATTATCTTCACTATTATTCCCTGGGTGCCTAAGAATAAGATTCCTGGCAGCCCAAACTTCATCGACACGGGAAACGTCTGTAGTATATGGGGCACCTTTGATAATTTCTGGATCCTCTGTTAAGATAGTAAGAAAATCCTTTGCGAATTTATCTAATACTTCTTTAGACTCAGTTTCTGTAGGCTCTATCATCAAGCATTCAGGCACTATCATAGGAAAGTAAAGAGTAGGAGCCATTACTCCATAATCAAGCAATCTCTTAGCTATATCTTTTCCAGTGACACCTACCTTATTTTTCATATCAATCATAGATAGTGTAAACTCATGCATAACAAAATCAGTAGGAGCTCCGTCTAAAGGCATAGCATGTATTTTTGTTAGTACATCTGGATCAGGATTCATTATCTTGAAACGAAGATAATTTGCATTCAAAACTGCGTGCTCCGACATCCTCTCAAGTTCTCTACCATATCTTCTATAAAAGGCCCAACAACGAATTACCGCCCCAGCATTACCATGCCACTGCTGAACTTTGCCGATTGTCTTTTCCGGTGCAACCCAATTATACCAATAGCCATCACCTACACCCTCTGGATCATCTTCTGAGATTTCGCGTCGAGAAGCTATGGGAGAGGGAAGATATTTCGAAAGATGTTCCTTCACACCAATAGGGCCACTTCCAGGACCTCCACCCCCATGTGGCTGGCTGAAAGTTTTGTGTAAGTTATAATGGACTGCATCAAAACCCATTAAACCAGGATCTGTTTTTCCAATAATCGCATTAAAATTAGCTCCATCGTAATACATTTGCCCACCCGCTGAATGGACCATTTCTGAAGCTCTAGCAATATCAGGTTCAAAAACTCCCAATGTTGATGGATTTGTAATCATCATTGCAGCTGTATCTTCGCCAACAACTGATTGTAAAGCTTCTAAGTCAATACGCCCATCTTCAGCACTGGGTATCTCAATAATTTCGTATCCACACATTGATGCAGATGCAGGATTTGTTCCATGAGCAGAATCAGGAACTATGACTTTGTTCCTGTGACCTTCGCCTCTCTCTCGATGATACTCTTGAATGCAGCGTATAGCAGTGAACTCACCTTGTGCACCTGCCACTGGTTGCAAAGTTACTTGATCCATACCTGAACATATAGCAAGCATTTCTTGCATTTCATAAAATATGGAAAGTATGCCTTGAATCTGGTGCTCAGGTTGTAATGGATGCATTCTATCGATACCGGGTAAATTGACGATTCTCTCATTGACTCTTGGATTGTGTTTCATTGTACATGAACCAAGAGGATAAAATCCTGTATCAATACCAAAATTTCTTTTTGATAACCACGTATAATGACGAACTAATTCTGGTTCACTAGCACGGGGCCAAGCAGGTGGAATACTTCTCAACATAGAAGAAGGAATTGTCTCCAAAACTTCTGAATCTGATAAAATAGGATCGGGTTGTGACCAACCTGCGTTAGGGGAGCCATTAAATGAGAATATATCACTCAATTTTTCACCTCCTTAATCCATTCCTTAATAGCCGAAACCAGTGAAGATATATCTGATTCACTAGTTCTTTCATCACAACCAATCAATATAGATGAGGAGTGAGATTCCCACCATAAGCCCATAGGCAAACCAGCAATTACTCCCTTAGAGTCCATGAATAAGACTGCCTCTTCAGAATCTCCAGGAATCTTGATCGCAAAATCTCTAAAAATAGAAGATTTTGGATGGATTAATTCCACTCCATCTATAGAACTGAGTGCTTTTCGAGTAGCCTCTGTGGATGCTGCAACTCTTTTGGCCAAGACTGTAATCCCTTCAGGACCCAACAAAGACATGTGCATAGCACCCATCAAAGCAATTAATGTCTCGTTAGAGCAAATATTGGAGGTGGCTCTATGCCTCCTAATATGTTGCTCTCGAGTTGATAAAGTCAATGTGAATGCTTTCTTTTCATTTGTATCATAAGTCTGTCCTACAATTCGACCAGGCATCTGCCTAATGTATTTCTCGGTACAAGCAAATATTCCATAAATTGGACCACCAAAAGTTGGACCTATACCAAATGGTTGACCCTCTCCGACAACAATATCTGCTCCCCAATCGCCTGGAGGAGAAACTAAGCCTAATGAAACTGCATCAACACCTACAATTAACGCAGTGTTGTCGCCAATTTTGTCCTTTAAATTCAATAAACCTTCATCTAATATACCAAAAGAATTCGGCTGCTCAACATAAACTGCACATGACCCATGAGCTATTGAAGCATTATCTATGTCTAAATGTCCATTTTCATCATGCTTGAGAGTATGGAGATTTATTCCTGAACCTTGAACATAATTCTTAATCACAGACATTCTATGTGGTGGAACGAGTTCAGAAACATAGATTGTATCTTTCTGAGTAGCTTTTTTGTTATGGACTCTAACAGCACAGGTAATTGCTTCGGCTGCTGATGTGGAAGCATCATACATGCTGACATTAGATATTGGTAAATTTACTAATTCAGAAATCATTGTTTGAAATTCCCACATAGCTTGAAGCATTCCTTGACTAACTTCTGCCTGATAAGGCGTATATGATGTTAAAAACTCACCTCGAGTTGCCAACATTCCTACCATAGTAGGAACAAAATTCCTAGAAAGGCCAGCGGAAAGGAAAGAAGGGCGTGAATCAAGATCAATATTAGAACCAAGAAGATGTTGGGCGTCTCTCCATATTTCTTCTTCAGATTGAGGTGGCGGAAGAGGAAGAGGTTTCTTCCTTCTCACATCTTCAGGAATATTAGAAAACAGTTCATCCATTGAATTTAGCCCCATTATAGAGAGCATTTCCTGTTCGCGACCTAAATTGGGAAGTTGATCCATGAGGCTATCACCGACTCCTTACATATTCTGGATGGTAAATAATGACTTAATTGTTCGTTGGTGAGAAGTATACATCAGACCGATATCCTCTTATTGTTTAGGAAACAGTCGAGGCACGTTAGAATGAAGGTTGCCATCACTGCTTCAGATACTTTTGTTGCCCCATATATAGTGGAAATGTTAGGAAATGCCGCTGTAGTAATTCCTGATGAGGCAATTAAAGACCAACTAACTATTGATTCTTTATTGACTCCTTGTAACGCCCTGATACATATTAATTCAAGACCTGTTGAATCATCATTCGAAAGAAATGATAGACAGACAAAATTGGAAATGATGAATGCGGCTAGACCCATTTTAGATGCTGTAGATAGGCACGGAAGTATTCACTTAATCATAGTAGGTACACTTAGAGTCCATCCTCAATGGGAGCCTGGAGAACCATTCTATGGACTTGATTCTACATTGGCACCGCGTGATACCGCTGCAGAAGGTCAATTATGGATGGAAGAGAATGCATTAGATAGAGCTCATTCAGAAAAACCAGTTAGCATTATTAGAGCTTCTAATGTACAAGGAGTTCCACTTTCAGGACCACCAGGTAATGGCATCTTACACCGCTGGGCTAGAGAATGTCAAATAGGATGGATCAACGTACCAGGAGATGGCTCTAATCCTAAGGATTTCATACATATTGAAGATTTGATTCAAGTTATTGGTGGGATTTTAGAGAATCCTCCATTAACCAGAGAAGAGATTGCTGTTGGATCTGGGAAAGGAATCTCAATGCTAGATTTAGCAAATATGTATAATTCTAAAACAGGATGTGAAATAGAACTAAATCAAAATGATGATGAAGAAGTATTCGGACTTGTGGATGCTTGGGTTCTTGAAGAAAGATTAGGATTTAGGCCTAGAATTAGCCTTGATGAAATGATAGAAGAGGCTTTTGAAGTTGCCTAGACTGAGTTAACAACTAATTTTTTCCTAATGCTATTCCAATCTACAACAGAGACTTTCAATGACATTTCTCTACCAGGAGAAATATCGCTTATATCGTAATCATTTCTCATCCTAACCTCAATCTCATTAGATTCAGAAGTCACATTAAGAGTATTGCCTCGCCGGTATTCTTCAGAGATACCTATTCCAAATGTGCGATCGACAGAATTTACTCTAAAGGATAAATCGAAATTTTTACCTTTATAATTTGAAATCAATTCTCTTTGTTCATTCAAGAATCTAGCCCCATTCATTTGATTAATAATTTCATCTAGAGATATGCCTACATCCACAGAAGAGCCTTCCTTTGACATATCTGAAAATGATTCAGAGAGAGGTTCAGTTACCGAAACTCTATCTGGTAAATCAACCTTTTCTGGGACTTCAACTTCATGTTCATCAGCCCATTCCTCAGAACTAATTTGTTCTGGAATTTCCACTCTATCTGGAACTTCAACTTGAGGAGTATTATGTGAAGATTCAATAGATTCAGAGATCTCTTCTTTTTCTATTGGAGATTGTTCAATATCAGGGACTAATTCAACATCAGCGTTATTCATTTTATCTGGTTGATTAATAGCCGAAACTGCACCAATTGCTGCTCCAGCAATACCTAATCCAGCCACGACTTTCGCATTATCATTAGATAATTTAGTTTTAGCAACAGTCACTAATGCATCAGATTTCATTTTCCAAATAGCTCTAGCGGGGGCTTGGGCTACTAATGGCAATTGAGAAATTTCCTCTTCAAATCTAGAATCGAAATCTGCTTTTATAGCATCTATATTCTCGTTACTATCTGAATTTTCAAGCATTTCACTTAATTCCAATGTCCATTTATTGGCTCTTGAAATCATATCATCTTCAATCATATTGCTACCTATATTTTCTTCAACAACTTCATTGCTAACTTCTGGTTGTTTGACATCTTCAACGGCAGAAATATTAATTTTTCCAGCACCAACAAATCGACGTGTACCTACTGGAATGTTTCCATCAGCAGGAACTCTAGTCCAACCACCGCCATACCAATCATTACTGCCATCTTGTTCTCTATCATCTAAACTCCAAGAAGGTGCACCTCCATCATTGGCATTATAGAAATATAACCTACAATTATTAGGATTAAGATACCAATCCTTGCCATTAATTTTACTAGATTGTATTTTATACTCTCCATTATATTTATCTTTAACATGATTTGAAATAATCAAAGATGATGAACTAACCGTTGTTTCATTCTCAATCCCTAGAAGTGCCATTAACTCATTTGAAGATAGTTTACCGCTACCATCTTGGTCAATAGCAGAAAATATAGGCTGTAAATAAGAGCGAGGTGCACGGCTTCCTGTAAGTTGTTCTAAACCTGAATCAAACTCATCTAAATCAATTTCTCCATCACCATCGAAATCAAATTTTGAAATCATTCCTTCGGCATTGAGACCTTTGCTAATTAATAATTTCTCGAGGTTTTTCATTGCCGCTGCGACTAGTTTATCGGATATAGCCATGCATATGCGTGAGGAAAGGTAAACATGATACTTACCCCGTCACAATTACAAAATCTTACAGGATTAGACGAAAGGTGTAGGCACAATAATCGATTTAACTCTTCGTCTACTACTTGCTTGTATCCACAATTCTTGCCCCATAGATACACCTTCAAAATAACCCATTGCGATACCTGTTTTATTCAAACTTGGAGAAGGCCCTCCACTTGTGACATATCCGACTTTTTTTGCAGAATCACTTGGGCCATCAAAAACCATATGCCCTGGTCTAGGATTAGGCCCTCTTTCTTGACAAACTAATCCAAGCCATCTAACACCCGAATTCATAGATTTAATTACAGCTTCTTTTCCAATGAAATCGTGATCGAGATTCAAACCGAATGGAACATTAGTTTCTGCAGAATTACGAAAAAGGAACCCTTCGGGAATATTTGACTCAGATTGAATGCCTAACCCTGGCCAAAGAAAATCTTGTCCTGAAAGAAGATAACCCTTTTCCAATCTAAGTGTATCTCTGGCACCTAAACCAACTGGTATTGCCCCGGAATTAATCAAAGCTTCCCAGAGACTTGCGGCCTGATTATTTGGAATGAAAATCTCTACGCCTCTTTCACCAGTATATCCGGTTCCCTGAATCCATCCAGTTATTCCTAAATCATTCCCAACGATATCCTGACAAGAGAATCTAGAGACTACATTCTCTTTACCCAATACATTTCTCAATATTGGGACTGATTCAGGACCCTGAAGAGCGATAATACTTGTTTCATTAGAAAAATCATTAATTTTTATTGAACCATCGCTTGGAAGTTTTGAATTAAACCACTCCCACATTGTAGAAATCATAGATGCATTAGGAACTCCGAACACGCTATTTTCAGAATTGATTGCAAAAATCATGTCATCAATTATATGCCCATTTTCGTCTAGAAAGTGAGTATATCCACACTTGCCTTTTGCGAAATTAATAAACTGTTGAGTTCCTATTGAATTTAACCATGAAAGGACTTCATCACCTTCAAACTCGAAAAAACCCATGTGTGAAACATCAAAAAGGCCGGATTTGTTTCGACAAGAAATATGTTCTTCTTGGATTGAAGTATACCAAATTGGGAGTTCGAAACCATGGAAATCTACTATATTGGCACCCGCTTGTAAATGATTTTCATAAAGTGCTGTCCTTACTAGATTACCGTCACTCATACCCCTTTCGAAAAGGAACAAGTGCAAGAAGGTGGCGCTTTGAAGAACAAAAAAAAATATCTCAGAGAAAATTATTCTGACTTAAAAAATAGAGAGGTTTATATAGTGTCATCACCACTATACAACTAGAGGTTGATAAGATGAAGAGTAGGCGGCAAAGTCAAGGCAAGTCATCGAGTCTCGATGAAAAAAGTAATTCCAGAAAAAAAGAATTGGATTCAAATAAGAGGCCTTCTCGATCTAGAGGGACTGAGATAGTCACTGGAAAATGTAAAATCTGTGGCTCGAATTCATGGGATACAGATTCAGTTCGTGGAGAGACTATTTGTGCAGAATGCGGTTATGTTGCCGCTGAAAATATGATTGATCCAGGTGCTGAGTGGACAAATCATTCAGGTGGTGAAGATAGGAGTAGAGTTGGGGCTCCAACATCTTTAACAATCTCTGATAAAGGTCTATCTACAGAGATTAGCAGGATAGATTTGACATCTGGAGCCGCAGCAAGACATGGAATGACCGGAAAGAACTTGCGTGACTGGAGAAGAAGGCAGAGAGTTGATCAGAGAAGCAAAACAAGAGACAGTAGAAGTAGAAATTTAACTACTGCTATGCAATTTATCAGAGATAGGGGGGGGTTGCCGAAACAAATCGAGCAAGAAGCTGCAAATCTGTATAGACATTCTATGAAAGAAGGGATAGTCACTGGAAGGAGCATAAGAGGAGTCACTGCTGCTTGTGTTTATATTGCAGCAAGGCAAGCAGGAATACCAAGAAGAATTGATGTTATTGCAGAGGCATTTGATATGGTAACCGAAGTTGAGCGAAAAGAATTGAAAAGGACAATTAGATTAGTAGCTAGAAAAATGAATACTCATCATATAACAGGGCCTGAGGAATATTTTGAAAAATTTCATTCAGATTTACAATTACCTCCGAAAGTATTGGGTGATACTAGAGACTTATGGGACGAAGTTGGAGAAAATTTAATCTGGCAAGGTAAGAAACCTTCAGGGATTGCCGGTTGTATATTGTACAAAGCATCGCAAAATAGTAATTCCCCTAGGACACAGAGTGAAGTTTGTAAAGTCTCAGGAATTAGTGAGGTGACTCTAAGAGGGTTATTGAAAATATTAAATCAAATATTAGATGAGAAATCACGTTAAAATTAATCGATTTCATATATAGTTAAAGGTATTTTTTGTTCATTAGCCATTTCGATTACAATTCTAGTCCATTTACTAGTAGATGATGGAATTGCAAGTATATCTGTAGCAGACTTCAATATCTTCTCAGTTAATGAATTAGGAGCCTCTGAACGACCTCGGTCTCTGAGTGTTCTATTGGGGTCATCCCATTCTTCGGAAAAAATAGCTATAGGAATTGAATTATTGTCTGCCCAACGTTCAGCCATATAATCAACACCACTTGCACCACCAACTATTATCATATCTGGATACCCATTTTTATCTACCCAATTCTCAATTAATTCCTCAAAAATTTCAAAATCATAAAACCTACTACTACCAACTACTGCCAAATTGATAATGTTGCCATCCTGATTAAGGTCTTTTTTCCCAAGCGAGTCAACTACATTCTGTCCAAATCCCGGTGTCATTAGTAGGGGCAGAGAGGTCTGTATGGATAAATGTCATGTACAAAACAATACATTATTTCATATCTGATTATCATTTCGGACTACATGGTGACATGTACTGATGCTAGATATTGATGCAATTCGTGCAGATTTTCCAATACTTGGTAGAGTTTTACCTAATGGCAAAAATCTTGTCTATTTTGATAACGCCGCAACTTCACAAAAACCTCAATGTGTTATTGATGCAATGAGTGATTTTTATGAGAATTACAATTCAAATGCTCATAGAGCAAATCATACACTAGCTGATGAAGCAAGCGCTGCATTGGAAAATGCTAGAAGTCAAATTTCTAGTTTTTTTGGTGCCAAGCCAGAGAATATGATTTACACCAGTGGAGCAACGGAAGCAATTAATCTTGTTTCTTATGGCTGGGCTAAACATAATTTATGTAATGGCGATGTGATTGTAATTACAGAAATGGAGCACCATGCAGATATAGTACCATGGCAAGAACTATCTAAAGAAAAGGGCGTAGAAGTAAGATATGTGCCAATAAATAACGAAACATTCGTATTAGACATGGAGGCTTTTGAAATCGCTTTGGAAGGTGCAGATTTAGTTTGTGTAACTCATACTAGTAATGTCTTAGGGATCAGAAATCCAATAGAGGACATAATAAAAATGAGTAAAGAAGTGAATTGTAAAGTTCTAATTGATTGTGCTCAAGGTGCTCCTCACGAAAAAATAAATTTTGAAACACTAGGTGCAGATTTTCTAGCAATTTCAGCACATAAGATGGCGGGCCCTACAGGCATCGGTTGCCTTCTAACATCAAAAGAAAGAATTCAGGAAATGGGTCCTTTCATGACTGGTGGTTCAATGATAAAGAAAGTTACCACTGACGGTTCGACATTCAAAGATGGACATGCTATGTTTGAAACAGGAACTCCAAGAATTGCAGAAGCAATAGGTTGGGGGGCAGCGGTTGAATGGTTAGAGCAATTTAAGATGGAAGATATTCATAATCATGTACATGAGATAGCGTCATTTGCAGGTAGTGAAATGGAAAAAATACCTGGAATCAAAATTTTTGGCAATCCCAGTGACAAGAATTCATCGGGTGCGGTTTCATTTTTACATGAAACAATACAATCTCAGGACTTGGCGTTGCTATTAGATCAAGGAGGTTATGCAGTTCGTACAGGTCATCACTGCGCGCAACCACTAATGGATGCATTAGGTGTCCCCTCAACCAATAGAGCATCTTTCTGGATATATAATACCAAAGAAGAAGTTGAAGGGTTCATTAATCATCTGAGATATATATGTGAAAAATTTGCATAAGAATACAATCATTTCAATAAAAAAAACCCTTACGGCGTAACATGTCTTCGCTTTGGCCTGAGCATTTAGACAGCATTGTGGATGAATTCAAAGATTGTTTCGATTCAATGGAAAGGTATGAATTACTATTTGAATATGCTAGAAAAAATCCGAAACCACTTCCAGAAGAGGAATGGACNGAAGAAAATCAAATTTTAGGTTGTCAGTCNAGAGCACATGTGATTTGTNCANTGAATGATAAGGGNCNTTTCATATTAAGATCGGGAGCNGACGCACAAATTGTTCANGGACTAATGAGTATNACTGCGATTGCAGTAAATGGATTAAANCCNATTGAGGTNTCAANNTTAACTCCNGCATATATAGAAGANATGGGNTTGAAAGCGGCTTTNAGTCCGAATAGAGCAAATGGTTTCTTGAATATGTTCAATAGAGTGATTNAAGAGGCAAAGATACTTTCGGAGACTTAGGATGATTGATAAGAATGCTGTTTTTGAGTCTTTAAATGAGGTTGAAGANCCAGAAATGAAAATTTCGGTTATTGATTTAGGCCTTATTTATGATGTGAAAATNGAAAATACNCATGCAGAAATTGAAATGACTCTNACAAGCCCNGGTTGNCCTGTAGCACCAGAATTAATGGCAGCAGTTCACAGAGCAGCCTTGAANACTCAGGGTTTAGAAAGCGTTCATGTAAATCTTACTTTNACACCTCTCTGGGATCCNAAAATACATGCNACNGAAGACGGNAAATTTGAGTTGGGCATATTCTANATAAGGTGTGAATGTGTTATCAAAAGAAGAAAGGATTTTGGGTTGGTACAAGATTCCTAAATCGTCAAGAATATTACTTATAGCTACTACATTAGTTGTTATCTTCTTGACGCCAAATCTTGCTGAAGGATATGAAAGTACATGGAACAAAATAGAGATTGNCTCGACAGATGACTATAATGCAGCTGTGATTGATTCTAATGGAGATGCGTGGATTTTTGGAGATAATGGCATAATAATNCATGGTGAAAAAATGACAAATTGGAGCATAGTGAATTCACCTATCGATGAAGATATTCTAACTGCATATTCTAACGAGTATATGATTGCTGCCGCAGGTGAGAATGGAACGGTAATTTACAAAGAAATAGGTTCTAATGAATGGTTTGAAAAAAGTGCTNATATCCAGNCAAGAATAAACTCAATCGCCATTAATGATATGAATGAAATTATAATCGTTACAGATTTTGGTGGAATTCAAATTCTAAGAGAGGAGGAATGGTTGGAAATAAATTCATTGACATCAGAAAATCTGTATGATATCACATTCGAAGAGAATAGAGGATTAATTTCAGGTTCATCCGGATTAATTCTGGGCTCAGAAGATAATGGTCTGACTTGGGAAATCAGNGAAACCCCGGNAATTATCTCTGAATCTGAAATTGTATCAATTGGTTTCTATAAAGCAAATAGGGCTTATGCTATAACTTCAAATGGACAAATATTGAAATCAACCCAAGAAGCACTAACAACAACTGTAGGATACTCATGGACTATTAAGGAGATTGAATCTGAAAATTACACCACCAGTCTTAATGTCAATTTGACAGCATTAGAAATATTGAGTACTACTAAGATATTATTAGCCGGAGATAATGGTTATGTTGCACTGAGTAAAGATGGAGGCAATATAGTTACACCCCAACTGTTNCCAGATGGGTTTGANAATCAGAAAATAAATGATATAGCTATGGAANATGCATTTAGAGGGATAATTGTTGGAAATAATGGAAATGTTTTCTATACAGAAAATGGGGGAGAGGATGAACCAGTTGGATTTGAAGTAATTGACTTGAGTNATTTCAGTGAGTTCGTTGATTTCACAAAAGATAACCTCTGGGAGGGTTTGAAATCAACGATAAAAATAGTCATCTTTGGAATTCTTCTTGGTTTCTTCCTAGGGATTATTTTAGCAATGTGTAAAACTGCACCAACTACTCTAAAACAGATGATTGAAAGCGATTTAGAAAAAACATTAGTCTTGTTTTGGTTAGCAATACCAACAAGTATCTTATTTACTAGAGATAGTGGGATAGGGCTAGGGATTTTTACATTCTTAACAATAATNGNTATAACCATTTTACTAGATTATTATATCAATAAGAATAATACAGATTCGGAGGGTTTCCTAGGAATTCTTATACCAAATAATCATAGNAATAAAGTGATTAGGCTTCTTGGTTTATCGCTATTAATTGGNATGCCTATTTCAGAGGAATGGGGATTCGATGGAGGAGCAGAATTAATCTACTCAGCACTAAATGATTTTCATGATTTTCAGCTCGGTTCAGATACTCCGAAATTATCCGCTCAACTAGGATATATTTTTGCACCAATTGGAGACCCCAGTGCATTCTTTAGACTAATAATTGGCATAGGTCTGACATATCTGGGAATCTTATTTTTAACGGNAAATGGTAGTTTTTCTAAGAAAACATTGTTCGCAGGTAAGTTGTTTGTAGTGGTTATTTTATGGNGCATTATTTTAACGGAGTTATTCGTAGATTTTAATATTAATAATTTTGAATTTAGTATTACTAATTTAATGAAATATTTACTTATCTTGGGATTGGGATTATTCATGACTANAAAAATAATTCCTGNGTTTTCTTGGACTGGAGTTGAATTGAAAAAATACAATATTACTATCGATCCATGGAGTCTGAGACCTCTGAATAGTTTAGCAACTCTTTATACTGATTTTTTCAGAAATACGCCGTTATTGGTGCAATTTATGTTTATCCATTTTGGTGTTCAATTAGGAAAACATATACAAAATATAGGGATTGATGTCACAGATGATTTAACAATGATTTCTTCTCATCTTGGACCTTTAGATAGTCTGTTTTCCCCCATGATTGATTATGTAAGTGAAAGTTTATTTGGGCCCGGGAAAAGGTCATATCTTAGTGCAATCTTTGCATTGGGGTTAAACTCTGCAGCATACCAATGTGAAACAATAAGAGGTGCAATAGCNGCAATTCCATCNGGGCAAATGGAGGCGGGAAGGAGTATAGGTCTGACCTATATGGGTACTATGAGACTAATTATNCTTCCACAGGCCATCAGGATATGTATCCCTCCACTAGGCAATGAAATGGTAAATCTAGTACTAAATTCATCTCTAGCGAGCGTCATTGCATATACTGAATTGACACGNCAAGGGAAACTAGTTGTTGCAATTACTTTCCAGATCTTTTGGACATGGGGTATGGTAATGATAGCTTATTTCGTTGTCACATGGACTCTAGCTTTACTATTGAGAAGATTNGAAGAAAAGACCAGAATTCCAGGCTTGGGCATTTCGGGAGGGAATTAAATGGAAGACGAAGTACTAATCATAGAGAATCTCGAAAAAATATATNCTGGAGGAGTTCATGCAGTCAGAGGAGTTTCGTTCAAAGTTAGAAAAGGAGAGTCTGTAGCGATTATAGGTTCATCTGGTAGCGGGAAATCAACTGTACTTAGATGTATTAACAGGCTTATAGAGCCCACATTAGGAGTAATTAAATTGAACGGAGAGGTGATAAATAATCCGTTAGCAAATGTTAATNAAATACGTGCAAAAATAGGTATGGTTTTCCAATCATTTGAACTCTTTTCTCATCTGAAGGTCTTGGAAAATATAACATTAGGACTTAGACATGTAAGGGGTATGAATAANGAAGAAGCGGAAAAAATAGCTCTTGAGGTATTGGAAAGAGTAGATATGTTAGATAGAATAGATGCTTATCCAGGAAACCTGTCAGGAGGGCAAAAACAAAGAGTTGCAATTGCNAGATCTCTAGCAATGCATCCAGAAGTCATATTATTTGATGAACCGACTAGTGCCTTAGATCCTGAATTAATAGGATCAGTTTTACAAACAATTAGAGGTTTGGCTGATGAAGGAATGACAATGGTAATAGTTACTCATGAAATAAATTTTGCTAGGGATGTTGCAGATAGAATAATCTACATGGACAAGGGAATTATTGCAGAAGAAGGCCCATCAGACATCATTGAGAATCCTAAAACTGAGAGATTGAAAGAATTTCTTTCAGCCATGGATGATGAATGATTCAGGAATTAAATTAATCCTTGAGCAGTCATTGCTTCTGCGACTTTAAGGAAACCCGCAATATTAGCACCTGCCACATAATTATCTGGCATACCATATCTTTCAGCAGTTTCTGCTGCATTCTTATGTATATCNACCATAATTTTATCTAATTTAGCGTCAACTTCTTCTCGAGTCCAATTATATCTTAGAGAATTCTGNGACATTTCAAGNCCTGATGTTGCGACCCCACCGGCATTACTGGCCTTTCCAGGTGCAAACATAATGCCATTAGTTAAGAAAACTTCAACAGCTTCCGGGGTACAAGGCATATTAGCTCCTTCTGCAACAGCCATAACTTGATTTTCAACTAGCATTTTTGCCTCTTCGCCGTTTATCTCATTTTGAGTAGCGCNTGGCAGTGCTACATCGACATTTATCCCCCATAATCCATTTGAAGCTGGTTCTGGCTCAGATGGAGTGAAAGTGGCACTAGAATATTCTTTAGCATANTCTGAGATTCGTCCACGGCGATTATTTTTTAAATCCATAATCCAAGATAATTTATCTCTATCTATACCATCTGGGTCATGAATAAATCCACNTGAATCGGACATTGTGACAGGTTTTCCTCCAAGATCTAAAACTTTCTCACAGGCAAACTGTGCAACATTGCCTGAACCTGAAATAGAAACTGTTGCACCTTCNAATGATTTGCCCTTAACTGCAAGCATTTCTCTAGCAAAATAAACTAGACCATATCCTGTTGCTTCTGGCCTAATTAGAGAACCACCATATGAGAGCCCTTTGCCAGTAANTACACCCGTGAACTCATTAGCTAATTTCTTATACATTCCAAAAAGGAAACCTATTTCTCTCCCTCCAACGCCAATATCTCCCGCGGGAACGTCTAGATTAGCACCAATATGCCTCCATAATTCCATCATGAAAGATTGACAAAAACGCATTACTTCAGCATCAGTCTTACCCTTTGGATCGAAGTCAGAACCACCTTTTCCACCACCCATCGGCAGACCAGTCAAGCTGTTTTTGAATACCTGCTCAAATGCTAAGAACTTGAGTATCGATTGATTAACAGATGGGTGAAAGCGGAGTCCACCTTTGTATGGCCCTATTGCGCTATTCATTTGAATACGAAATCCGCGATTAACTTGTAAGTTTCCACTATCATCATACCAAGGAACTCTAAATTGAATTATTCTTTCAGCCTCAACCATTGATTCTACAACTGGTAAATATTCAGGGTGCTGCTTAATTACTGGAACTAAACTTTCCAGCACCTCTTCCACGGCTTGATGGAATTCAGGTTGATTCGGGTCTCTTGCAATTACACTATCGTACACTTTTTTCATTGTATTATCCATGGGATTCACCAAGGTTTCCGAATCTAGATTAGTTATCGGGCAAGCAGAGGACCGACTAACCCCTTTTGAATGGTATGTATTGAACAACTCATTAAACATTAATTAAGAGAAGATATGTTCATCGGCGAGACGTTCTACTATCTTTTCGTACCCTGGTAAAGTCATAACATAAACAACTTCCTGAGAGACTTGCCTATTTCTTAATGCCTCAGCTATTGGAGTATGATCTTTGAACCATCGCGTCTTACCATCATCACCAATTATTCTAATATCTACTTGAGACATACGAGGTTCGGAAAGCAATAATTTAACAGAAGGGACATCTATGGCAACATACCCCTCATCTAATCCTGCACGCTTAGCAATTTCATCTTCAAGTTCAATTCTTTTGGAAGAGTTAGATGCTAGATGAATTAATTTCTCAATAGTTTCTTCAGGTAAATCTTGTTTTCGGCGACTAGTTGATATTTTCATTAGTTGTCTATATTTTAGCCTCCTAACCATATCTCTAGCAAACTTTCCTGAATCATAAAGTGCACCCCAAATCTCTGAGTCGACTCTTTTCTGCAAATCTAAAGAATCCGGTAAATCATCAACACTTCTCTCAACTGCTCTAGAAAGCATAATTTCAGTAACTCTTGTTACTCTATGGAAGTAAACAGCACTATACATTAAACCTCTAGCCATCATCATACCTTCTAATGCAGGTAAACCTCCCTCTTCTACTGCTACATCTCCTCCGTGCCTCTCTAAGCATTCAATTAGCCTATGGTGATCAATTATTCCATGCTTGACCCCTGTAAAATGAGAATCTCTCAACAAATAATCCATCTGATCACAGTCAACTGGTCCATGAATTAAGTGAGATAATGTGTCATCTTGAAAAACAAAATTCTCTTTACCTTCCACCCATTGTAGTAAATTTCTCTCAGTACCACCTGCATCGGGGCCACGGATAAGTCCTGCAACTTCCTTAGGATCTATGTCATAAGACTCAAGAATCTCAGGGATACTTATTCGATCTGAAAAAAATTTAGCCTCTCCCTCTCTTAGAATATCATAATCTCCTAAGATTATACCCTCCGTAATCGACATATGATCAAGTCCACCTCTTTCATGGAGGATATGCTCCAATGTATGCGAATAGGGGCCATGCCCTACATCATGTAACATCCCAGCAACTTGGACAGTAGATTTCTCATGTGCATTCAAAGATATCGAATCGGCCATTAATCCTGCAATATGAGAAACCCCTAGAGAATGTTCAAATCTAGTATGATGAGCACCAGGGAATACGAGATGAGCTAGTCCTAATTGTTTAATGTGGCTAAGTTTATTCATTTCAGGTGTTTTTAGCAGTTCCTCCCTGACATCATCGATACGAAATTGACCATGAATTGCATCATTAATGACTTTGATAAAATCGCCCCTGATTAACCCAAAGAGTAGTTACTATTGAACCGCACTATCTAAAAAAATGCAGAGACGAAATTAAAATATACAAAAATTAGCAGTTTGTAATTCATTTGCAATTCATTTGCATTACATTTATGTGCTGAACGTCTTCTGCTAAGGCCGAGGGACGATGATGAGTGGACAAAGCCCGATGGTTTCGCTAAGGATTCCAGAAGACCATTTAATGGCACTAGATCAGAGGATTGGTTTTGATGGAATGAGAAATCGTTCAGATGTTATTAGAGACGCAGTGAGGCGATTACTAGAGCAAGATGTGATTAATCATGGAGAAAGTGTCAAAGTCAACTTGGGCCCAGAATTGACAATTCTAATGAATGATTTTTGTAAGATTCATGCAGAAAAGCCGGAAAGTGTGTTGAAAGTAGCTGCTAGAGATTATATTCGAAGAGAAACAATAGAGGGGATGTCTGTGACAAAACTCCTCGGAGAACGCATGAATGAGCTAAGTGCGCGATTTAATGATGATTCGAACGCTCAGAGGTGAGAGAATGAGCGAGGATGGGATGCACAAAAACGTGGGGGGGCGTAAAAGCCCCCTCACCCAACATCATAAAACAAAAATCAACATTGGTTTTTCTGGAGTTAGAAGTAGAGCGAAGTTAAGCAATGCAGTAGGGTATGATGCAAAAGATGTACCTCGGATCTCACGTGGAAGGAATCGAATTACCGATAGAGAGAAATTAATCTAATACTCAAACACACACACCGCTCCGTACGCTTCGTACGGAGCACCTTAGAAAGACAATCTTCTTGGTCGTTCTATTGTCAGGTTTGCTTTCATGGTGCACGCTGACAACTTCGGAATTGGCAGTTTTGTAGCCCATGAGAATTTAAGAATTGCTCAAGAGCAGATGATTAAAGATGGAATAATAGCCCTAGAGGAAAAAGGATTTCTTTTTGCTGCGGCACCTACTGGGATTGGAAAAACTGCTGCTTCATTAGCTTCGGCCCTAGAAGTTGCTAGGAATAGTGAATCGGCTAAACAAATTTTATTCCTGACTGGGAGGCAATCTCAACACAGGATTGTTGTCGAAACCATTAAAAAAATTAATTCAAGAATAAATAAAGTGAAACCTGATGTCAAAGTAGTTGACATTATTGGCAGAGAATCCATGTGCGAAGATGTAGATAGAATTACAGGTAAATGTTCATGTGAAGAAGATATAGTCGAAGGTAGTAAACAAAAAAGAAGAGAAGATTTGAAAGAAATTATACTAGAAAGCCCGAAACATGTCGATGACATCATAAAGATTGGAAAGAAAAGAAAAATATGTTCTTGGACTGCTGCTAGATCTGCAGTGAAAGATTGTGATATTTTAATTTGCGATTATAACCATGTTTTCATTGAGAATGTGAGTGAGAGTTCATTATCTGCGATGAAGATAGACTTAGAAAATACTATTTTGATTATCGATGAGGCTCACAATTTACCAGATAGGATTAGGAATGGACTCGAAAGAAGAGCGATAATGAAAACCTTTCGAGATTCGCGATTCGAGATAGAAGAGTACCTAGGTTCAAGAGAACAAGCAATGAAGAAACTTGATTTATCTGAATTACAAGATAATTATGGTATATCAGATATTAAAGAAGCTCTAAGACAAATGAAAAAATTAGAAAAAGAAATGAAAAAATGGTATAAAAAGAAGGAAACTGACTTGATAAAATCAGGTAAGAAAGATATGAAAATTTCAACTTCAGACTTTATTGGAGAAATAGATTCTATACTAAACGAAGAATTGAATGCTAAAAACGAAGGAAGTTTTTCAATTTTAAAGAAATTAATAAATCAATTAAATAAAGTTAAAGTTGAGCAAGAGGATGATGGAGATGATGATGAGAAAGATACTGCTTGCACTAGGCTCGCAGATTTACTTTCGATAACGCTAGAATACTTACATAGCACTGCTTTGGTATTAGTGTTTGACTTACTCGGAGAGGAAGGTAGAATCAGAAGTTTTCTATTAGACCCAGGAGTTGTTAGTGGGCCTATCTTTTCTGGGACTAATGGTGCTATACTTATGTCAGGCACACTATTTCCTCCAGAAATGTATGCAGATCTTCTAGAGATTCCTAAAACTAGGAAAATAATAATGACCGAATATGAGTCTCCATTTTTATCGGATCGAAGGCCTATCTTAGTTGCTAAAGATGTGACTACAAAATATACTGAAAGAAATCATGACAATACTGAAAAGATTCGAGAGCATATTCTTGCAGTCATTAGTAACACTCCCGGCCATATTGCTTTTTTCTCTCCAAGTTATGCATTAATGGATGATGTCTTAGGAGATGCAAACTGGTTACCGGGGCATATTAGAATAATAGATGAGGAAAAAAGAATGTCTAAAAGTCGAGTTAATGGTATAGTAGATGAATTACTAAATGAAAGAAGGAATCATCGACAAGTACTGTTAGCAGGAGTTCTAAGTGGAAAGTTAGCAGAAGGAGTGGATTATCCAAATAATATACTAGACGCAGTAATTTGTCTAGGACTGCCTCTAGCACCTCCCAGTGCTAGACAAGATGCTTTGAAAGAATATTATGTAGAAAGATTTGGCAGTAATAAAGCTTGGAGATACACAAGTACTCAACCCGCAATTAATAGTATACTACAGGCATTAGGGAGACCGATAAGAAAATCCGCTGACAGAGCAATTGTGATATTACTTGAAAAAAGAGTCATTTTGAGACAATTCAGAAATTGTCTTCCGACGAATATAAACATCCTTGAGTCCCCAGATCATAATAGAACAGGAAGACTTACAAAAAATTTCTTCAAGAGAAATCCTGAACCTGCTATAGAGATAGAATAGACGACGGGTTCATTCGAGAGTGTGGTCTCGGAAGACCATGGAAGTGAGATGGGAGAGGCATGAAATAAAAATTCTTAATCAAGAATTAATGGTTGAGCCTTATCTTCAAATCTCTGCAAAGGGTTTGGATACAAATGCACAAAACTTACACCAAGATTTTATCAAAAACCTTCCTCATTTATCAGAGGTTAGGAACGACCACATAGAAATATTTTCAGAAATAGCTTCGGATATTGAAACCGCAAAAATGAATATTAGAGATTTGTTATCTACAAATGATATATTAAATGAATTTGATGGAGAAATTGATGAAAAGGGGATTTCTCTTCCAATAAAGATTCGTTCAGCGGATGACATTATTATCCAAAGTAGAATGGAAAATGAAAACCAAATTGTTCAAATCATATCATCAAATATCAATGGAGGAATCTTCAGAAGCTTTGTCATGCCGGATGATTGTCAAATAAATAGCATTACAAGTGGGAATGGAATCATTGAGATTTTATTTCGTTAATTCTTCATCGTCCATTGAGACATAGTCATCTCTAACCGGAATATCTTGTAATTGATCAATTTCTTGTAATACTGAATTAAGGGCTATTTGTGCATTTTGGCGATGCCCCTCTCCAAGAACATGACTTGAATATCGAGCCTCTTCGAAAATCCTATCCAAAGAAACTAATGATTGCTCACTGATTGGTAATGCAGACCTAATTGCTATCTCAAATTCCCTTACTGTTTCGAAGTCCCTACGTAAGAATCCTCTACGCATTAATATTTGACAAAGACTTTCATAACAATTGTAAATTGCTTCCCTAAACTCATCTCCTGCCGCTAAAAGTTCTGCAGTATAACTGAATATACCTGCTAATTCATCTATTGCTGCACTGCGTCTTCTTTGATAATACAAACCACTTCCCAACATTCCGATTAATATAATCAAAACTATAGAACCATATAGCAATGACTGTAAGATAGATGATTCTTCAGTTACTTCATACTCAATAGCGACATGAGGATTTTGATTTTGCTGAGTAGCTAACCAAGTTCTATTGGAAGGATCAATGAATAAGGAATCAGTATAGAAATTAATACTTAATTCTCCCCAGAAATCTCGATCCCATAGAGTAGGCAAACCTTCAATTGATTTGAATTCGTAAGTAAATAAACCATCTTCATCGGTCATTTCTATCACTCTGAAATGTGTTTGCCCAGAAGAAGAATTAATCAATGATGCAGACATTGAAATATTTGCAACCGGATCTAATGAATCAGTGGATGTAACATTTACAGTTCCTCTAATAATTCTTACATCTTTATCCAGTCTGATAGTCTCAGGTGTAAACTTAAAGTTTACAGGGACCATTATTGCAACAGAAAGATCTTCAGAACCACCATTAAGATATCTAGAACTATCTGATTCAACTTTAACAATCAAATCAATAGGTCCAGGAGGCATAGGGTAATGAGCATTGGATTGGAGTCTGAAATGTCCTGTTGCTTCATCCCATTGTAAATTAGCATTCTCAGGACCATCAGATAGCCAATGTAAAGTCACCACCATGTCTTCAATGACATTACCTCCACCACCTATTTCCAAAATTCTACCTTCAATCTTAATTGGGTGTTCAACGTCACTCCTAATGATTGTCTCGGAAACCCATAATATCTCAATTTCAATATCAGATCTAACGTAGACTGACATGTTATAACTCACTGGGAGATAATAGGTTTCTCCTGTAAACTCAACTAAAATATCATGCTGCCCTCTATCTATTGAGTAGCCTAATAAGTGTTCAAACTCATAGAATCCATTACCGATAGTACTTGTCCTTCCTATCTCTTCTCCGTCCAAATAAATAATTATTTCTCGACCATCTAGTCCAGGAAGACCATCAGAATCAGCATCATATAGCCTTCCTGTGAAGTTCCACTGCCCTCCTCTTGTAACAATACTTGAGTCAACTTGTAGAGTAATGCCTGAATGATAAGCGATAGTCAAATTTGATTCAACAACTCCTTCACGATAGTAACCTTGCTGTGGCGCTTTGACAGTAATTGTATGGACACCTACATCTAAGAATTCAGAAACTACCCAGTTCAGTGACCAATCACCTTCCTCATTACTTGAAGTAATACCTATCAATACTCCATCAATAAACACCTCTAGAGAATGATTAGAAAGATATCCATCGGGAAGGTTATCTTTGACATTACCTTGTAAAACTAAATTATCTCCAACCGCCACAGGGTTAGGTTGTGAGATAAAGACTTCAGTAGATGAATACACAATAAATACTGATGAGGAGTTAGAAGAAAGAATGAATTCTTCTCCTTCAAATATAATCTTTACAATTCGAGGACCCAAAGGCATATCAGAAGGAACTGGTATAAATAGACTGAAATTTCCAGCAGAATCAACATTTAAACCAGTTAATAGTTGATCGTTCATATAGACTGAAAGAGCTCTATTTGGAAGTGCACGTCCCGCACCATCAGTTAGCATACCCTCAATAACAAGTAATTGATTACGATCTATTTCGCCAGGGGGTGTTGTCAGAACAACTTGGGATGTTTGAGTAACATTGAAAATTGAACTCGAGAATGAGGGCAGATAATATTCTGGATTCAATGAGTCCCCCTGACCCATTGGGTCAACCCAAGTAAATCCTCCAAAGAAATCTGCCTTTACTTCATGTGCTCCAAAGTTAGTATTCAATGGTATTTCATAAGTAATTGTCCAATTACCTGTTGATGAATTACTTAGAGTGGTGTATATAGCACCTACATCGACTCCATCGATTGACAAATGAATAACTCCTCCCGAGTTAATTCCATCCTCAATTAGTAATTGTCCATGTTCATCCAATAAAGTACCATGGAATGTTACTGATTCACCTGCTATAGAAGAACCAGTGATATCAGTAATCTCAACTACTGTCGGTGCCAAAACAACCACTCTAGTTACTGATTCATCCCCTACTAGGCCAGTAGTGCCCTCAATTCCTGAAAATATTACATTGATTTCCATAGGTCCAGCCACTCTATTTGAGTCTACAAATATCGAGGCATTGGCTAAACCAAAAGAGTCAGTAGTGACATTTGATATTATCAAGCCATCAATTATCACAGAAATAAGTGCTGCCCCTACCGGTAAGGCAGAATTGTCAATTAATAAGAGAGAAATATTCATCTCCTCTCCTCTAACTATACGGCTATCTGGATCTAAATCAAGTGGACTGATAATTGTCAAAAGAGAGTACCCTCTACTATCGAAAATACCAGTTCCTGTACTAGATTGATAATAATTCACATTTGGTGTGAATGTTGCAGTAATATTATGAGTACCTCTAGGGAATGTTAAGTCTAGACGAATAGTTGCAGACCAAGAACCATCTAACTCAACGTTACTACTCATTACAGTAAATGTATCATCCTCTCCATCAATCTCGAAAATTAAACTGGGAGCCAAAGTATTACCTTGTCTATCTATTATAGCGCTCCCATTGCTAGATGTTAAGGTACCACTAACATTGAAAACTTCTCCAGCTGCAGGATTATCTGTTATATTGTCGACAGTAATCAAGGTAGAGGAACGTACTGTAATTGTTGATATCAAAGTTAGAGTGCCATGGAGAGTATTTGAACCATTAAAGTAGAAAATTGTATCTATTTGGCCTAAAGGATGCGTATCGGGAATAAAGAATGTAAAATTGACCAAACCTTGGGAGCTAGAGTTCACCTCTGGAAGCCAAGTATCATGGAATATAGCAGAAACATCTAATCCCTGTAATGGTAGGTCACCATTACTAGATTCTACAATTCGGGCAGTTAAAGTGACGTTAGAACCTCTTTCGGCAACTGTATTAATGATAGGGTTCTTATCGATAAATGTAGTTACTCCCCTAACTAATATGGTGTCATTACCAGTACCTGTTAGATAAAATGGTGTACTTCCTTCTACTACACTAACAACTACTGTCTTAATTCCGCTACTGACACCATCTCCTAGTGGATCAGTAGGTACTGTAATGTTAAAACTACCATTATTGGATGTGATATGATTAGCAACTAAAGTCTCACTAAGATCATTTAGGAAAAATACCTCTACAGCCATTGGTCCGTCTACAGTCCTGTTAGAATCTACTGCATCCAATACTTGCCCGGATATCGAGAATGTAGAGCCTGCAGTGACTTCAGAAGGGAATGGATCTAGATTTATAGAACTAGATACTTGAACAGTTAAGTTAGATGTACTTTGATTCCCTAACCATCTTCCCGCCCCTGAATCGGTCAAGTTGTCTAGTAGATCGTCAGGAGCTATTATGGATACATTATAGAACCCGGGAGGAGTATTCGCAGGGATAATAGGGTTGAAAGAAACTATACCGTCATTTAATGTCAAACCAGACTGAAGAGTTTGTTCAAGAGCCCCTCCTGAGTCAAAAATAACATCAGCGGATATGTCAACTAGTGGAGAACCATCAGCTATGTCTGTAATTGTTGCATTAATTATCATCGTTTCTCCAGCAATTACAATTAAAGATGAAGGAGTAGATTCTACAACCATCTCAGTCTGAATTCCGGCATCTACTGAGTCTGCATCCGAGACTTTGTAATATTCACCACCACTTGGAGGGTTTATGGTATAATCCAAAAAGACTCGTAATTCATATACGCCGGATGAAATCTC
The DNA here is from genome assembly GCA_002713605.1 of bacterium. The sequence continues at coordinate 27,602 of PATL01000041.1, forward strand.
TCCAGGCATAAAGAAAGAAATATTATATTCGCCATTTAATGGATTGATGAATCCTCCTCCAAGTCTGATTACAGTATCGGGAGCAGGGGAGCCATCAGGTAAAGGAGGTAAATCCGAAGGCACTAACAGTTGTACTGTAACAGACGAGTTATTGCCTATTACAGGAGTCCCCAAATTCTTATCTTGAGCAAATCCAGAAACCCAATTAGAAGTACCTCTCGGTGTCCATTCACTACCTAAGTTCACAATTGCATTAGACTGTCCTTGAATTCTTACAATATCTACAATACTGGATGGATTGAGCCAAGTACTTCCTGAGAAATTTAATACCCATGTATAGTCACCAGCTGGAGCAGTTGCTTCTGGAACCCAAACCGGTGTAATCCGAGGAGTTTCAGGATCGGAAATATTCCAAACAGAGGTGCCGTTGAAATCTAAATTATAGCTTCCCAAGAAACTACTGAGAGAAGTATTGGTGTGATCCGTGAGAATTATCTCAACTGATGCCTGATTCCCTCTTGATTGTGGCACTAGTTCATAAGAGAAAGTAATATTGCTTCGAATACCATGTTCTGTCAAGTAGTTGACCTGATCATTAGCAAAAAGACCTTCGGCATCAAATTGAATTTTAACCTCTACAGGGCCAGAAGGAATTGATACATTATCAGCAGAGAATAGCCAACTGACATTAAACTGGCCTGGAGAGGTAGTCCAATCTGAGTCATTTAGATACCAAGTTTTCAAAGTCTGATAAGGTCCACTAACCGATGCACGTCTCATCTGTAGATACAAAGTTCCATTCAGTGCCTCTGGAGTATCTCCAAAACTCAAAACAGTTCCATTGAGGTAAATTAAAGAATCGATATCCAAAAATGTATTATTCAAATCAGTACCTTCTAATGAAACTGTTAAATTTGGAGCAGGAGTTATATTAAACATGAAATTATCAGTATGAGGACGAATATGATAACTTGGATTAGTTGCATTATTCAAATCATTTTGATGCCAACCTAGGAACGAAATTGAAGCATTAATTAAACCGAGTGGTTCTGACTCTGAGATTATAACATTGAACTCATAATATCCTCCAGTACCTACATTTGAGATTTGACTTACTGGCCCGTCTATAGAAGTAGTATAATTCAGAATTACTTGGAGGTTATCTATTAAAGACACATCGGGATAAGGAGGATTTTCGAGTTTTAAGTAACCTGTAATACTCGAGTTTACACCGACGCCTAACATTGGTTGATCAATAGGTGGAGGTGAACTAAAGGATGTATTGGCGTCATCAGTAATATTCATCCTCCATGTAAATGAAATACCCTGAGAACCAACATATGCTTTCTCAAACACTTGTAATACCAAAGCACCATATCCAGGGATTGTAGGAAGTAGAGGTTTTCCAGACAAAGCAAATGTCCCATTCAAATCTGTAGAGCCTGAAGCTACAAGATGTTCCGACTTAGCCGCGGAACCGGGGACAAAATCAGTCTCATTATCCTTAACTAGATATAAATTCAGAGAAACATTTTCTGCCAAAGTCAAGTTGTCAACAAATCTCAAAGTCCCATTCAACCATATATCTCCTCCTGACAAATCACGATCAAATGTATTTGGACCCCATTCTTCATCTACAACTTCTAAGAGGTTTTGCGGGGGACAGGCTTCAAATGGAACCCATCCTAAAGTAACATTTCCTTGGTTTTGATTTGTCTGCATTTGTACTTCTACCCATGTTGTAAAATCGCTACCATACACTTCATATGATTTTCCATTCCAGTCCCCTCCTGAGAAACCAGTAACTTTACGTGATGCGAAACCAGCATGACGAAGCATTACTGTGAAAACAGTTGCAAATTGTTCACAAGATGCTTCTTGAGTATTATTCAGAATATAATGTGTCAAATCATTCTCTATATCTGAATCAAAATTCGGGATAACAGGATCATTATTTCTTACGAATGTAGTAGTATTATTACCATTAATTAGGAAGTCTTGTATTGCTTCTACTTTTTCCCATGCTGAAAATGCGCCAGACTCACTTAAAACCGCTTGCGTAATTGCTAATGGAACTGCACTTTGCCTATTGAGATAAGATTGTGGCAAGTCTTTACCGTAATTACTTCCAAAGAATATAGTAGTATTCTCTCTAACTTCTGGGCCAAAGAAAACATCAGGACTGCTTACATAGACTTGATCTACAGATGTCACAGAAACTCCTATATCCCTAGTATAATTTGAGAAATTTAATACTGCTGCTGAATCACTCCATGAGGTCCAATTCATTGTATTATAGGGCACAATTAATTCACCTCCCGGGCCTATCTCGGCCCCAGAAGAATACGTTATTATCCAATCATTAGTATCATTACCTATCCAAAATGAGTCATGTGCTACACCTTGATTGAAGCCAATCTCAGAGTCAATAGGAGTCCCTCCAACTAGAGTTGTATTCACACCAAATGATACCCCCGTATAGTAGTCGTATGTATGCCAACGCCAATATTGATTAATACTCAAATCAATATCTGTTGAATTTGTTACAGTGAACATCAACATATTAGGATCTATATCATCACTTGGATCCCAGGGATTACTGACTGAACCATTACAATCGAGTGACCAGAAATCGGGTCCACATTCATCTCCATCTGGGATTCCACCGCCGTCAGTATCGGGATTTAGCCAATCAAGACCTATTGCTTGTTCAATAGTATCTGGAATGCCATCTCCATCGGTATCAAGCGGATTGAGATCATCTTCAGAGTTATTCTGAGGATTCGTTCCATCCAAGTACTCCTGCCCATCCATGACACCACCATCATCAGTATCGGCATCGTTCCACAAAGTGAAATATGTGTCAACAGTCCCATTTCCACCAAAACCATATATTAAATCACAACCAGTAGTATTTTCAAAATAATTATTCAAACCGTCCTCATCTGTATCGAGAAGATTGCTACAAGGCTCACTAGGGTCTGTTTGATTAAGAATTTCAGATAAGTCATCTACTCCATCGCCATCAGTATCAACTAGATTTGGATTAGTAGGCTGACCCCAGGTTGCAAGAAGTTCTTCCCAATCTGCTAAACCGTCGCCATCTGTATCAAAATAGTCGTCATCACAATGTGGTTCACTAGGAGCTGGTGAGGCATCCCAACACCAAGAATTATTGGTGAACAAAACAGAAATCGCTGTTGCTGGCAGAGGGACATCGACCTCTCTCAATTCATTACCGTCAATAGAACCATATCGGAACCCTATGGTAGAACCATTTGTTAACTCATAATATGCCATAGGAAATGAGTCTTGTCTCCAATCAGAAGGGTCTGGATCTAAATTAGTAGTTGAATTAAGTTCTAAAGATAATGAAGGAGCATCCCAGCTAATTATTGATTTCTCAATTATGATTTCACTAACACATGGATCGGTCTGATGGCCAATAGCAAGTTCATCACCATCATTCACCCCTCCCCCATCAGTATCTGCAATATCCCATCTAGTACATGTTAAATTTTCTTCCCAATTATCAATGCCATCGTTATCGAAATCACCCACGTCCTCAATCCTAGTAGGATCGGTCTCATTTAAGTCTACAATTCCATTTCCATTGGTATCTTCTTCGCCATCATCAAATTGGTCACCATCAGTATTGTTATTCCTGGGGTCAGATGCTAAAGGAGGATCGCCGTATGCAGCATTTACTTCAACACCATCACTAATACCATCTCCATCTGTATCAACAGCTGTAGGATCAGTCAAAAGTATTAGAGCCTCATAAGAATCATTCAAGCCGTCTCCATCTGTATCATTGTTATTTGGATCTGTTTGAGTTATTGAATCAACCTCCGCTGTAAATATTGCACATCCTCCAGGGCCTAGGCCCAAAACAGGATTGCAAGGAGATTCTGTAGCAGTCATGTTATTCGGACCAGGCCTAAAATATTGAGTAGGAGGAGTAGTGCTTCCATTCCTAGTGCCCCAAGTAGGGTTGACATATTCGTAGAGATTGATCAGTCCATCACCATCGGGATCACCGTAAGTACCATCAAGATTAGATGCAGAAGTTGGATCTAAATTATTTGCGACTTCCCAACCATCTGGCATACCATCTCCATCTGTATCCCAGCCATCGGGGTCTTCATCAATCAGACCGTCACCATCATCATCGTCGCTTGAACAATCTGCATCACCATCATTATCTGGATCAAAATTATCAACTAATCCATCTTTATCATCATCAAAGGTGTTGAAACAAATATTACCAACTGGATCTTCATCTGCACCATCGGTGCCTGTGCCTTGAATAAACTGCATTGCACTTTCTTCATCCCATTGCCTTACAGGTACTGTTCCATTCCACCATACTCCTTGATCAAGTACATTCGCAGTTGCAGGATCGTCCCAATTCGCTGGTATTCCGTAAAGATATTCATTTAAATTTGTATATGCGTCACCATCAGGATCACCAACTGAACCATTAATCCCAGTAGGAGATAATGGATCTAATCCATATTGCCATTCCCATCCATCAGGAAGTCCGTCATTATCACTATCCCAATCTTGTGGCTGAGTATTAATAATGAACTCTAAACCATAAGTTAAACCATCACCATCATCATCAGATGATGCCAGAGCTTCCCAGCTTCCAAACTCAATAGCTGAATATGAAGATAGCAACATAATCAAAGTGAATAAACATGCAGAACGACGTTTGCTAAGTAGTTCTCTACCAGCAGGAATTGATGAAACACTATGCAAACTAGTCACCTCTAATGTTGATGGCGTTTAATAGAGGTCTTAAGAAGAATGGAGCGTTGTTCGGACGAATCGAGAGAATCATACAAGTTCTATATCGTCATCATCGTAACGGTTAGGGTCTGGAGACTGTTCAATTACCGGAGTTAATTCTTCGGATTCAAGTTCTGAATCGTCTTCTTCATCATCTTCATCATCTTCTCGATTCATAGATTCAATTAGTGCCATGTGACTAGCCCATCTGCGACGATTCATGCTACTTTGGAAACCGGCAATAATGAGTAAAAATCCGACAACTAGGACAATTATAGTTAATGGTCGTGGGTGACTAATTTCATTTATTACAATATCAATTACATTACCCAAATCTACAGTCATTATAACTGTCTTCTTAGCAGTATATTCATCGGACCAACTCTGACTAGTATCTAAAGTACCATCTATAACATAAGCTAATGGCATAGCAGTAACTAAAACTGGAACTTTGTCGCCATTATTTGCATCGGAAGGAACAAAAACTTTCAGATTGAAGCTCAGTTCTTCATATGCACCCAGTTGAATAAATGTTGAACCGGATGGCCCCTCGATTTCTGCGGTCCAGCCTTGTTCACTTACATCCGCATCCAATAGAATAGTCATTTCAGTATTTCCTTCATTTTTCACTTTCATCTGAATAGAATAATCTTCGCCTGGCAATAATTTTCTATCCTGAGTGACTTGAACAATTTCTAAGTTAGGCATATCTGAAGCAATCTCGAATGTCATCGGTAGGTCGAAATATCGCGGATCAGATTCTTCTGTATCTTCAATTATTCTGAGATAAATTGTATGATTTCCTTGTTCAACTTGAGTAGTAAGTGTGACAGTAATAAATACTTCAATAAAACCTCCAGGACTTAGTGAAACACGTGGTACGGCTTCGTTATTTTCATCTTCGATTCTAAACTGCCACTGCCCATAGATTGTACTAATGTCTAAATTCTCTTGTAAAGTAGCAGGATTCTGAATTCTCCACCATAGGGCCGTATCTCCGGAGTTTGCACTGCTAGTAATCCTGGCTCTCAAATCAACGACTGCGTTCCCTGAACCCGGTGAGCAAAGTGAAACCTCAATCTGACCCAATGGTGAACCATCACAATCTTGTGAGACTTCGGCTCTAATACCAAATGTTCTTTGAATAGTGAATATTATTGTACTTCTAAGTGATGAATTACCCGAACTAGTAACTTCAATTTCTATAGTCCCTAAATCATCATCTGCTCTATCATTGGATGGTTTGATATTAAGTAACAATACTTGAGTTGCGTGTCTTTCTAAGAAAGATGAATGGAAAGTCCCGTCACCAACATCTTCCAGTATTCTCTCGCCTGTGTTATTATCATAAACCTGGATAATAGATTTCGATCTTTTTAGTACATCTATACGGAACATATCTGCATCAAATCCAGTATTGAATATTTCTAATAAGAATGGAGTGAACTCTCCATACTCAACATACCTAGGTATTGTATTATCGATATCATCAGGGCGTGTAGAGTTAGCTATAGGCAACTCATGATCTTCATCCCAGACTGAAACTGCTGGAGGCTGGAATACATCAATCTTCTCCAATATAACATTCAAAGTATCTTGGTGAACCACAGTTTGAACACCATCAACTTCTGCTTCTGCGACTGCACGAATATCTATGCTACTAGGCGTACCAGTCAAGTCATTAGGTGCTTGCAATGTAAGAATAGGGTTCAATATGTCACCACCTGCATCCAATGAATAAATACTAGAATCTGAATCGAATTCTATTAACCAAGAACTACCAAGATTAGTCATAACTTCAAGTTCGACCGACATAGACTTGGTTGAATCACCCCTATGAACTAATTGAAGTGGAATTGGTGTTATTTCTCCAGGTGCTATATATTCGGTTTGTCTATCCATTCCATGATTTATTGAAACACCAAATTGATGCATTTCAACAGGCTGGTGCTCAATTAGAACTAAGTTGCCCTGTATGTCAGTGACCTCCAATTCTACAGTATATTCTCCCGCAGGTACTCCGCCAGGATATGTCCAAGAATAATGTCCAAATATTCCTTCGTTGGTATCATCTATATCTGGATCATCGTCACTAATTTCCTTATCTATCCTATAATTGCCTAAAGAATCTCTTAGTAATAATCTGACACTATCTATATCATACCTTCCAAAGGCACTTTTAACATCGAAAGTAAATTGCATCAATCTTTGATCAATAATGTCATTAGGGTACCATTCTAATACTGGCCCTTCAGAAAGTTCATCTCCATCTCTTTGCAGATACACAATGCTATTAGAGATTGCATTTGTTTCAACTTCAATTTCTGAATGACGATTAGATTCCCCGTCTATTTCGTTCCATGCAACTTCTGCAGTACATGTAGAACCGAATGGACCACCACTACTATCACAACCAGACATCTCCGCAGAAATTGTAATCTCAATAGTTTCATCTTCTAGTACCATGAATGAGCTAGTAGACCCGAGATCAACTTCAAATTCCTCATGATCGAAATTACAACTGTTACCAATTCCTGTGTTGCATGCGTCTGCGCTCCACTCAGCTTGTCCAATTGATGAGCCTCCAGCCCTTACATTAATTGTCCAATCAACTGATGATCCGCTGGGGCCAACGGCCTTCAAAAACAAATCAAGTGGGAGATAGTAACTTCCAGAGCCAGAACCTTGGTTAGGTCGGCCAAAGATTTCTATCGAAGATAATAATTCTTGACTGATAAATTCTATCGTCTCATCCAATGCACTGGCTGTCTCTTGACCACCAGAATCCGGAATTTTTGTAGTTATTAGTCCATCTCCATCTGTAGTTGAGTCAGCAGATGCCAGATAGAGTGTGTAAAGTTCAATTGTTTCTTCAGTATTACTTGAAATTGAACTTTCATGCAACTCCAAATTAGATACTTGAGAAGAATACAAAGGAGTTAACATTAGGAATGTTAGAAAAATGGCAATACGGGCGGTTTTGAGACCTCCCCGAGGTTTCCTAGTCACTTTCACGGTTCCCGGCTGTTCACAGGGTGTTAAATAGTTCTCATCATAAGTTCCGCATCTGCATCTATTTTCGGACATATTAGAGCCGCGCGATTCAAGACTAAGTTCGTACGCCCGTGGGCCGCAGGGGTACCCGAGTGGTCAAAGGGGCCGGACTTAAGCTCCGGTGGCAAGGCCTTCGTGGGTTCGAATCCCACCCCCTGCACCATTAAGAAAAAACAATTAGGAAATTACTTTATTTTAGTCATTGAACAACCTAATCTACCGTCTCCTTCTAGGACATCTAATTTGGTTATAACCACAGATGCCGCCTTTACATTGGTTGGAGTAGATATTTCTTCTAATAAACAACTTGCTAATGTTTCAAGAAGAGAAAAACGACCCGATGCCAAAACATTCTCTAAAGAAGTTATGAGATATTCATAATTCAACACTTCATTTAAATTATCGTTAAGAGGCTTTTTAACTTCTGAAATTATGACGTAGATATCAAATCTGATTTTTTGAGGGTTACCAATCTCGAAATCATGAACTCCAATATCAACATCCCTAACTATATCTTCTAGGAATAATGTCGTGACTCCGCTGTAAGAAGCCAATAAATTAGCTATTGCATCTTTGTGAGATGTCATAATATCACTCTGTCTCAAAGACTACATCCCTTGTTCTTGAAAGAAATCTTTCACCAGAATCAACATAGATTACTTGTCCAGTTACAGACTTGGCACCCATCAAATAACATACAGCATCTGCAATATCCTCGGGACCTGGTCCATACCCCAAAGGAGAACTGGATTGTGCACGTTGAAAGCCTTCAGTAGTTTGCAAATCACTGGCCAATGTATGACCTGGCGAAACAGCATTAACTCTAACTTTGGGTGCCAAACTTCTTGCTAAAGTATCAGTTAGTCCGAGCAAAGCATATTTCGATGTAGTATACGATAAATAATCGGGATTCGGATTGTGCAATTTTTGATCTAAAATATTGACAACGTTTGCTTGTCTGCCCTCATCTAATGAGTCATACATTTCTTTAATTAGCATTAGAGGGATTTTCGCATTTATTTGCATATGATTATCCCAAGAATTGGATGAGACTGTAGAAATATCATCATGAAGAAAAACGGATGCATTATTCACAATCGCATCAATATATCCAAATTCTTCTATAGCCTTCGAAATTAAATTTCTTGCACTAGAGATTTCTGATAAATCCGCTTGACAAACAATTGCATTGCCACCATCTGAGGCTATCATTCTAGCAGTTTCTTCTGCTTCCTTGGATGAATTCCTGTAGTGAATAACGACTTTGTAACCGCTTCTAGAGAGACGGAGGCAAATCTCTCTTCCTATTCTCTTTGAACCACCAGTAACCAATACAACGCCATGATTCATAGTATTCCGAGAGAGAAGTGTAATATGACTTCTTGTATTAGAGTAAGTTTACAATTTACTATCAGAATAGTTTTCGTCATCACCCCACTCGTAGGTATCAATGTCAACGCGACTTCCGACGATTAATGATCAAAATCGTCCAATTAACGAAGTTTTGAGACATAATAGTAAAAGTTCCCTCGATAGAAGGAAGGAAAAAAGAAAACGGCTTCCTGAATGGTTTAGGACTAGTCTCCCAACAGGCTCTTCACAAAGAAAATTTAACGATACTAAAGCCAATGTACATGAACACGGGCTACATACAGTTTGTGAAGAAGCAAAGTGCCCTAATGTCCATGACTGTTGGGCTAGAGGAACGGCAACTTTCATGATTGCTGGAGAGGTTTGTACAAGAGGTTGCAGATTTTGTGCAGTAGGCACTATTAGAAAACCTCCTGAGCTAAATCCTATGGAGCCACAAGAGTTAGCAGAAGCAATAGAAAAAATGAATATCTCACATGCTGTTATTACAGTAGTGAATAGAGATGATTTACCAGATGGTGGTGCAGAGCATTATAGAAAATGCTTATTGGAAGTTAGTAATAGAACTCCAAACGTAGGATTAGAGTTATTATGTTCCGATTTGGAAGGAAACTTAGATGCCCTTGAGGTTCTTCTCGATAACTTACCAATTAAGGTATTTGCACATAATGTGGAGTGCGTTCCTCGACTTGATAGGTTAGTAAGAGACTCTCGTGCTTCTTTTGAGCAATCCATTAAAATTCTATCTCATGCTAAGAGATTGAGGCCTGATTTGAAAATTAAATCAAGCATAATGGTTGGTTTAGGAGAAAATGATGAAGAAATTGTGGAAGCAATGAGATTACTCCGAGGAGCGGGGGTTGATATGGTTACTTTAGGTCAATATCTCCAGCCAAGTGATAGGCATCTTCCGATAGATAGATTTCCAGAGCCAAAACAATTTGCAGAATGGGATAAAACTGCCAGGGATTTGGGGTTCAAAGCGGTGGCGAGTGGGCCTTTGGTAAGATCTTCATATAGAGCAGGACTATTATTTGAAGAAGCAGAAGGAGCAGAACCTGTAGTAACTAGAGAATCTACAGGATCTGCAGTTAGTTACCTAAATCCAATGAGGAATTTGTGATTCTTGAAAGCCAACAAATATGAGTGAGGAGATGGTGTTAGATACATGGTGAAGAAGGAGACGAAGTCAATACATGTCCCTGACGCACCTCATCGTCCGGGAGATGAACCTAAATTTGAACAATGGAGTTGGAAACCTGAGGATTTAAATCTACTAAAAATAGACTGTTCAGTAGAGGATGCAGAAAATCATGCAACCGGATTAGTTAGAGTTCTTGATGATAATCATGAAGCAAAGGGCGAATGGAATCCTGACCTCACTTCTGATGAATTAATTCTAGGATTAGAACATATGCTTAGAATGAGAATATTTGATGAAAGAATGATGAAGATGCAACGTACAGGGAAATTATCTTTCTATATGCGATCATTCGGAGAAGAAGCAATTGCAATAGCTCAGACCATGGCTCTAAAGAGTCAAGACTGGTTATTCCCTACATACAGGCAACCAGGTGCACAATTTGTCAGAGGAAGAGATATGGTTAGTATGATATGTCACTGTATTGGAAATGAAGAAGACAATGTTAAGGGTAGACAAATGCCAGTCCATTATACATATCGAGAAGGAAGATATATTTCAGTTTCAAGCCCAGTGGGAACACAATTTAGTCAAGCAGTTGGAGTAGCTCTGGCCTCAAAATACAAACAACTTGATGAAGTGACAATAACTTGGATTGGAGATGGAGCAAGTGCAGAAGGAGATTACCATTATGCACTTAATTTCGCGAGTATCTTCAAAGCACCAGTGATACTAAACGTTGTAAATAATCAATGGGCAATTTCAACTCATTCAAATTTTGCCAGTAACAATCAGAATTTTGCAATTAGAGGAATACCATATGGAATTCCTAGCATCAGAGTTGATGGGAATGATTTTCTCGCACTATATTCTGTAACTAAATGGGCTAGAGAAAGAGCTGCAAAGGATCTCGGACCAACACATATAGAGGTACTTACATACAGAGCAGGAGCACATAGCAGCAGCGATGATCCATCTAGGTATAGGCCAAAAGATTCGAACAATCATTGGCCTGGAGGAGATCCTATTGAGAGATTAAAGTTACATTTGATTCAGAAAAAGGATTGGTCAGAAAAGAAGCATCAAGAATTAGAAAAGAGGATAGATGCAGAAGTAATGGATGCATACAAAGAAGCTGTAAAATTTGGAGACCTGGCTAATGGCCCTTATCCATCATCTGATGCGATATTTACAGAAGTATACGAAAATCCCCCATGGCATTTATTGGAGCAATGGGATGAAATGAAACGATGGAGGGATGAATAATGCCGAACATGAATATGGTTCAATCTGTAAATAGTGCTCTAGATAATATGTTAGATAGAGATGCTGATATTGTAATCTTTGGAGAAGACGTGGGTTACTTCGGAGGAGTTTTCAGAACCTCAGACGGACTACAAGAAAAACATGGAAAACATCGTGTTTTTGATTCCCCTTTATCAGAAGGAGGAATTGCTGCTACTGCTTTTGGTATGGGAATTAATGGCCTAAGACCAGTAGTGGAAATACAATTTGCAGATTATATATTCCCCGCTTATGATCAGATTGTAAATGAGATGGCCAAAGTAAGACATCGTTCAGGAGGCGAGTTTTGGTGCCCTGTAACAATCAGAACGCCGGCTGGAGGAGGCATTAGAGGAGGCCATCACCACTCACAATCTCCAGAAGCTCAATTCACACATACACCTGGATTGAAAGTAGTATATTGCTCCACACCATTCAATTCTAAAGGACTTCTAATAAGTGCTATTGAAGACAATGATCCTGTTATATTCTTTGAGCCAAAAAGATGCTATAGAGGACCATTTTATGGCGACCCACACAATGTACCAACATGGAAAGAACATCCGGAAGCTGAAGTTCCTGAATCATATTACAAAATACCATTAGGAGAAGCTAGATTAGCAATGGAAGGAGATGACTGTACCGTAATTGCTTGGGGAGCAATGGTACATGTAGCAGAACAAGCAATAAAGAATTCAGGAATCAGTTGTGATTTGCTAGATTTGCAGACATTGGTTCCTTGGGACAGAGATGCAGTAGTAAAATCAATTGAAAAAACTGGCAGATGTGTTATTGTTCATGAAGCGCCAAAAACTAGTGGATTTGGGGCAGAAATGGTGGCTTCAATTCAAGAAAGGTGTTTTTATCACTTAGAAAGCCCGATAGAAAGAGTGACAGGGTGGGATACACCATTCCCACATACAACGGAATGGGATTATATGCCGAGCCCCTCTAGAATTGCTGAAGCAATACAAAAGACTCAGGAGGAATGAATATGGGAGATTATGTTTTCAAATTACCAGATATAGGAGAAGGAGTAGTAGAAGGAGAAGTCGTGTCATGGCACGTTAAAATTGGTGACTCAGTAGTCGAAGATGCACCTATAGTTGATGTTATGACAGATAAAGCAACAGTAACTATTCCCTCACCAACAAGTGGAGTAGTAAAAGAATTGAGTGGAGAAGTGGGTGATATGATTGCAGTAGGTACCGCCCTAATAACTTTCACAGGAGAAGGGAATATTGAACCTTCTAAAGAAGAATCTACTGAAAATACAACTGTTAATGAACCAGAAATTGAAGAAGTAGTCGAAGAAGTAGTCGAAGAGATAGTTGAGATTGTAGAGAAAAAATCTGAGCCTACAAATAAGGTACCAGTTAAAGAGCCTGTGAAGGCTGTGAAAAATATTGCAAATAATAGAATTCTGGCTAGTCCAGCGGTTAGAAGGAGAGCTAGAGAAGCAGAACTAGACCTTACTTTCGTATCAGGATCTGGCCCTTCAGGAAGAATTAGGCACGCAGACCTAGATGCTTACATAGCAGCGGGTGGAGCAGTTTCAGGAGCTCCTCCAAAGTCATATTCAACAAAAAGGACTGAAACTAATGAAATTAAAATTGTGGGGTTGAGAAGAAAAATTGCTGAACAAATGGTAAAATCAAAATTCTCTATACCTCATTTCTCATACTTTGAGGAAATCGATGTAACTGAATTAGAAAAACTAAGAAAATTCTTAAATTCGACAAAAGATGAGAGTCAACCAAAGTTAACCTATCTTCCATTCATCATGATGGCTTTAGCAAAAATAATGCCAAAACATCAAGAATGTAATGCACATTATGATGAGGAAAATAACATAGTCACTCAACACTCCGCAGTTCATCTTGGAATAGCTACTCAGACAGATAGAGGATTATTTGTTCCTGTAGTAAAACATGTTGAAGCAATGGATATTTGGCAATCGGCATCTGAAATGCAAAGAGTTTCAGGCTCCGCTAGAAATGGAACGGCCAGTCTAGATGACTTGTCAGGTTCAACATTTACAATTACAAGTCTCGGAAGAGATGGGGGGTTGGGAGCTACTCCGATTATAAATCATCCAGAAGTCAGTATTCTAGGCGTTCACAAAGCAAGGGAGATGCCTGTAGTCCAAGATGGTAAAATTGAAATTAGAAGAATAATGAATGTATCAAGTTCTTTCGACCATAGAATTGTAGATGGTGCCAATGGAGCAGCCTTGATTCAATCATTAAAGAAATTATTAGAACATCCTGCTCTAATTTTTATGTAGGTGGAAAAAATGAGTGAAATTCGTAAATGTCAAGTTTTAGTTATTGGAGCAGGGCCAGGAGGCTATGTAGCAGCAATAAGAGCTGCACAATTGGGTCTTGATACAATAATTGTTGAAGGTGAAAGAGCCGGCGGAGTTTGTCTAAATGTTGGATGTATTCCAAGTAAGGCTATTATTCATGCAGCCGAAAGATATGAAGCATTGAGTAAACATTCTTCAGAGGAAGGGCACATGGGAATTTCAGTATCTGGAAATCCTGAGATTGAAATGAAAGGGATTGTAGAATGGAAAGATGGCATAGTTCAAAGATTGACTAAAGGAGTGGAGACATTGATTAAAAATGCTGGTGCAGAATTAATTAATGGATGGGCTACATTTTCTTCTTCGAAACAATGCACAGTGAAGACCAATGATGGAGAAATAAATATCGAAGCAGAAAATGTCATTATTGCAACAGGTTCTTCCCATATTGATTTACCATTTATGCCGTGTGATGAAGAATTTGTTCTTTCATCTACTGGAGCATTGAGCTTAGAAAAACTTCCTAAGAAAGTTGCAATAGTTGGGGGAGGATATATTGGACTAGAATTAGGTTGTGCACTAGCAAAGTTAGGTACAGAAGTAACCGTTGTTGAAGGGATGGATAGCATCCTAGGAATAATGGATAAAGAAATCAGAAGGCCGCTTGAGATATGGCTTAAGAAAAATAAAGTAACTGTACATACCAATGCTCTTGCAAGAGGATCGAAGATTAAAGGAAAAGGAGCCTCAAGAAAAGTGGAGTTGATATTTGAAAAAGACTCAGAAGAACAAAAGATTACTGTCGATAAGATTTTGGTCACTGTTGGGAGAAGTCCAAATTCGAAAGGATGGGGAGTTGAGAATATGGGAATAAGGATGGACACATCAGGTAGATTTATCCGAATCGATCGGCAATGTAGAACCTCCGCACCAGGGGTTTATGCAATTGGTGATGTCGCTGGTGAACCAATGCTTGCTCACAAGGCAAGTGCTCAGGGTGAAATGGTCGCAGAAATTATTTCTGGTGAAAAGAGAGAATTTGATAAAGTGGCGATTCCAGCAATTGTTTTCACTGAACCTGAAATTGTTTCAGTTGGTATAACCCCCGATGAAGCAAAAGAAAAAGGAGAAGAAATTATTACCGGTAAATTCCCTCTAGCAGCGAATGGAAGAGCTTTAACAATAGAGGCAGAGAAAAGTGCTGGTTTCATAAGAGTAACCGCTAGGAAAGAGGATCACGTAATTTTGGGTATACAAGCTGTTGGGAGTCATGTGGCGGAATTGCACGGAGAATTCATTTTAGCCCTTGAAATGGGTGCACTATTAGAAGACATCTCAGATACTGTTCATGCCCATCCAACTATGACAGAAGCATTTCATGAAAGTGTATTGAAAACATTAGGTCATGCAATACATACTTCCTGAGGTGATTATTTGAAAAAAATCCAAGTCCTGAGGGCTGGAATTGTGAAACATAGCGAAGTAGCCGAAATTATGAGAGTAATGCAACAAAAAAGAATAAATGACGAAATTATTGATTCAATTATTCTTGTTGAACATCCTGAAATTGTTACAATCGGTCCAAAAGCTAAGAGAGAAGGAGTATTGGTTAGTGACGACTATGAACAGACAATTGTCGATAGAGGAGGCGGAATCACTTGGCATGGTCCGGGGCAACTTGTAGCTTATCCGATTATCAAATGGGAAAATGATGAACAAAGTGTAAGGAATATCATCAATAAAATAGAAGATTTAGTGATTAAAACTCTAAACGACCTTGATATTAATGGATACAGAGACCCAGCAATGATGGGCGTATGGGTAGATGGAAAAAAAATATGTTCTATTGGCCTTGCATTTCTTCACTGGGTAAGTAGGCATGGTTTAGCGTTAAACTATGCAACTCCTGGAAATAGAATTGAAAATCTTGCTTGTTGTGGATTGGATATAGGAGCTACAACATCATTAGAAAAATTAGGTTATAACGAGTATAATAATCATCAAATAACAAGGGAGTTACTGGAAAATACTTTGATTTCAAATATTCAAGAGATTCTGAATAGGAAACCAATTGAAGAAGAAAAAATTAATATTGAGGATTTTTTATGAAAAAACCTAAGAAAAAACCTATCAATAGATTTTGGAGTATCGATGAAGAAACTATTTTTTTGAATCATGGTTCATTTGGATCTACACCGAAAATAGTACTAGAAGAACAAAATCGATGGAGGATGATGGTTGAGAAAGATCCTGTAAAGTTCTATGAGGAGGTTGCCCCTAAAGCACTATTAGATGCTAGAATAGCAATTGCAAATTTTGTTAAATGTAATTATGATGATTTAGCATTGATTGAAAATGCCACATCAGGAGTAAACACTGTATTGAGATCTTTAGATTTCAATAAAAATGACGAGATATTAATTCCCAATCATGCATACCAGGCTTGTAGAAATACTGTAGATTATGTTTCCAAAAAGACTGGTGCGAGAGTTATTACTTGCGATATACCTTTTCCAATTGATAATGAAGAAATCATAATTGAAAGGATAATGAATTGTGTTACAGAAAGAACAAAATTGGCATTAATTGATACGGTTACTAGTCCAACTGGAATAAAAATGCCTTTTGAAAAATTAGTAAAATTGTTAGAAGAAAAAGGAGTTATGGTACTTCTTGATGCTGCCCATGGAATAGGGATGATTCCTCTAAATATAGAAAAGATAGGTGCATCATTTACAACTAGCAACTGCCATAAATGGCTGTGTGCACCTAAAGGTTCGGCATTTTTACATGTCAGAAAAGATTTGCAAGAATCAATACATCCTCTAACTATAAGTCATGGAATGACTATTCCTTTGGAAGGAACATCAAGATTTCGTCATGAATTCGATTGGACTGGGACAAGAGATATTTCTGCATGGTGCGTAATTCCCTTTGTAATTAGTGAAATAAGTAAGATAGTTGGAATGAAATGGGAGGAAATTATGGAGCATAATAATAACCTAGTAATAGAAGCTAGAAGATATATTTGTGAAAGATTAGACATTATTCCTCCTTGTCCCGATAATATGCTATCAAGTATAGCAACAATAAAACTGGATTTTGATGACTTCACTAATCTTTCAGTTCATGAACAAGATTCGATACACAAAGAGCTTCTAGAAGAATATAATATACAAGTACCAGTGTGGTATTGGCCAAATCCCGAAGGAAGATATATTCGCATTTCTGCACAGATATATAACCACTTAGATGAGTATAAATATTTGGCATTTGCATTGGAAAATGTCTGTGGAAATTAAGCAATAGTTCAAGATGTCTAGTTCTCACGGGGTTTCATGCCATCCGCTGTTGTAGCCATGACGGGGGCTTCCGGCGCACAATACGCAGTACGTCTAGTGGAAGCACTTTCTGAGGCCGGTTGGGATGTTGATTTAATTATCACAAAAACTGGTGCAATCAATCTACACCTTGAATGTGATATGACGCCTGAAAATTTATCCAGAATCAAAGGAGTTACTTTGCACGATAATCATAATTTAGCTGCTAAACCAGCGTCAGGTTCTGCAAAATATGACGCATACATTATTTGCCCCAGTAGCGGAACAACAATCGGAAAAATTGCTGCAGGAATCTCGGATAATCTAGCAACAAGAAGTGCCCTTGTTGCTCTGAAAGAAAGAAGAAAGTTGATTCTAGTACCCAGAGAAACTCCTTTTGCAACCGCTCATCTAGAAGCAATGACAAAAATGTCAACGTGGGGAGTAATTATACTCCCTGCTAGCCCTGGATTTTATCATAAACCAGAAACTATTGGAGAATTGATAGATTTTGTAGTGGCAAGAATTTTGGATCAACTGGATATTGATCATGATTTAAGTCAAAGGTGGTCAGGGGAAGAAGTCAGATAACGAGAATATCTTAATTCTTACAGAAATCAACTATTTCTTGATAGTTAGGCTCGATACCTGGATTTTCTGCAACCCAACAATAACCAATTTTCCCGTCTTCGTTAATGACAAATACTGATCTTTGGGCAGCCTTATATCCAGGCATGACAAAATCAATCTCAACTCCATAAGAATTTGTCGCATCCCTATTAACATCGGAAAGTAATGGGAAACCTATTGAGTTTTTTTTAGAAAATTCGTTATTAGAAAATATTGAATCTACACTGATTCCGAAAACTTCAGCCTCTAGATTATCAAAATCATTCATGAAGTTAGTGAAAGTACACATTTCAGTAGTACAAACACCAGTAAAGGCTGCAGGATAGAATACTAAAACTACCTTATTTCCAATTGAGTCACTTAAAGTAACCATATTTCTGTCATTCGCCATCAAAGTAAAGTCAGGTGCTGGGTCGCCTACTGATACCATACCACTTGCGGAAGGAAGGGGACATTCAAAGATAACCGTCATCAGGAGTTAATTAAAATGAATGAAATTGTATCAATTGATGATTGGAAAACGGTTAATCGAATGTATAATTATTTGCTCTTAATAACGAAAGAATCTTGTGAAGATTGCAAAGAAGTTGAAGAATATCTAGAAATTAATAATAATAAAATCAAAGAATATAATATTAAAAAGATAAATTTGGACAATACGGAATCTAAACAATTGATAGATTCTCTAAAATGGATCAAAATTGAAGTTGACTTTGTACCATTTTGGAGTTTAATAATTGATTCTAAAAGAATAAAATCAGTTAGAGGTAATATTGAGCGAGTTAAAGAAATTCTATGATCACATTTTTTCGGGTGTTTCGATACCTAAAAGTCCAAGTCCTGTTCTCAAAGTTCTTGCTGTTAAATTACAAAGAGCTAATCTACTACTCATTGTTTTTTTGTCATCTGGTATCAGAACAGGACAGTTCTCATAAAATGAAGCAAAATCTTGTGCCAAATGATGTAAGTAAACTGCTAAACGATGAGGGCTATAACTACTAATTGTATCATCTATTGATTCAGAAAAACCAATTATGGATTTACATAGTGACATTTCAAAATCATTGCCTATAATAATCTCTGACTCCAAGGTTGATTCGCGAGAAATAGAGGATTTACGGAAAATGCTGCAGATTCTAGCATATGCATACTGAAGGTATGGGGCAGTATTTCCCTCGAAAGAAAGCATTTTATCCCAATCAAAAATATAATTCTTATTCCTATCAATGGATAAATCAGCGTACTTTATTGCACCGATTCCTATCATCTTAGAAACTTCATTGCGGTCCGAATCAGACATAGAAGGATTCTTCTCAAGAATCAGTTTTTCAGCCCTTGAAATTGATTCTTCTAGTAATTCTTTCAGAGTTATCGCTTTACCTTTCCGACTAGCTAATTTTTTACCGTCAGATCCCATTACCAATCCAAATGGCACATGTACGGCTTTGATCTTATCATCCATAAATCCTGCATCATGAGCTACCTGGAAAACCATTGAAAAATGTTGAGACTGTTCAGCACCGACGACATACAGCATCTCATCACATCCAATTGATTCAACACGGTTGATAATACATGCAAGATCAGTAGTAGCATAATTGAAACCACCGTCTCCTTTACGAATAATAAGAGGTAGAGGTTCATTTTCACGATTAAACCATCCATCAGGGAATACAACTAAAGCACCATCACTTTCAACGATTAGATTCTTAGAAGTGAGACGTTCTACTACTTCAGGAAGTAAATCCTCGTAAATAGATTCTCCAGCTAAATTATCATCATTAAGAAGAACATCTAGCATTCTATAAACTGAGTTGAAGTGGATAAGTGAATGATTGACTAAACTCTGCCAAAGATTGATTGTTTCAGGATCCTTAGATTGAAGTTTAACAACCCTTTTTCTTGAACGATTTGCGAAATCATCAATATTATCAAATTTATATCTTGCTTCTTTATAAAATGTTGAAAGATCTATCTCTCCTACGTTATTATTTTCACATTCAATAAAATGTTCTATTAACATACCAAAAGGAGTGCCCCAGTCGCCAATATGATTTTCACCAATTACATTATGCCCCTTAAACAATAAGATTCGTGACAAAGCATCGCCAATTACAGTAGAACGAAGATGCCCCACATGCATTCTTTTTGCGATATTAGGAGACGAATAATCAATAACAATAGTTTTCTCATCTTCTAATTCTACTCCTAACCTAGAATCTGAATTTATAAAAGAAATTTGCTTAGAAAGCCAAGAATTATTGGCCTTGAAATTTAGAAAGCCATTTACCACATTTATTTCAACAATTTCTAATAAATCAGAATCTACATTTTCTGCAATTTCAATAGCTATATCATTTGGAGATTTTCTTAAAACCTTAGAAAAAGAATGACAAGGTAAAGTAACATCTCCATGTATTTTATCTGTAGAAGTCCCCAAAAAATCTAGCCATTTAGTTTCATTCAATTCTAATTTATGCATAGTAACTGATAGTTTGGAGACTATTTCGTTACGAAGTGCCCTCATTAAATCACCTAGGACCATGCATATCTTAACATTGCCGCAATTCCACCAAAAGAAGTANNCAAAGTAGNNCCCTCTTCNGTATCCAATGATACTAAANTTACTTTNGCTGAGGTGTGAGATGCAAGTTCNGTTANTTCATCGATTAAATCCATTGTATTNTCAGGNTCTTCAACCAAATTATCTGAGCCNCATTTTGGNCAATCTGGTATTTCAGTCANATTACTATGTGTTTGACTCCATTCATTGGAGCAAGATTTGCAAATCCATCCNACTCTNCGTT
Organism: bacterium; assembly: GCA_002713605.1. The sequence continues at coordinate 48,311 of PATL01000041.1, forward strand.
TACGNAAACCTTCAGANAGNAATAATGTNGNTACTGCNCCTTGATCTAGAGCCGCTCTAANCATCATCTCNCCATATGTGGCTTTNGGNTGATTTTGCATCACTTCTCTGAGNAAATNNTCTACTAAACGTCTTTCAACATCTAATTCGATTTGNTCCATAAGGCCTCCTGCTCTCTGAATNAATTCCCTTAATCCTGAATCATTAGAATAACCTACATCAAAATGTGGCTCTCTAATNAACTTCTTAATCTCATGATGNAAATAATTATTCTTNACTACNAAATCTTTAGTGGCGCCNGGNCCNCCNATNATTATTCCTTTCAAATCATCAATCATNGGCAACCAGTATGCNCAAGCCCTTTCAGCNGATTTTTTGAAAAAATTATGNGCAGCTTCTTCNATGAGTCTCTCGAANCTTTGNGCCGATTGACCACCCCTTCCNTGTTTAGATGGAACTTGAGAAGTAATATGCTCTTGACAATGNTGTCTTTTNCCAGATGCTAAACCATAAGCNGACTCNGANCTATCGATAACAAAAAGNCCATANGCTGTTTTATCNATTAACATGTCCTCAAGTTGAGAAGTTTCGAAAGAAGAATCACAGCGATATCNGAATGATGGGAAAGCTTCAGGAGGATCATCAACAACTACTGAAATAAGCCTACTTTTNTTGTTNCCAATAATTACNTGGCCAACGAATAAGGCAATTCCTCTTTCACCAGGANTCTTGTATCTGCCTAAGGTAGATACTGCCGATTCTATAGCNTCNGTNACATGTTTNCTTGTAGANTTAGACTTGATGTTGGCTGCTTGNCCTCCTTCTTGGATTAAATGNTGACGAACNTCAGATANCATCTTCTCAGGAGGNATNATNACTGTAACTAGCTCAGTACCCATGCCTCTCATCTTCGAAACTTCTTCGAGAGTCTTNCGTGCACGAAGTTTGCGTTTTTGCACCTCTAAGTCCTCGGACATAGTCTACCCTCGTATATGGGCAAAGAGGCGGGCATTTCAACCCTTCATCCTCAACCGAGCCTAGACATTGATAGAGAAGTAGTGTCTCCGTATACCCGATGACCATGATTGTGGTAGCAATTGGAGGTAGTTTATTACGTCCGGAAGTGGAAGAAAAACATGTATGGTTAGATCATTTAATCACAATTGTNAGAGAACGAGTTGCAGCAGGAGATAGATTGGGATTAGTCATTGGAGGTGGTGCTCCGGCAAGAGAAGGAATATCATTAGCAAAACCATTAATTGATGATGACTACCACTTAGATAAGATTGGGATTGCTGCAACTAGACTAAATGCAACAATAATCAGAGAAGCTCTTACTGAGGCAAGTATTTCTGTTTCTGGAATTATACCAACAAGTGTGAACGAGGCAGCGCAATTACTTGAAGAAAGGCCTGTAGTTGTAATGGGAGGCACTGAGCCCGGACATACTACTGATGCAGTAGCTATCAGATTGGCAATAGCAGTAAATGCAAGTAAGTGTATTATTGCCACCAATGTTGAAAAAGTGTTCAGTGAAGACCCTAGAAAAAATCCAAATGCTAAATCATTTGACATCCTTACTCATGAAGAACTACAACAAATCGTTGGCCCAGCAGAACATAAAGAGGCAGGGAAATCAAGCGTAGTGGACCCTATTGCAGTTTTAGAAGCAACAAAGGCAAATCTAGAACTTAATATAATTGATGGGAGAAAAATAGAACGAATCAAGCATACAATTCTAGGTTCAGATTTTGAAGGGACAAAGATTTCTTAGGAGAGGGAAAAATGAGTAGGTCGGAAAAAATTGCTAAAATGGCTACAACAACAGCTAGTCAAGCAAAACAAAATTCAACTATATCAAAAAAAAGAAAAAAGGCGAGGAAAGGGGTTTTATTCGAAGCACACAAACATTGTGTAGAATGTTCCATCCCAATACCGTTGAGTAATGAGTCTTTGATTTGCGATGATGATGATTGTCGAATTAATCAAGAGAGAAAGGAAAAATCGAGAAAAAGGCTCTCAATTCTACTTTATGTAGGAATTGGTATTTTTATTATACCAATATTAATACAACTCATAGGGGCGTTAAATTAAATTGAGAGATTTATAGTAGTGATTATTATGATGGTTAGGATACTCTCAATACTTCCCGGATTTGTAGGAGTATTATGCGTAATTCTCCTGCTGGGGAGCGTTACAGGAATTAGTCTTCCTGAAGAAAGGAGTGCAATTGACATGGTTCCTTGTGAATTTGAAGACCCTGAACTTTGCCTTATTGCAATGACTGGAGATGATATTTCGCCACCATTGATTTTTGGAATACTAAATATCGATTTACAAATTAATTGGCAAAAAAGTGAGGATTCATGGTTTGCAGTAGTAGAGAGTGAGGCAGCGATTGTCTGCCCNCCAGATGAAGAAACCTTACTAACTGACTGCACGGTAAAAGATGTTGAGAATTATATTATAGTTGGAGGTTCTGATGAAATTGATGGAGAAATAAACTGGAATATTAAGACTGATGATTACAGGATAATATCAGGTGGAAGAGAAGGGGCAGATGTTGGAGATCAGCAAGTTCTAACGACAAATGTTGAAATAAGTCTTAATTGGTTTGTAGAGATNATTCTAGCTTTAGTATCATTAACATTATTTCTGGGAGCAGGTGAAATGGCTTTTCCAATAAAGAAATTATTTCAGAAGTTTAGGGATAGTTGAGTGAATTAAGCATCGAGTAATTGAATAACATTGTTGAGTTCGGATAATCATGAGTGAGAAATGCACCAACTGTGGAACCTACATCGATATTAGTGGATTGCAGAAGTCTTACGGAGGATATGACCTATACTGTAAAACCTGTGGACATACTTGGCACATAAACTAATTATTCATTTCTCTTCTTTTTTCAATCTCATACTTAGTACCCAAAGGCTCCAAAGAATTTTCTTCTATATGCCAATTTTCGGGTAATATTAACGGATTATTGATATTATCNGCTCCAATCGTTTCAATTATTATATCTCTTAGTTCATCTATTCCTTCACCATTGATAGTTGAAATAAGATGTTGAGCATCTTCAGGTATTTCTTTGAGAAGATCTGATTTCGAATGAACTACAAGAATTGGCCTCTCAGTAACCAACGATTTAATTTCATCAAGAAGGTTCAACTGCTCTTTCAAAGAAGAACCACCGGATTCACTGGCATCAATCAGTACTATCAGAATATCCCCTATATTTTCCAGTGCTGCAATTGCTTGCATTTCAATTAGGTTTCTTTCCTCCATAGGCCTATCTAATAATCCAGGAGTATCCACCATTTGGTATGAGCGTCGCCTATGCAAGAAATGGCCGAGATGCAGTTGTTTAGTAGTAAATGGATAGGAAGCCACTTCTGGTTCACCGGATGATAAGGCTCCAATTAAAGCAGATTTACCCACATTGGGAGACCCTGCAACAACAATCACAGGCTCATCAGAATCTACGGATGGAAGTTTTCTAAGTATTTCTCTAGCCTCTCCAAGCCATAATATTTGAGGAGAGATTTGGTGTACAATTGAAGAAATTCTGCCATATGCATGTCTTCTTGCTTCGTGAAAACTTTCAATTTTTCTTAAACGAAGAATTTTTGATTCAGATTCTCCAGAAATTTTCCTAACTCTTTCTGCTGCCCACTGAATAGCACCAAGACTTCTGCGATAATCATCGTTACCAACTGCTGCATCTATCAAAGCCCTATCAAATTCAGATAATGCATTGAGGCTTGGCCATTTTTCTACCCAATTTCTTAAAGTTGAGTCTATGGTATCTGATGCAGATTGTATCATTCTAACCATTTGCTTTCTAACTCTATGATATTTGTCCGGATCTTCGACTAAATCTGACTGTTTGGAGGCCTTGCGGAACGCTTTATCGAGAATTTCTTGTGGATAAAGAACGGTTGGAATACTTCTCCATTGTGGTACTGCCATGGTCTCACCCGAACCTAGCGCCTATACCATCCCACTTCAAATAAGCAGTCATTTTAGTTTTTTTAATCATAATCTTGGAACCCGTTGGCTTTTCTATGACATAGTTGACCGAGGTGCATGAGTGCTGAGAAGAGTGGGAGAGGTATTGGCGATTTGCCAGAATGGGCTACAAGAATCCATCGGGATTATGGAGAACCTAAATTATCGGAACTTCAGGATATATTTTTAGGACCATTAATCGAAAGAAAATCAGGACTTAGGAAGGATGATTTGGTAGAAATTCTACTAGACTCAAGAGCTTTACCAGAGGACTCAGAACCATATATTAGAGGGATGTTAGTAGGTACCTCAAGAAATGTTATCGAGATTTGGGATGAAAATGGCGATTTTCGTTCAATCGCGAGAGACATTATTGTTCAACTTAGATTAATAACGCATCTCAGAAAACCATATATTGAAGACAAGGAGCTTCTGACATTTGAAAAGGAAGAAATTAGACGTCGGTCTAATTTACATGAAGAAGCAGAAAGGCAAGTAGAAGGCAGAGACGATAATCACGTGTGGGACTGAAATGGAAGAAGATACGGACTTAGCCTCAAAAATTTGTATACCATGTCAAGGCGGCGTGCCGCCCTTGGCTAGAGATGAGATGGATAAATTAATTACTAATTTAAATGAAAAATGGCAAATAATTGATAATCATCACTTACAAAGAATATGGGAATTTAATGATTTCAAAGAAGCATTAGAATTTACTAACTTAGCCGGAGAAATCTGTGAAGAACAAAACCATCATGCTGATTTCGAGTTAAGTTGGGGAAGAGTCAAGGTTAAGATTTTCACACATAAAATAGACGGTTTGGTCGAATCTGATTTTATTCTTGCAGCAAAATTTGATTGTTTGGATTAGGAATTTATATGAGTATTATACAGAATCTTCTGAATAGTAGAAGAAGTATTTATCATTTTACAGATCAGAAAGTAAAATTAACAGATTTAGAAATAGCATTTGAGGCAGCAAGTAATGCACCTTGTCACAAACAAACTCATCCATGGAATTACTATGTATTAGGTGATGAAACGAGGAAGAAATTGTTGCCTACTGTGATTTCTCTATCTAAAAATAAGGCCAAAAGTAACAAAGAGGAAGAGGGTTCATCCTCATTAAACAGAGCTATTTCTAAGATAATGGATGTTCCGGTAATCATAGCTGTAACAACAAAACTAAGCCCTGATGATTCTTTCAGAGAAGAAGAAGATTATGCAGCTACTGTTTGTTCTTTACATAATCTTGTTTTGTCACTATGGGGCATGGGAATTGGGTCTCAATGGAGTACTGGAAGTATTACTAGGCATCCTATGACTTATACCTCTTTAGAGATAAATAATGAAAAGGAAAGAATCGTGGGTTTTCTGAAAGTAGGTTATCCTGAAAATATACCTGAAAAACAGAAGAAGAAGGTGACTGAAATAAGAAAATTTCTACCATAGAGTGATTATATGAAAAGAATAATTTATACTAAGATTGGCGGTCCAGATTCAATAGAGATAATTGATGAGGAATTAGGTAGACCAGAAGAAAATCAAGTTAAAGTTAGAGTATATAGAGCAGGAATCAATTTTGCGGATTTAATGATGAGGCAGGGACTTTACGGAAGTAATCCTAATTTTCCATTCACTCCAGGATATGAAGTTTCAGGAATTATTACTCAAATTGGAGAAAATATAGAAGATTTGACTGTTGGAGAAAGAGTAATCGCAATGACTGGATTTGGAGGTTATGCAGAAGAGGTAATTGTAGATTCTAGTAGGGTAATAAAGATTCCAGATAGTATGAGTTTTGACCAGGCTGCAGCCATGCCGGTTACATATGGAACTGCATATCATATGTTAGTATATTTAGGAGGAATCAAACAAGGNGATTCTATACTAATTCATCATGCCGCAGGAGGAGTTGGAACAGCCGCAGCACAAATTTGTAGATCTTTCGGGGCGAAGTTAATTATTGGTACTGCTTCGAAAGCGAAAAAAGAATTCGTAGAATCATTAGGAATGCATTTTGTTGATAGAGAAGAGGGAGATTTTGTTAGAGTTTGTAAAAAACTTACAGATGGTAAAGGAGTTCATCAGGCTATAGATCCTGTAGCAGGTAAACATTTAATGAAATCTTACAAATCCTTGAGAAATGGCGGTAAACTACACTGTTTCGGAGCATCTTCTGCGGTACCTAGAGAAAAAAGATCAATTATAGCGGCTTTGAGAATGTGGATAAATACTCCAAAATTCAATCCAATGATGATGATGAATTCAAATAAGGCGATCTTTGGCGTACATATGGGAAAAATGGATGATGAAGAAATATTCAAAAATCATCTTATTGAATTAGGAGCATTACTAGAAAAAGAGGAAATAAATCCAATAATTGATTCGGTTTGGAAATTTGAAGATGTTTCAGAGGCACAAAGACATATGCATAAAAGAAGAAATAAAGGTAAAGTTCTATTAGATTTTTCACCTAAGTAATAAATCAAGACTCTAAAGTTTTACAGGTCTAGTAGCTCCACAAGCTTGACATTTTAGCAAAGTAGTTCTTTCTTCTTTAATGAAACGAGTATCCGGTGCTCTACATTGTCCACACAAAATATAAGACTTAACATATGAAACTATTTTTTCTTTAATTCTCTTAGGAGGAACTCGTCCTTTGAATAATACTCTAACTTGTTCCCTAGTTCCTGAGGTCCCAAGTTCATTAATCAAAAATTGATAAACATGATTTGCATCTCTATCCATAGCATCAACTATTGCAGCGAAGTTTCTGAGAATAGTTTGATTACCTTCAATCAATATCTCTGGTTCAGGCATTGTCCATCTAGATCTTTCACTAATATTCTTTGGAATACGTTCACGTGCTCGTTCCAGTAATGATTCATACTCGAAGTCGGCCATTGGCCTTCCGAGAAGACCACCCCTTTTCACCCCACCGACTGGGAAACTCCAGTGATAAGCGTAAAATGCCGTCTTACTCAGCGGATATCATGGATGAAGTGATTGAGGTTAAAGTTGCAAGAACACATAGTGATGCATTACTACCAAGCAAAGGAAGCATTCATGCTGCTGGTTGGGATTTATATTCGTTAGAAGATACAATCGTTAAGCGTAGAAGTAGTACAATGGTTAGGACAGGTTTGCATGTAGCCATTCCAGAAGGATATGAAGGGCAAGTGAGAGCACGCTCATCTCTTGGAAAGAAAGGACTGATTCTACCTCATAGTATAGGAACAATTGATGCAGACTATAGAGGCGAACTATTTGTATTAATGACATGGATAGGAGAAGGGGAATCATATATTATTCAAAAAAATGAAAGAATTGCACAATTATTAATCACTCCAATTCCTAAATCTAAATTTATAGAAGTAAATATTGAGAAACTGGGTGAAACCGAAAGAGGCGAGGGTGGTTTCGGTTCGACAGGTAGGTTTTAGGTAATGAATACCAATAAAATAGATAGTTTTCATCCGATGGCTTGATACAGGACGGGATTCTAGGGGTATTTAATGCCACTTAGCGTAGACGAGCTTCGAGCCAAAGTAAAACAACACCGCAGTAACGGTTTGAACACACAGCAGATAGCAGACGAGTTGTCACTATCTCAAACTACAATCCAATGGTTGTCCACTGAAGAGTACTCCAATAACACAACTTCTGAAGAGAGGCCAACTGATGTACAAATAGGATGGAGATCTGTAGCAGTAAAGGCGAGCAGAATCGAAGCAATATCATATATTTTTGCAGACATAATAGAGGAAGAAATCGGAGATGAAATTGATACTATAGTTGGAATTAGTATCAATGGAATACCATTCGCTCAGGCAATTGCTGGGCAATTAGATTTGGACTTAGCAGTAAGTCGGTCTATTAGTGAAGACGAAGGCGCTCATATTTCAGAAATATTTGCATCTGTATCTGGAAAACAAGTAGTTGTAGTGGATGATGTGGTTTCATCAGGAACAACTTTGAAGAAGACAATTAAAAATCTTAGAAATGCGGGNGCGGAAGTTAAGCTCTGTCTAGTTCTAGCAAATAAATCAGAGGCTAATGCACTTGAAGGAGTACCTCTCAGAGGTCTTGTAAGAGTAGTTACTGTATGAGGCAGGAATATGCATTGGGCAGATTATACCGCAATGCGGCTATCTGAGAAATATGANTCACAAGTCATAGCATCAGGAATTACTCCATCAGGAGAGTTCCATATAGGTCATCTNAGAGAAATACTAACTGCTGANATGATTCANAGAGCATGTCTTGACTCAGGTAAAAAATCNGAATANATATTCATAGTTGACTCTATGGACCCTCTNAGAAGAGTTTATGATTTNCTTTCGGANGATTANGANAAATACATAGGNTTCCCTCTAGCAAATATTCCCGCTCCAAACCCAGATGGNACNCCTAACTATNATGGAGNAAACTATGCAATACACTTCCTAAAACCATTCTTAGATGCATTAAAACAGATAGGAGTGATTCCAAAAGTAGTGATGAATCATGANACNTATGAAAATGGAGATTTTGCAGAGAAAATTGACCTNGCAATAANAAATAGAGAGGAAATATGTGAGGTTATAGAGAAAATNTCAGGTAGAGAATTACCTGANGGATGGTATCCCTACAACCCTGTTGGAAGTGATGGTAGTATGGATGGCGTGATTGTNACAGGATATGAAAAACCNTATGTTTACTGGACNGANCGTAAAGGAATAAATGGNAAATCAGATATTAGNAANGCAGAGGGAAAAATGCCNTGGAGAGTTGATTGGGCTGCNAAATGGGGAGTNCATGGAATTACTTGNGAACCNGCNGGTAAAGATCATGGNGCNGCCGGAGGAAGTTTTGATACGGGAATTCCTATTTGTAGAATACTTGGAAGCGANCCNCCAGGNAAAATGGTCTATGANTGGATACAACTGAAAGGTTCNGGACCTATGTCAAGTTCGANCGGTAATACAATTGGCCCNATAGAAGCNTTGNGNTTAGTNCCNCCAGAAATATTGAGNTATGTAATAGCAAGAACGAAGATNAAGAAGCATATTGANTTCGATACTGGCCCTTCACTTTTTGAAATGGCNGATGAATATGAAAGACTAGTTTCTAATCCNCCAGANGATAAAGANCTCAGTAAGAAGAANAAGGTNGCAAGAGACACTGCACTTGGTGCATTGAGACTGAGTCANGTTAAGAGAGGAGATAATCCTTCTTTATCTACTGCNGGAGTTTCATTTAGNCACTTNGCAATGCTAGCACAAATAAAATCAGATGATGANGANATATGGGAGATCATTGAATANAAGTCANCATCTTGATGGAAANCCTAATCAGGTNCTAATAAATAGGCTTTCAAGGATGAGAAATTGGATAGATAGNAGNCATTTTCCTGAAGNNGCNAGAATAAANATTCAAGANANNATTANTAAAGAAAATAAANAGAAAATAAGTAGTAAACAANAAGANTTCCTAAATCAATTATTTACTAAATTAGAANANATTGAGTGGACNGAAAAAGAAATCAGTGAAANTATCATATCATTATCTTCAGAGANTGATATAAACAGAAGAGAGGCATATGTAGCACTNTATATTNTNATTTTAGGTNCTGAGTANGGACCTAGNATTGCTTCTATAATGAATGAAATTGGNAGAGAAGANACNCTTAAGATAATGTCAAAATCCTTTCAATAAATTAGAAAATATTTCTGAAGTAGGCCCTTNAGATCTAGATGCAAGTCTTCTNACAATTAATTCAGGNGTAGATCTGGCAATATGATTTCTTTTGGGGTTTCTATCAACAATCAANTCCATATTTTCATCTAGTCCCTGTGCTTCAATNCCATCAATTCTAATNTCTCCACCCATTACNTCTGAAATCGAACTTCCTATATGAGTAACNAGTAAGATNTTTGTNTCATCATTATATCTNGAAGATTTGAGTAGNCCTCCAAGTATCAATGATGCAGCACCAGGCTCNGTTATTGCTTCTAATTCATCGGCTAGAATTATTTTTCTTTCANTAGAGACCAAGATNTCTGCTAATTTTTTTAATGTTCTNTCCAAAGCNCCNGCAGATTGNGTACCAGAAACTTTTGCNANAATGTGTAATTCATCAAGAAGNCCGATTTTTGCATAAGATGCAGGGACAGGNAGTCCAGAATGAGANANTAATATCAATGANGCAAGAGTCTCTAANAGAGTTGTNTTNCCACCNGAGTTAGCACCAGAAAGTAATGCAATCTTATCTNTTTGNTNTTCNGGNGANACTTCTCCTATTCCATANGTAACGGCATCTGGTTCACAACCTAATAGCAAATGACGACCNTCTTTCATCCATATTCCTGGATTACTNANACACATCTCAGGCATNGTACATCGATTAGATATCCCCCAATTACCTACACCTATCCACATATCTATTTCAATAAANTTCGAAATTGCTTTNCGAGATTNTTTCATTATATTTACAGTNGAGCTAGCAATAGCAATCTCACCTTGACTTCTCTCTGATTTAATCNCTTTTTCTAGTTCANAGTCAATTAATTCTAATATNTCTCTATTGACTACACANGGATATTCACTTGAAAANATATCATTTGNTAAATTTATATCTANATNCTCAAGATATGAGNNTAATTTTNTTCTGCCTTCTTGTAATGCAAAATCAATAGTATCTGCAATTGTACTTTTTAGNCTTCTTTCTAAGCCTGANATATCAGAATAATANGAAAGAACTTCNTCNCCATCNAATGATAANTNTGATTGAGAGGTNCCAGAAACAATTGCATCATTNACAGATTCNTCTATTGACTTAANTTGATTCCAAAGATTATCNCGTATTNTTTCNAGATTTTCAAGATTTGANGATTCATTCTCTAAAGATTGTAATAATAATNCTAAATCATCAAATCCTTCTAAGTGTTCTGAAATTGTNTGNCCNATNNCATTNATCGGCCAAACTTGATCNTATAATTCTGCTAAAATAGACAAATTATCNGAGTTNATTTTTAGCCATTCGAGAGGNACTTCNGGTACCAAATCNTANAAAGAANCGCTTATTTCTCCAANAATCCANCCNGANGGTAATTTTTCAGGNCCNCCNTCNCCNATCCANGTGACTCTGTTTANCCCNAGATAATCTTCCCAAGTNTCATNATTAGAACGTACTAATATTCTACATTTTTTTTCNATATGNCTTAAATTTTCTAANTNGATAGTGTTTGGAACAACTATTACTCTATCAATTCTAGAAGTTGNTTCCTTGGTGTAACCTAANCCAGAAATACATTTNCTCCATAANTCAAAAGATGATTNNCTCTCATTAATGAATCTCATNGAATTTATNGACCAACTTCTNCTTGATTCGATNTCAACNANACTATTACGNGTTAAAGNTGTCAAAATAGAAAGNCTCTCTTTAGCAGCTTTAGTTATNACATNATCTGANATACTAGCGATTAAATNTTTATGTAATCTTCTNCCTTCATCNGTAGTAGTAATTTCACTAANATTATTATTGGCTNAATTNATTAATTTNACNGCTCTTTGNGGNGAAATNCCCTCAATTCCNGAAAGTGCACTAACATCACCATCNCTGATTACACGTTCTACATCTGCCAAAGAACCTATTTCAAATATCAATTTCTCTGCTAGAGAATCGCCAACACCGGGTATTTCTTTCAAACTCAGCATAATTTACTTCGATAATTCTAGGTAATTAAGGAAATCGCTGTGTACCATATAGATTAGTATAAATCTACAATGTACCAATATTTAGGAGCCTCGGTTCAGGTATACCATCCATTGCTTCCGCTATTGCAAGAACNTCCATTCTNGCNCCCGCCATAGTNGTAACAAATGGAATATTAAGTTCAACNGCCANTCTTCTCATCATATTTCCATCAAGAACTGCTCCTCCAGTATTTCTTGGAGTATTNATAATAAGTTGAATTTTACCCTGTCTCATTAAATCCAANGCATCCGGAGTTANTCCTTCAGTNATCCTATANCAGGTTTCAACTTGNAATCCNCCTTTNTCTCGGAGAACACTGGCTGTACCTCTAGTTGCATATATCTTAAATCCTAATTCAATTAATGACTTAGCTTGNTCAATAATTGNNTCTTTATCTGCATCTTTCACAGTAATNTAAACTCCTCCTTCAGTTGGNACNGGNGATTCNGTAGCTAATCGGGCTTTGAGATAAGCNGCNGANGCCCTTTCGTGACTNCCCATTACCTCNCCAGTAGATTTCATCTCAGGCCCTGGAGCCGGATCAAGNCCTCTGAGTTTTATGAANGGNAATACAGGTGCNTTAACACATACNGCNTCNTCTTGACGTTCAGGAATATTCAGATNAGATAATTTTTCNCCTAAAGCNACCATTGCGGCGATTCTGGCTAAAGGCACNCCTGTAGCCTTGGCCACAAATGGGAAGGTTCGTGAACCTCTNGGATTNACTTCTAAAACATATAATNTCTCACCTCTAATNGCGAATTGAATATTATAACAACCTACTATTCCAAGTTCTATACCAATCTTTCGAGTCCATTCATCAACTTGNCTCAANACTTTGTCNGATACATTTTGNGGAGGGATAAAACAAGTTGAGTCTCCAGAATGAATNCCNGCTTCTTCNAGATGTTCCATTATTGCTCCNACTAATACTTCTCTTCCATCNGAGACTGCATCNACATCNAGTTCTATTGCATTACCAAGATACTCATCNACTAACANAGGTCTTTCTGGNGANAGGAAAGCATCCTGCATGTAAGATTCTAATTGACGATTCGAAGANANAATTTCCATTCCTCTTCCNCCNAGAACATATGAAGGNCGGATAAGTACNGGNTANCCAATTTCCCTAACNGCTTCACGAACTTGATNNGNATNGGAAGCAGTCATNCCATTTGGCATTCTCAGATTATTTCTTTGAGCNAATGACTCNAANCTTTCTCTATCACTAGCTTCATCGACTGCTTCNGGAGTNGTNCCCTCCATAGTAATATCNAGACCCATGGATGACANATGAGGNAAATTATTTGACAANGGTAAAGCAAGATTAATTGCNGTCTGNCCACCNAATTGNANCAAAATTCCATGCGCATCTTCACGNAGTANAATCTCACTTACTGATTCCAATGTNAATGGNTCGAANTAAAGTCTNTCNCTAGTATCAAAATCAGTTGAAACTGTTTCAGGATTATTATTGATTATTATNGCTTCATGGCCTAAATCTTGTATAGCACCTACNGCATGTACACANCCATAATCAAATTCTATNCCTTGNCCAATNCGAATTGGNCCNGATCCGATAACAACNATCCTTTGCTTCTTACTCAGNTTAAGATTTGGCACATANTCNATCCCTATTGATTTTGTACCACACTCATANGTTGTGTAATAATATGGAGTTACTGCAGCAAACTCNGCNGCGCATGAATCGACCATTCTAAATCTCGGATGAATNCTTANNTCATGTCTACGTGAAGTAACTGCAAATTCATCTCTACCTTTTGATAATTGTTTGAATCCAGNNGCTGGGAANCCGGATAATGCGTCNGCTATATGTAAATCAGTNAANCCACAACCTTTCCAATATCGCATTTCTTCAGATTNTATTTCNGANGGNNTCATNCCTAACTCACCNGCNGCCCTAATTTCTGTTTCTACAGCNGCCATCTTNTCGAATCGATGTAAAAACCAACGAGTNACTCCNCCAGTNAAATCNCNTACATCTTCAATTGAATATCCTCTTCTAAATGCTTCAAAAAGAGCACNCATTCTTCGNTCNNTGGGNACTCNNAACCAATCAACCAACATTGCTTCAGGNAATGGCTGTGAAGCNCTTTCATCCATTGTCTCNCCTCCTGANGANTCTGCCAATGTGAGAGGTCTAGGATGTGGTTGNCCATACTCTAAACTNGCCCANGCTTTGAGAAANGCTTCTTCAAAGCATCGACCTATTGCCATAACTTCACCAGTAGATTTCATTGATGTTCCAATTGTTCTATCNGCAGTTCTAAATTTATCAAAAGGCCAACGAGGAATCTTAACTACNCANTAATCTAAGGTTGGTTCAAAAGCAGCAGTAGTTCCTTCACCAGTTATAGGATTAGGGAGTTCATCAAGAGTATAACCTACTGCAATCAAAGCAGCCATCCTAGCAATAGGNTAACCAGTTGCTTTAGATGCTAAAGCNGAAGAACGNGAAACTCTCGGATTCACTTCAATTACACGNTANTCGCCATTATTTTGATCTACTGCAAACTGAACATTACANCCCCCTTTGATATTCAATCTTCGAATTAATTTTAACGCNGCATTTCTCAATTTCTGATGATCTCGATCAGAAAGTGTTTGCTGCGGTGCTACCACTACTGATTCCCCAGTATGGACCCCCATTGGATCTAAGTTTTCCATTGTACAGACAATAATNGCATTATCTGCATCATCTCTCATCACTTCATATTCGTGTTCTTGCCACCCTAGNATACTAACCTCAATTAATACTTGGCCAATTGCAGAATGTAATATTCCCTGACTCGCTATTTCAACCAACTCCCCCATATTGAATGCGGTNCCACCACCTAAGCCTCCTAATGTAAAAGCAGGTCTAATCAAAAGAGGAAATACACCCAATGTATTTGCAGCCTCAATGACNTCTTCAATAGAATCACATGCAATTGCCTTACAAACAGGAAGATCAATTTCTTCACATACTTTCTTGAATAGATCTCTATCCTCTGCTTCATCTATAGATGCTAGATTACAGCCAATTAACTCAACACCTAACTCATCTAAAGAACCGTCGTGAGCCAAAGCCATGGCGATATTCAAAGCAGTCTGGCCACCCATGCCAGCAAGTATTGCATCAGGTTTTTCTATCTCCAAAATACGCTTTACTACCTCTGGCAATAATGGTTCGATGTATATTCTATCAGCCATCTCAGGATCATTTTGTATAGTGGCAGGATTTGAATTAATTAGAATTACTTCATACCCATCATCTCTTAGTGCCCTACAAGCCTGGGAACCCGAGAAATCAAACTCCGCAGCTTGACCAATCCTGATTGGGCCACTTCCAAGAATTACAATTCTTTCCAAATCATCCCTTCGAGGCACTAATTATCACCTCCAAGCATTCTAGCAATTTTATTTGTTGGAATCTTTTCACTCACGATTTCAGAGAATCTATCAAATAATGGAGCCGCATCTAATGGACCGGGGCGGGCTTCTGGATGGAATTGTACAGTGAATGATGATTTACCTACTAAATCTAGTCCTTCAACAGTTCCATCATTAGCATTGATATATCTAACTTTGAAGTCTGCACCAAGAACATTAGTGCCTTTTTCTGAACAGGCACCACTAGGATGAGGGGCAAGCATGCCTTTTTCAGGATCTTCAACAGCAAAGCCATGATTTTGACTAGTGATGTAGACTCTCTTACTTTCTAAATCCATTACTGGTTGATTAGCCCCCCTATGACCATAACGCAGTTTGTAGGTTCTAAGTCCAGCTGCTAGACCCATTAATTGATGACCTAGGCATATACCCATTACTGGAAAATCCGCTCTAACCGCCGATGCCAATGTTTCCCTTGCTATCGTGGCTGAACCAGAATGAGCGGGGTCACCAGGACCATTGGATGAGAAAAAAGCGTCAGGAGACCATTGCTCAATTATTTGGTCAAAATTCATGTGCGCGGGACACCATACAACTTCAAATCGAGAACATAACTCTCTTAGAATATTAAATTTAATACCGCAATCTATTGCAGCCAATCGAGGCAGGGGATTTCCATCTATATCTGTGGCACCTTCATTCAAGATTACTGATTCAGAACAAGTCACCTCAGCAACTAAATCCGAAAGATCTGGAGGTGAAAGATTTTCTAATATCTCATATAATTCCTGTTCTTTTTCCATTGGGCCGAATACACATAATACTGTGCCGTGCTCTCTGACTCTTCTAGTCAGTGCTCTAGTATCTATTCCTTCTATTCCGGGAACTCCATGAGATAACAAGAACTCATGGACACTACCAATCGAATCGCGATGATCAGGGATTTTCATTAACTCCCTACAAACAACTCCTCTAGGCCATATTGAGGAGGACTCAGAACCGCAAGCGTGTATCCCATAATTCCCTAGAAGAGGCCATGTAAATGTCAGAACTTGTCCTGCAAATGAAGGATCAGTTAGACTTTCTTGATATCCACACATTCCAGTAGTGAAAACTAGTTCCCCCATAGCAATAGTTTCTGCACCGAATAACTGTCCTTTGAAGCGAGTGCCATCAGCCAATATCAGAATTCCAGGCTCCAGACTAGAGGGTTGCAATTTCTTAGAATCGATAAGAATATCAGCGGCATCTACAAATGATGGCGGATCTTTAACTCCTAAAATATCAGCACCGGGAGTAAATCCTCTACCCGGTGTCGACCTCGACATCATCAATACTGCCGGAACACGATTATTAATCATTGACTATAAGAAATCAGATTTTATTTTGAAATGGTTATTCTTCTTCTGAGATAATTACTTGTTTTCTTACGCCGTTTGGTATGACTTTAATCTCGCCACCAGAAAAATATTTTTCTTCATCAATGTTACCAATCAAAGATTCAAGAAATATTGCTAATGCAGCCACCTCTGAATGAGGCTGATTGCCAATTGAAATATTATGACTTGCTAAGCGATAGACTTCTCCTGGGACTTTAGTGCCGCCGACCACAACTACCATTGGTCTAGAAAAATCAATTTTAGGCAATTCATCTTTCCAAGTTTCACCATACATAGTAAGATGAATTATAGTGCCAGGATTTCCATCTCCTGAATCTTTGGAAAAATTACGTAAGAATCTGAGAGGTTTTGGTTCATAAGAACATTTGAAATTACCCCCAAATCTTTTTGTAACCGACTTCCAAGTTTCTAAAGCCGATGGATCATCTTCACCTGCTAAATGTATCTCATCCGCTCCAAATGCTCTAGCAGTTAGACCCAAATGTGATGTGATTCGTTTATCTCTATCACGTCTGTGACCTAGTCTTAGGACACTAACATAAGGGATTTTGTCACCGTTCACATAACCTATGCGAGAGGAACTTCTTCATCAGTATGACCCTCGTTGATATTTTGTTCATTCGATGCAAAAATATCTATATCATTTGATAATAACCAAGTTCTGACCCATTGAAGTAGTAATGCCTCAAAGAAAAATCTTGTTGCGAAATGCAGTAACAAGGCAAGCAGTGAGAGTCTCCCACTGGCGAAAAGGGCATTTTGTATATCCATGTCACCAGTTCCTAATAATAAATTACCAAATGGCTCCAANATGTAAAAAGCNCCAAGAATAACTANAATTCCTGCTAAATTGGATAATACTGCATTACCTCTTTCNCTNCCAATTGACATNACTAGAGTTGCAAGTAAAGCTATACTAGGAACAATCAAACTTAGTTCTGCGAATTCGAAACCTCCTAATTGAGAAATTGGTATAGATGAATCGCCTAATCTATCTGCTCCTTTCTCCACAGATATCCACCAAAGAAGAATTGCCATGATGAGCATTGCTCCAGAAATTCTTCCTCTCTGGAATATCATGTCTCTAATTTCGTGTCTATTTTGGGGTTGAAGTCGCTGTATTATTGATTCCATCATCTCTAATGATGATTGGTTCATGGGATCATCGTTTTGAGTGTTAGAAATAGGTGAATTAGCAGNCGATAAACTGTCATTAAGTGCATCGTCCCCTATAACCATCGTTGGATTGCCACTACATCACATCATAAAGGATTGGTAGAATCGAGGCATCAACATGCCCGACTGGAGACCCTTGATAGTTCGCCGGGAAGATGGTTTTCCTAGNATAATGGGNGTACTAAATATCACTCCNGACTCGTTTTTTGAAGATTCGAGAACAAATNATATATCTGAAACAATTAAGATTGCAAACTNAATGATTCAAAATGGTGCAGATTGGTTAGATGTTGGAGGNGAATCGACTAGACCNGGNNCAAATCCTGTAGGAGAAGAGGAGGAGATNTCAAGAGTNATNCCGGTAATTANAGAATTNAGAANNGAATTTCCCNAAATAGGTATTTCTGTNGACACNAGAAGAGCGAAAGTNGCNGAACTATCTTTGAAAGAAGGAGCAGATATGATAAANGATATTTCAGCACTTGGTGATAAAAATATGTTAACTNTGATAAANGAAAGTGATTGTTANATTTGNCTAATGCATATGAGAGGTTTNCCAGAAAATATGCAAAATAATCCTCAATANNATGATGTNGTAATAGANGTAAGAGAANTATTGAATCNAAAAGTAAAGTTANTNNTTGATGAAGGNGTNAGTCCTGAACGNATNATTGTTGATCCAGGGATAGGNTTCGGNAAATCTNTNCAACANAATCTATCTCTANTAAAATCCGGNAGAGNAATAGTNCCCATGANNGATGTTGGNCTAATGTGGGGNGTAAGTAGGAAAAGTATGTTTTCTGAATTATTGGGNAGAATTGAAACAAAAGANAGGTTAGCAGGNACTCTGGGNATTGCAGCAATGTCGAAANCNAAANNNGTAGATATCATCAGAGTNCATGATGTNGGNGAACATACGGACTTGTTNCGTGCTATNGCNGCCATGGAGGAATTCTAATGTCTAANAATACTAAGAATATAGTAGATATAGATGAAAATCTTCGTTTACTAGGAACTGCTCATGTCAGTAAAACTTCNGTAAATCTNGTNANAGAACAAATTAANGAATTCAAACCNGATNTNATNGCTNTAGAANTATGTGAATCAAGATTANCNGCATTAAAGAAACCNGANGGNATNGATAATGAAGATNTACTAAAAATNATTAGNGANGGNAANGCNGGNATGATTTTTCTNCAATCTGCATTANCAGTTCAACAAAGNAAAATGGGAATTGATACNGGAGAAAANCCNGGAGCNGAANTNTTAGCTGCAATAAATATCGNAGAAGAAGAAGGNATNCCATTTGAATTAATAGACAGGAATGTAGTAATNACNCTNAGAAGAGCNTGGCATAGTATGGGTTTTTTTGAGAAATTTAGAGTTTTTGATGCATTGCTATCCGATGAAAACGATGATGATTTCGATCTAGAAGAATTACTTGAAGATAGTGATTTACTGACCAATATGATGGAAGATGTATACAAAGTTGCACCTAATGCTGGAAAGGTACTAATAGACGAAAGAGATGCTTTTTTGAGTGGCCGAATACAACAAATTCGCGGGAAAGGGAAAATCTTAGCAGTAGTAGGTGCAGGNCACTTGACAGGAATAAAAACAAATCTGAAANNGCCGACTTTAGAAACTACTTCNAGACTTGTGAGTCTTAATGAACAACCAAAAAAACCTAGTTGGCCAAAATATGTGATGGTAGCAATACCTATTTTTCTGATTTCTCTAATTGGAAAGATGGTTTATGAAGGAGATATTGCAGAATTATTGGATTCAATATCTATCTGGCTATTCTTAAATTCATTTTTAGCAGGTTTAGGTATTTTAGTTGCCAGAGGGCACCCCGCATCAATATTAGTTGGAGCATTGGCATCTCCGATTACATCTCTAAATCCAAGTCTAGCAGCGGGTTGGTTTGCAGGATACACTCAACTAAAAATGGCNCCTCCTACTGGAAAAGATGCGTACGATTTTCTTGAATTTTCTAGCTTATATAGTATTTTTTTCAAGAATAAAGTAGGTAGAGTGATAATGGTAACAATATTTGGGAATTTAGGTTCTTCTGCAGGAAGTATTCTAGCATTAGCAATTATGTATGCGAATTCATCCGGATTAATTTGATGTGATAATATGAACAAAAATATTGGAATTATTAGTTCAATAATAATTGGTTCATTGGCATACATAATTAACAATCAACTTGTTAATTTAGGAGTCGGAGTCGGAGCTAGTACCCTAGCTCTAATTTTTGGTGCTTTATTCGCAAATTTGACAACAAACGTNGAAGAAGGGGGGAAATGGATGATTAAATTAGTAATGCCAATGGCGATTATTCTACTGGGTTTCGGTTTGAATATTAGATCTTTTTTCGGGCCAGAGATTGGACATCTAGGNCTATTTGTAATGTTGATTACTGCATCAACTAGTTTCATCACATGTTATATTATTGGAAAATATATGAAATTAGATTTAGAAACCAGTTTAGCACTAGGAACCGGCGGTGCAATTTGTGGAAATAGTGCAGTAATGGCAGTATCTCCNGGCCTAAAATTGAAAGAGGAAAAAGTAGGGNTAATACTTGCAATAATTAATTTATTNGGTTTGATTACATTTTTCACGATTCCAGTTCTATCAAAAGTTCTTAATTTAACAGAAGAACAAGGNGGTATTTGGNCAGGGTCTGTGATCCATGCAGTCCCTCAAGCAATCGCAGCGGGAGAAACCATAGGGCCTGAAGCAATGGTTATAGCTACAACAATAAAGCTATCAAGAGTGTCATTNTTAGTCATCATAGTTCCATTGTGTGCTATTATAGCGAATAATAAGNTAAAGGTAGAGGGACAGAGATTTGAGATTGGTAAAATACCATATTTCATCCCTGGTTTTGTCTTGGCTGCAGTTCTATCGACATGGCTAATTCCTGTCGATTTAGCCGATAATCTGGCATCTCTAGGGAAATTATTGTTACTTCCTTTACTCNCATCCGTTGGATTTTTCATAAATAAGGAAAGTATGAGGGGCGCTGGAGGGCCGATACTATTAGTAGGAATATTGGCAACGATTTGTATGTTAATAAGTAGTTATTTGACCATAATAATATTTTCATAAATACGAAAAGGAGAGATCATATGGAACCAAATACTATCTTAGCATTGATTCTAATTTTTTCCACCGCTATTATTTTCTCACCATTAGGATTGGGAGGGGGGATTATTTTCATGCCTATATTACATTACATTATGGATTGGGAGATAAAAACTGCAATTTTGGGTTCCTTGATCTTAGTCTGGTCTGTAGCTCTAGGGAGTCAATTTGCCCATAAAAAAGGAGGANATGGAGATATTGAAATCGCTAAGAGAGGCATGANTTTTGGAGTCCCAGGAGCAATATCTGGAGTGATCTTAGGTTTCTTATTAATTGAATATATTAGCGACATCACAATAAAAATAATAGCACTTGTTATCGTTTCATGGATTTGTTATAAAGCTGCATTACGTATGTCATCTAGAGAAGATATTACTGGAGAAGCAATAGGTGAAATGAATGAAAGATATTGGTTAACTGGAATATTTTTCGGAGGTATGTCTTCAGGACTTCTTGGTATTGGAGGAGGNGGTATATTCGTTACTATGAACAGGAATTACGGTGGACTTAGTAGTAAATCATCTGCTGGGACTGCATTTATGCTAGCAGTAATGGTTGTTCCGACTGCTATAATTTCCCATATATTAATTGATGGAAATTTGAGTAATCTAATTGAAGAAGCTACGACAATTGGATTAGTTGTTCCATTATTGGTTATGGNCCTATCTTTTACTGGTGCCAAATATGCAATAAAGTACTTACCTGTCAAAGTAATTACCAGTCTTTTTATACTAATCATCAGCATTAGTATGTTTAAATATATTCAAGAAATATTAGCAATGATATTCTAAATTGATTCGATAATCATCGCAATNCCTTGGCCCCCACCAATACATGCGGTTGCAACTCCATATTTGCCACCACATCTCTTCAATTCATGAGCCAAAGTTAGTACTAATCTAGTACCTGTAGCTGCAAGAGGATGTCCTAAACCAACTGCTCCTCCATTCACATTCACTTTCTCGACATCTAATCCTAAGTCTTTGATACAAGCAACTGCTTGACCGGCAAATGCTTCATTAATCTCCCATCGATCAATGTCTTCAATGCTTAGACCTGCTTTTTCTAGAGCCAAAAGACTGCTTGGGACAGGNCCATATGCCATTATTGCTGGCTCCAACCCTACAATTCCCCAAGAGACGATTCTTGCTAAAGGAGAGTCCCCGTCAGAAGAAGCCTTAGATGCTGATTTTATTACTACAGCAGCTGCACCATCAACAACTCCACTAGCATTACCAGCAGTAACTAGGCTATCTGGACCGAAAGCTGTTCTTAATTCTGATAANGATTCAGGAGTTGAATNAAGTACTACATGATCNTCATCTCTGTATGTAATTTCTCCAACAGATACTATCTCTTGTTCCCAAATACCATTCTCTATAGATGANGCAGTTCTTGTATGAGAAANCGCAGCAAATTCATCTGTTTCTTTTCTTGTGATGCCTTTTCTTCTGCAAATTTCATCNGAAGTCTGGGCCATAAAAGAACCACACATTCCATCTAATAAATTTGTAAATAAGTAATCTTCCATATCTTTTTCTAAAACTGTGCCTTGTTTTGGCGGCCTGGCTAATTTGTATGTCTCTCTCATTCCACGAAGAACATGAGGAGATTGAGAAAGATTTTCCATACCTCCTGAGACCACAGTTGATGCTTCTCCAAGCATTATCATCTGTGCNCCTGTTACAATGGATTGAACTCCTGAACCACANATTCTTGATAGNGTTAACATNGGAACTTCTTGAGGTATTCCTGCACCTAAACCTGCATGCCTAGCNCCAAATATTGCCTGATCACATGTTTGTAATGCATAACCCATTACCACATGATCTACANCNTCAGGAGATGTTCCAGTTTTCTCAAGAGCACCTTTTATNGCTATTTCTCCTAATTTGAGAGCANTNGTATCCTTCAACAGNCCACCAGGGAGACCATCTCCTCTTTTACCACCTTGCCANTCACAAAACGGNGTTCTAGCACCACCAACAATCACTACATCNTCAACGGCCATGATGGTCCGAGATGTAAGTCATTCATGAGGGTGACTATCNAGTTAGGACAGTCTCTNATTCGTTAGTATTGTCTTCAGACAATGTTCCAAGATAGTCAGGTAGATCTACACCNGCCATCTTNGCAACATCATGAATTGGAGGTANNCTTTGNACTAAGCTACTTACAAAGTTGCTTGTAGCNGAAGAACCNTCNGTNTTGNTACCGCCATCCCAAACAGTTACNTTNTCAATCTTCATNTTACGAATTGCCTCAACTTGTGCNGCAACCATATTTTCAATCTTCTCGACCATCAGTAAAGTAGCAGCTGCTTTGGTATCTCCACCTGCNCTCTTAACTAANCCAGCNTAACCAGANGCCTTAGCNTCCAATACTTTCTGNATACCAGCAGCTTCTGCTTCATACCTTGCAAGAATTGCATCNGCGTCACCTCTAGCTATGCGTCTTANNCGCTCAGCCTCTGCCTCNGCAGAAATCTCAATTTGTTGTTTCTGAATTTCTTCNCGNACAATTTCACTTGCCTGTAATCTAGCCTCCTCTTCTTTGTAGACCGCTCTCTGAATNGCTGCTTCAGCNTCAGCAGCCGCTACAGCAGCACGCTGTTTTGCTGCNGCCTCNACCTCTGCTANNTCAGCATCTGAATTCTTAACTATTGCAGTNGCAGCGTTTTCACCAGAAACCGCTAATGCTTCTTGTTCACCAACATATACACGCTGATCTGCNTCGGCNGTCTTACGTCCTTTTTCTGCCTCNGCTAGGTTNTGAGCAACTTCAATCTCACGTACTCNGTTTGCTTTAGCAGCACCAACTGCTCCNTCTCTCTCTGCATTTGCAACGTCAATACGTGCATTCTCAACTGCAGTTGANGCAGCCTTCTTACCAATGCTCTCAATATAATCNGACTCATCAGTAATATCAACNAGNTTAACGTTAATCAGATAAATACCAATNTTTTGTAATTCGGTGTCTACATTAGTTCTNGTCATCTCAAGGAATGTATCTCTATCCTGNTTAATTTGTTCAATTGTCAAAGATGCTACNGTCAAACGAAGNTGNCCAAAGATAATTTCTTTGGCCATCTCTTCAATTTGCTGTGGGGAGAGTTGTAATAACCTCTCAGCAGCATTAGCCATAATCGCTTTCTCGGTACTAATACCTACTGTGAAGGTACTTGGAACATTTATTCTAATATTCTGCATAGAAAGTGCATTTCTTAGATCTATGTTAATCGTAATTGGAGTTAATGAAAGGAATGAATAATCCTGTATTAACGGCCAAACTAATGTCGCACCACCATGAATAGTTCTAGAAGCTCTACCTCCAGATGTACGACCATANACTACCATAATCTTNTCAGGAGGGCATCTCTTATACCTCTGTGCAAAGAAAATCGTTGTTGCTACCAAAACTAAAACTATTGCGAAAATCATTATTGTTGCGTAGGGNGANCCGTCGTCTGCCATTATCTCAACTCATGCCTGATGAAGAGGGACTAGGTCAAGAAGTCTTTGCCGACATCNTCTCGAGNAAAAAATGAAAAAATTATTTTCTTTTTACTATTAATGTAGATGAAACGACATCAATAACTTCTGCGAAATCACCTGTAGCCATTGGCTGACCATCGTCAGTTTTAGCATTATAAGTCCTCATTGCACTACCAGATTCAACCTGTATCTGACCTACTCCGCCTTCTGGAATTCTAAGATAGATTGTGCCAACAGAACCTATTGCATCATCCATATCTATTGTACCATCAGATTGGAGTGCTACAAATAATTGGAACAATTTTCCAGTGCCATACATTGACCCGAAACCTGTAATCGAACCTACTACAATCGCAAGTGAAGTTTGATTAGAATCCCCGTCCAAGACCCATAAACCTGCCAAACCGAAGAACATCATGAATGCCATTATCCCTTGGAATGTAAGTGCCTTGAATGATGCATCTGCACCCATTGCATCAAAATCAGTACCAAATAATCCATCAAATACATCTGCTGTTATTCCCCCTATCATGATTAATGCGAACCATAGTAAGAAAAGAATTCCTCCCAATACCGCAGAAGATGCGAAAATTAATTCTAATCCGCCACCTCCATCATAACCAACAAGTGAAAGTAAATCAAAGTCCGCGAGAGATGCCATTAATGGTTCTAAATTAATCTTGCATTTCACCTCTTCGGCGACAATATGACAAAATCAGTGCTATTTACGCTGTTTCATTACAGCCAAATATTTCTCAAGATTTATTATTGGCCCTACAGAAAGTCCGGTAATTATTGCTGAAAATATTAGATTATTAAATAAATCATAGATAAAAAGGAAAAGAATTGATAGGATCAAAGGAATTAACAAACGACGAAGAAATAAATGGTAACCCCCCAATAATTCAAATGCAGGATTATCTATAGCATCGTCTAATAATTCAGGAAAGCCTTTCTTTCCGCCTGACATCTGTTGCACCTAATTGATTTGTTAACCAAGATTTGCTAACCAAACAATCATGCCAATAATTGTCAAACCAACCGGGAATACGTACCATATTACTTTGGTAACCACTGTGTTAGCGTCTTGAAACTCTAACTCACCGTTGTCATTTCTAACTAGAGTAGTTTTTTCTAATTTGGAATATGCGCCATCGAACTCTTTCTGATGTTTTGATAGGAAAATTAGGAAATATATGGCCATCACAATTGTCCCACCACCTGTGCCTTGCAGTAAAACAGCTAAAAATTCTAAAGCTATTGAGTTGCCAATCAATATTTGGGCAAGTCCTAGCATAACCAAAATCAATGAGTCAATTCGTGCCATATGATTGTAGCGGAGAGGTGATATAAAATCAATCCTTTGCCTGCATAATTACGATTATCCTACTTCATACTACTTGGTTTTGATTCCCAAATTGCCCATGTGCCTTTAGCAGTTGCAATGATCTTTCCATCTTGATTAGAAAGTATTCCATCACAGTGAGCCAGATTTCTACCACGGCGTAATACTTTACCTTCAGCGACTAAAACATCACCAACATATGCAGCATTAAGAAATGAAATATCTAATTGTGCAGTTGCACACCATTCTTCTTTCTTTATTATTGAAACTAGAGCACCCCCTAGAGCACTATCCAGCATTGTTGAATGGAG
>PATL01000037.1 GCA_002713605.1 bacterium
ATGACCACGATGACCATGGTGAAGATGACCACGATGACCATGGTGAAGATGACCACGATGACCATGGTGAAGATGACCACGATGACCATGAGCACTCAGAAGCTGAGATGACATTCGAGAATCCAGAAGCTTGTCCTGCTGAAACTACAATCCAGGTGTTTCATATGGAAGAGGGAGAGCATATCTTAGAATTTGAGTCTGAGCATGATGAAGATTTCAATATGGCAGTTCTGAAGATGCTAGGTGGGCATGCTCACCATGATCACCATGGTCATGACGACCACGGTGATGATGATGGCCATGATGACCACGGTGATGATGATGATGATGATGATGATGACCATGACGACCACGGTGATGATGATGACCATGACGAACATGGCGATGATGATGAGATGTGTCACAACACAGAGACTCATGAAAACTATGAAGCAACAGAAGAAGAATGTGAAGCTGCAGGCCACATGTGGACTGGAGACGATCATCACGACGATGACCATGGAGATGAGATGTGCCACAATACCGAGACTCACGAGAACTACGAGTCCACAGAAGAAGAATGTGAAGCTGCAGGACATGTGTGGTTAGGTCATGAAGATCACGATTTACCAGAAATTCATGCTGATAGAGTCGCTCACACTCTTTCATTCCCTGAGGAAATGGTATGCTACGATATGAACTCACATACAATAAACATGACTCTTACTACTGAATCCGATTGTCAAGCAGCAGGCTTGATGTGGACCGCAGCAGATAGTGACCCGGGTGGCGACGAACATTCTGATGAAGAGGGCCACCATGCAGTTGGAGCGGTTGTGATTCACATTGAAGCTGAGGGTGACTATGGATTCGCATTACCAAACGACGTTGCATTCTTTATCGTAATGGGTGAAGGTGGACATGATGACCATGATGACCATGATGACCACGGTGATGATGATGACCATGATGACCACGGTGATGATGATGACCATGATGACCACGGCGATGATGATGACCATGATGACCACGGCGATGAGATTGATGCTGGCGATGGTGAAGATGCATTCACATATGATCCACACAGTTGGTTGAATCCTATGGCTTTCCGAGCACAAGTCAATCTTGTTCTTGATGCAATGTCTTCAACATTCCCGAATGGATCTTCAAGTTTCAGTACTAATGCAAATAATTACAGTAACCAACTAATGGACTTGCATATTGCATATGTATCTGCATTTGGAGATGAAGGAACTTGTGCAATATCTGGTCAAGAGAAAACAATAGTTGCTAATCACAATGCATACTCATACATGTCCGTAGCATATGATATTGAAATTATCACACTGCATGGGCTAGACCCTGAAGGAGAACCTTCACCTGCAGATATTGCTGAAGTCGTTGAGCATATTGAAGAAGAAGGAATTACTGTTTTATTTGTTGAAGAATATACTGATCAAACAGCAGTTAATTCTATCGTCTCAGAAACAGGAGTATCTATAGAAATACTTTACACAATGGAAATGGCTCCAAGTGATAGTAGCGATAATTACCTATCTATGATGAATAAAAATCTACAGAATATTATTTCAGGATGTGGATGTTAATTAGTCAAATATTAACAGGTGTTGAAAATGAATTTTGTAGATTTGTTTCCTGTAATCTTTGTTGTAGGAGTATTAGCAGTTATGACTGGTAATTTATTTCTTGAATATTTACGTGTTAAGAATACTAGATTTTAACAATGATTAATAGTTACAGATATATGATCTGGTTGGGGATAAAGTGCAAATAAATCCAAATGACGAGGAATGTTGTGAACCTTCAATCTTAGAGGTTAGTGATTTAACAGTAATTCGTTCAGGTAAAGTAGTTTTACAAGATATTGATTTAACAGTGCATAAGGGGGAGTTTATTGGTCTTGTAGGGCCTAATGGAAGTGGTAAATCTACACTTCTTCTTTCGCTTCTTGGAGTTTTGAAACCACATAAAGGTTCGATAAATATCTATGGCAATAAACCTAATTCAAGAAATTTCTTTGGAAGAATTGGTTGGGTATCTCAAGCTGCCTCTAATTTACCTAGTCAAGTTAGATTAACTGTCCGTGAATTAGTTAGATTAGGGACCCTAAACAACTCAAACCTCTTTTCTTGGGTAGCAGATAATGGACGTAGTGAAAAAGTTACTAGAGCAATCAGAATGGTTGGCCTAGAAGATGTAGAACATGTTGATGTATCCCGTCTTTCTGGTGGTCAGAGGCAGCGTGCAGTTATTGCAAGAGCATTAGCAACTGAAGCAGAATTTCTTTTACTTGATGAACCATTGGTTGGTATGGATAATAATGCTAGAAATTCCTTGTTAAAGTTATTAGATCAACTTTGTCACGAGGCGGATAAAACAATTCTGATGGTGTCTCATGATTTAACTGCAATACGTCAAACAGCTCATAGAATGATTTTCTTGGAAGAAAAAATCAGATTTGACGGCCCAACTCATCTCTTCCCTGATTTGGAAACTCTGGCAGGTTTACGTGGAATTACTCCTACTCATGAAGGGCCAATTCATATTCATTCAATTCCACAGTCAGAGGGGGTGAGATGATGTGGGATGAATTTTCAATAGGCGAATTTTTAATGGAACCACTAACGACCTTATTAGAATCAATAGCTCCTATTGTTCCTGGAGAAACATTCCCTTACTTTTTCACTATGGAAATGTTTCAACGCGCTATGATTTCAGCATTACTTGTAACTATTGTCGCGGGGTTTCTAGGTACATTCTTATTAGTTAGAAATCTTGCATTAATAGGGGATGGTTTGGCTCATGTATCTTTTGGTGGTGTTGCTATAGGGGTTGTCTTAGGGGCGACTTCTCCTTTGTGGTATGCATTAGTTTTCAGCATCATTGCATCAATCATTATTTATGAATTACAGTCTAGAGAAATACTTACAGGGGATGCTTCTATTGCAATCTTCCTTACTGGAATGTTGGCCTTGGGTCTTGTTGCCTTACGAGTTGGTGGTGGAGGTATTACAACGGATATCGAAGGCTATTTATTCGGCAATCTACTTTTAATTGATGAAGCCGATTTCAATATGATTTCTACCATTTGTATTTTATCATTTGTTATTCTATTTACAATCAGTTCTGGTTTACTTGCAACTACAGTAGATCCTCTATCGGCAGCAGTCCAAGGCATTCCAGTCCGAGAAATTGGACTTCTATTCAGTGTCGTAACAGCTGCAGTCGTTGTTAGTATGGTACAAGTGGTTGGAGCATTGTTAGTCACATCATTGCTTGTAACTCCTGCAGCAACTGCCCAATTAATTGGACGTAGTTTCCGCTCATGTTTATTATGGACTCAGATATTTGGAATTAGCTCTGTTCTATTGGGACTTTATTTTTCTGCCGAGCACGATACTGGAAGCGGTTCAATGATTGCATTAGTAGCTGCAATAATATTCTGTTTAATGGCTATTTTAACTAGTTTCTCTAATATTTCAAATTATTTCAATCCAAAAAATATTTCAGAAAAATGAAGAATGCTTTAATTTAAATTTTTGCAATGAGTTTAGCCTTGGCTAAACTTTATATTAGCCTTGTCTAAACATATGCTATGTATTCGGTGGCAATTGAGGACTATCTGAAATCTATTTGGAAACTTGGCTCCAAAGATGTAGGTACTCAGGAGTTAGCATCTCATCTTGATATCAAACCTGCTTCTGTAACCAAGATGATTCTCCGATTAACTGAAATGGGATTAGTTGATCATACTCCATACAAAGGTGCATCATTAACTCGTCGAGGAGAATTAGAAGCTTTGTCTGTAGTGCGTAGACACCGTCTGTTAGAGACTTTTCTTTCGCAAACTTTAGGTCTTGCTAGAGATGAATTACACGTAGAGGCTGAAAGACTAGAACATGCACTTTCGAAGGAACTTGAAGCCGCTATAGCCGAATATCTGGGTAATCCCACTCGTGACCCTCATGGTCATCCAATACCCGGGCCTAATGGTGAATTATATGAAGAAACAGATCTTCCTTTATCCGATTCGCCGATTAATATGACTCTAACCGTTATGCAAGTACCAGATAATGACTCGAATATTTTATCCTGGTTAGAAAATAATAACATTTACCCTGGTACTAAATTAAAGATAATCTCCAGAGATGATTTTGATGGCGGTATTAATGTTAGAATTGGTCTTAGTAAAATACGCATTTCTTCATCAATAGCAAGTTTAGTGAAGATTTCTTTTGAGGAGTGAAGTTTATGGTAACTTCGAATGAAATTTTCGAGGTCATAGTTGTCAGCATGCGGGACGCTTTTCTTGCAGTAACCGTTTTTGTTGCTGCAATGGTTCTATTATTCAGTTGGTTGCAGTACATTACTGCAGGAAAATTTGTTGATAAAATCAGAGCTAATACTGGTTGGCAACCAGTGATAGGTGCTCTCATGGGCATTACTCCAGGATGTGGTGGAGCTATTGTAATGATGCCAATGTACGCGCGTGGTTATGTCACCTATGGGACAGTTATAGCGACACTTATCGCGACTTTAGGTGATTCAGCATTTGTTTTAATCGGTGCTGCAGTCACTGATTCATCGTTCATTGTTCCAGTTATTGCTGTACATATTATTTCGTTTATTATTGGAATTTGTTGGGGTTATCTTGTGGATGTTATGAAAATCACTCCTCGTAACCCATTAGGGAGATTTAGTTCAAATTTTCAAGATAATCTTTCATCTGGTACTGTTGTTGAAATCAAAAATGAAGATAAGAAAGAAATTTTTGAAGATCTCGGGAGAGAAGAAAAAAGCGGTTGGGGTTACTTCCTTCTACACCAGGGCTATACTGTTTGGTGGATTGTAACTGCCCTCGGACTTATATTTGCAATCTTATTATTGGTATGGAGTTCCCAGGATGCAGATTTCACTCTTGAGGTTGATTACAATCCATTGAATCTACACGGTTTCATTACTTGGATTGGTCTAATTGGAACTTCCCTGTCTATCATTCTCTATATTTCACAGAGAAATTGGATTGGTGATGATACAGAAGCATCTATTGGTGATAAATTATATTCTATGCGTGAAACTATGATACATTCTGCAAGTGAAACTGCATTTGTTACTTTTTGGGTGATGTCTGCATATCTTATTTTTGAGTTTTCTATGTTATTTTCAGGGATGAATGAGGCCGATTTAGTATTATACGGCGATGGTCTTATTGCTGTAATTCTTGCATCATTGATTGGATTAATTCCCGGATGTGGTCCTCAAATAATTGCGATCACTGCATATACAAAGGATATAATCTCGTTTCCAGCACTTGCAGCAAATGCTATCAGTCAAGATGGAGATGCACTTTTCCCATTGCTCGTGAGACACCGAGCAGCAAGTCTTTGGGCAACGGTACATACTACCATCCCCGCTCTCATTATAGGAATTATTTTGATGTTTTTTGGAGTAAATTTCTAAATCTAATCTCTCAATGGTATTTTTATTACTAATGCATAATGGTTAGATTGCTAATGGAATTTCCACAATCCAAATATCAAAATTACCTGCACGATCGGAATGGAAGGCAATATATTTTCCGTCTGCAGACCATGTTGGATGGGCATCAATCCCCATTGGATGCATAGTCAGTCTTTTTGTTTGACCATTTAATAAAGAAAGTATATGTAAATTAGAACTAGTTGATGTCTGCTTATTGTAAACAATGTAATCGCCATTAGGATGCCATGCAGGATAACCATTTTGATTTTCATCAAATGTTAATTGAGTTTCATTAAGACCGTCTGAAGTTATCATCCAAAGATGATTAATGCCAGTCTTATCACTTTCATAGACGATATATTTCCCATCAAAAGACCAGCGACCACAATGCTCTCTTGCATCACTTTCTAAGACTTTAACAACGTCTCCTAATGGATAACCTGATTCATTTACAGATATTTTCCACAGATCCATAGTGCCATCTCTGTTGGAGTAAAAAATAATCTCTGAACCATCTGGACTCCATCGCCCAGAATCGTCAAATGAAGGGTCATCTGTTAATCTGACAGTCTCTCCAGTAGATATATTCACGGTGAATATTTCCATCTGAGTATTCCCTAGATCACTAATGACTCGTGAGTTGAAAACTACGTACTTCCCATCAGGTGAAGGGCCAGGATATCCATGGTATTCTTGTGTGGTAGATATTTTAATCGGCATAGTAATACCTGGATTAAAATGATAAATTTCATACATCCCCGATTCCAATCCTCTGTTTGATTTGAATAATAATTCACCATTCAAATTGAATTCTGGTTGAATATCTTCCGATGACCAGAATGTCATTCTTTGAGGAAATAACGCCGTCACATTTACTTCTGCAATACTTTGACTTTGATGTCTTAATTCAATATTTAGACTGATAGGAGACGAAGAATCATAAGAAAAAAAAGATGTGTCTATATTGAAGTTTTTGTTTTCTCCTAAGTCTTCTGTAGAATAATAATTATCTTTAATCCAAACTTCAATTTTTTCAGAAACGGTCATTTTTGTATCTATCGAAACTTGAATTTGACCTTCCACCCAATCTCCTTCTAATGGAGAAATTATTTCCATCTGAACTATATTTTCTTCCTCATTATTAGTACATCCAGCAAGAGTAGAAGTAAATACAATTATTACAATAATCATTGCTTCTACTTTCCTCATGCCCTTTGGTTAGTATAGAAGTGCTTAGTATTTCTTCCGATCTTATTTAATATCAAAGAAAAGTAATTAATACGGTAAGACTTTAGAAAAACATAAAAATAACTGTGCTTTGACTAATATATGGGAGAAAATAAATTATCTCCAGAACCTTGGTTTTTACACTTATTAGGGCTAATAAGTCCTATTTTAGTAATCTCAGGTAATCTGATGGGCGGATTTTTCACTGCAATGGGTGTAATCTTTATTTGGGTAATTGGTCCACTTCTAGATGTCCTATTGGGTAAAAGTAAAGTTTACCGTCCACCGAGAGATTCAGGTACTCCATTTGAGATTTTATTGTGGGTCCATGGAATATTACATTTCTTTGTAATAGGTACTTTTTTCATGTTTGCGTTCCAACAGAATGAAATTAATTTATGGCTTATTGCTGCAGCAATGTCCACAGGCCTCTGCTCCGGTGCTTCTGCAATAGTCACTGCCCATGAATTGGGCCATCATAAACCAAAAAGCCCCGGTTGGATCCTTGCAAGGCTTCTTTTATTCTCTGTCAATTATTCACATTTTACTACAGAGCATAACCATGTACATCATAGATGGGTAGCAACTGAAAAAGACTCTGCCAGTGCTAGATTAGATGAGGGGCTTTGGTTTTTCTGGTTACGAACAATCCCAGGGCAATTCATCTCGGCCTGCCGTGTACATAATAAAAAAGGCAGAAGAGGGCTTAAAAATCCTACAATTCAACAATTTTTAATGCAAATATTAGTAGGGATTATTTTACTATCATTTCCAAATGGTTTAGTACTTCTATCTGGTTGGTTAATTCTTTCGTTATTAGCTATTCTAACCTTAGAATATGTGAACTACATACGCCACTGGGGGCTAAGAAGAGACTTAGACGAGCGTCAAACTGCTATGCATTCTTGGAATACAGAATCCCGTTGGTCCCGTTGGTCATTATTGGAGCTTACTCGACATTCACATCACCATTTGCAAGCGAGTGCTCCTTTCTGGAAACTAGAACCACATCCTGAGGCTCCTGAATTGCCATCAGGGTATTATGCATGTTGGTGGCCTTGCCTAATACCTCCTCTCTGGAAACGTTGGGTTTCACATCGTATACCTAATTATGAGTAATTTACTCTTTCATTTTAGCCCCCTTCCTCATTGTTATTATAGGACTACCACCGCTCCCAAAGTTAGGATTCAGATGCTGTCGAAGGATGTTACACTTCATCATCTTAAGAAAACCGCTGCCAGGGATACTGATGATTATGTTTTTTCACAACTGATTCCATATATTGGTAACAAAAGGAAATTGTTGGATATAATTCATCAAGCAATTAATATGACTGAGGTAGATGGAGGTTCTTTTGTCGATTTATTTTCAGGAAGTACAGTAGTTGCAAGATTTGCAAAGAAATTAGGTTTCAGAGTACTAGCAAATGATTGGGAACCTTATTCAGAACAAATAGCAATAGGAACAATCGTGAATAATAAAGAGCCTCCTTTTCTTCAACTTGGTGGCTGTGAAAATGTATTCAGAATGCTAAACGATGTAAAACCAATTGAAGGTTATATTACCAAACACTTGTGCCCTGAGGATGACCAAAATCTCAACCATGAAGAGGATCGACTGTTCTTCATGCGGAAGAATGGAATGAAAATAGATGCAATGCGTGAATTAATTTCTTCATGGACTAATGATGAAAAAATTTCTTCAGAAGAGTTTGGCTACCTCATGGCATCATTAGCATACTCAGTATCTTATGTTAGCAATACCAGTGGTGTTTTCAAAGGGTTCCATAGAGGATGGGGAGGTAGTAATGGTACGGCACAGTATCGTATCTGTTCTGATATTGAGTTAAGGCCTGCAATTTTATTTGATAATGGGGAGAAAAATATTTCAACTCGTGAAGACGCAGGCAAATTAGTTCTCGAACTAACAAATATTTTGGGAGAAATTCCGGACATTATCTATCTTGACCCCCCATATAATCAGCATCCTTATGGTTCAAATTATCATGTATTGAACACAGTCACTTTATGGGATAAACCTGATTTCCCTAAAAAAATAACTCGCGGTACCAAATCTGCAATAAGACTTGATTGGAGAACCGATCGAAGGAGTGCATACAATTCACAACGTAGGGCTGCCCAAGAGTTTCAGGAATTGATTGATAATATTACAGCTAAGTTTATTTTAACCAGCTATAGTACTGAAGGAAATATCCCTCTTGAAGAGATGATGAGAATATTAGGTAGTAAGGGTTCTCTCCGTATTGTTAAACGAGAATACGTTCGTTATCGTGTGAGTCCAACAAGACTCTCGCCTAAGCCAAGAAATGTTGAGTTTGTAGTGATCACAGATACTAATGGTAAACCTGAATCGATAGAAAGTCTGGAAGAAATCGTATCTGAACTACATCGCATCGACTCGGAGATTCAAATAATTCAGAGTTGATACAATGAATGATGAAAATGCGAAAGTAATATGGGCATATATACAGGAGGCAGGTGATAAATTATCAGGCAAGCTACCTCCTTCTAGAAATCACCCAAAGGGAAGAAATCCCTATGCACATGTGGCTATTTGTGTAAAAAGTAAGTTTTCTCAATCATACAGAGAAATACCGGACGAAAAGTTCCAAGATGTTTTGGATTACATTGATTATCTAGTTGAAAATCCTTCATAGATCAAATAACATTAAAATAATTCTGAACTAGTTTTCACGGCTCAATATTTATCGTCATTATTTTACTAGGTTTATTGTGAATAACCATTCCGATATGACAGAGACCTTTTCCCCCTCTTTGAGATGGCTTATCACCAATCCATTTTTTCTTTGTATTGAAATAATTTTTATCTACTTCATTATTAATTTAGAGTTTTCTTATCCAGACGACTTATTTTTCGGCAATTTGATTTTACTTGTATTTGCTTCGATTTATTTTTTATTAAATTTTTCACCTATTACTTCTATCCAAACATCTCTGATAATTATCACAGTTCTTATTCAGACAGTTTTTTCATTAAATGACATAGAAACATCATATTTTTTCTTCCCATCCTTGCTCATAGTTTCTCAGATGTTCTTTGGATTTAGATATTTTATCCGTTCAAAGATTATTGTAAATGATGGTTTGCTTTTTTTCAAATCTAATTTATTTAGTTGTAGAGATATTTCTGTAGAATCCAGAATTAAAACAATAGGTGGAATATTTGGATTTGGCGAATTAATAATCCATCATAATGATGAAGAGTTTATTCTGGCAGGTGTAGAAAAACCAATCGAGAAACGTCGTATATTAATAGATAATTTCCGATTAAAACCTCATCCCCAAAAAGCAAACTGGAGTGGGACAATTGTGTTATTTCTAGTATGTTCCTTAATTCTTATTTCACCAATATTTTTTATCTGGATATTTTTTTATTCATATCTTTCAGAACTGTCTCTTCTATCAAGAATTCTATGCTCTACCGTAATTACTTTGTTACTCACAATATTGATCCTTAACATTCGCTTACCTAGAGTTAACAAGGATCCGGCATCAGATATTATGGGTTTAGAATTAGTTAATACTGGAATGTGGACGCAGATATTCCAGTGGAATGAATTACTTGTTGTTAAACAGCTATTCAGGTGCGGTTGGGGTCATAATAATTACAACGGCCACAAGGCACCTATAATTGGTAAAAAGATGTGTGGTAAATGGAATCCAATTGCTTTAGTTATAATGCATAATTTAATGCTTATTTATCAAATGATTGGAGTTCATCGAAGAAAAATCTACGAGCATCATATTGATGCTATTCCAAGAACCTATACGATTCCTGGTAGGAAGTTTAGATATCTCCAAGAATATGTGTCTAAACCTCTTAACTTAGAAAATATGCCCGAAGACATCAATGATCAATTCATATTATTAAATAAACAATTAGAAAGATCAGGTTTATTCATCGATGATATTCATGCCGGCAATGTTAGAATAAATTCAGATGGAAAAATAAGATTAGTAGATGGGGAATTATATACCGATGGAGAAGTCCTAATCAAGAATTTCCTTGTGAATGGAATTGACGATAGGTTAGATGGTATGGAGAAAGTATTAGGCTGTGAAAGAATAATTCGCTGGGTGGACCACAGAGTATCTGTTGATGATTTATTAAAACAAAGGTGAATGCATGAATATTTTATCACTTCTTTCTGAGAGGGCTAAATCTCATCCTGATAAGATCGCATTTGCCTTCCGCCTTAAAAATTCAAATATGTATAATGAAATCTCATTCAAAGAATTAGATCAGAGAAGTAGTAGAGCTGCAATCTATCTCGAAAATAATGGATTTAAGAGAGGTATGAAAACTTTAGTGATGGTTAGGCCTAGCATTGATTTTATTATTCTGATTTATGGGATGTTTAAACTCGGAGTCATACCTTTATTTCCCCCAAATTTAGACATTAAAAGTCGGAACGGGAGAAAACAATTGAGATTAATCATAAGTCGTGCTAAAATTAATGCTTTAATTGGTAGCCGTAAAATTTTATTCATTAGTTGGCTTCTGAGATTAAGAGTTTTTTCTCAAAAGATTTTATCATTGAATCAAATCAAATCTTACTATTCCAACTCGAATAATAAATCTGAATATTTTATTGATTCCAATATTAATTGGTTAGAAGAACCAGTATTTGTAAAGTATACTACTGGATCTACCGGA
Source organism: bacterium (assembly GCA_002713605.1). Next base: position 11,408 of record PATL01000037.1, read on the forward strand.
CCAGCTAAGGGTGTAATTTACAATCATGCCATGCTCCATTCACACATTAAAATCTTAGAATCCGAAGGAATCAATAGTAATGACATATTTTTCGGTCGTGCAGGGACTTTAATCGTCCATCCTTTAATCGGAATGACATCTATCCTTCATACAAATAAACCAAAACAAACTACGGGAGAAGAGATAGTTCGAGCAATAAATAGGTGGTCTATTAGTGCATGTTTCTTATCTCCTCCTTCGGCAATTAATCTTTCTAATTATCTTGAAGGTATTAATGAACCCAAGATTACTACTCTCGAAAGATTGTACGTCGGCGGTGAATCAGTATCTTCAAAAGTCGTTAGAAATATTGAGCCTCATTTATCTCCTAATCGTCCAAAAGATGGTGGATTTCATCTTGTTTATGGTGCTACTGAAGGATTTCCTCTTTGCCAAAATCAGGCTAAGCATATCTTTCAAACTGAGTTTGAAACTAAGTCCGGTAAAGGTATCTGTTTAGGGATACCAGTCAAGGGAGTTAGAATTAGAATTCTTACATTCAAAGAACCATTAGGGGACTTTGATAATTCTTCTGCTGTAGATGTATCTGGTGATAGTATAGGGGAAATATCTGTCTGTGGCTCTGTTGTTTATACTCGATTAGTAGGTGATGATGAGGAATTATTTGGCGGACCTCTAACATGGGCTTTAGACAAAAATGATGGTAGTATCTGGCATAGAACCGGAGATCTTGGATACACTGATCATGAAAATAGAATTTGGCTGGTTGGGAGAAAAAAACACAGGGTTGAATTATCTAATGGCATAACATTGTACCCTAAACAAATTGAACCAGTTTTAGATTCAATGTTTGGAATTCGTACAGCCTTAGTGAATGGTCCTAATAATATTCAAGCATCTATTATTGTTGAGGATAATGGGATGAATTGGAATATTCTTCAGGGTAAATTAATTCAATCAATTCCTATCTTATGTGAATTATTGGGGGATAATATTGATTTTTCATTCACATTATACAGTGATACATTTCCTGTTGACTCAGGCCACGAGGCAAAAATCAGACGTGAGGCATTAAGTCATTGGTTATGTGATAAATCATGAGATTACTCATTACTGACAATATTGACTCTCGGTTCTTCCCTTACAGGTAAATGAATCAATGAAGAAAATATTCCTACCGCGATCCCAATCCACCAGACAGTTGTATAACTTCCATACATGTCATACAGAACTCCGCCTAGGTATACTCCAACGAAGCTTCCCAGTTGATGTGAAAAGAATACAATTCCATATAATGTGGCCATATATCTTAGCCCATATATATGCGCTACTAAACCACTTGTCAATGGTACAGTTGCTAGCCATAAAAACCCCATTGCGAAAGAGAATATTAAGACAGTGTCAGCAGTAATTGGCGTTAGAATAAACCAAGCAGCAGCTATCGACCTACCTGCATAAATACCAGACAATAACCATTTCTTACCAAATCTTTTTCCTGCCCAGCCAGCCATTAATGTGCCAAATATATTTGCAGCCCCGATTACAGATATTGCCATCCCACCGAGTGCTGCTGTTGTTTCTATACCTAGATCACCACACCATCCTGCCGGATCGATAGGGGCACTCATTTCTGTAACTAATGCCGGAAAATGTGCAGTTATGAATGCAAGTTGATATCCACAAGAGAAGAAACCTACGAATATCATCATATATGTCGGGTCTTTGAAAGCTATGAGTAATATTTCGCCTAGAGATTCTTCAATCTCTTCTTTAGATGCTCTTTCAGGATAACGCATAAATGGTAGTAAAATTAGTACACCTAATATTGAGAAAGCAAAAATTAAGAAAACAGTCTGCCAAGACATTGTTTTCAATAATATTATTGCTACTGTTGGACCAACAATTTGTCCGGCGGATCCTGATGCTGTGGCTATTGCTAAACTCATAGCTCTATGCTCAGGAGCACTGGCCCTTCCTACCACTGCTAAAATAACTCCAAATCCAGTGCCAGCAATTCCGAATCCAACTAATATTTCATAAAACTGTATTTCTATAGGTGTGTTGGCTCCAGTAGTTAATATAAGTCCTAGTGAATACAATATTGCACCTAGAATTATTGCCTTTTTATCTCCTATCTTTTCAGCAAAAGCTCCAAAAAATGGAGCACCAAAACCCCAAGCAAGATTTTGTATCGCTATTGCTAAACTGAATTCAGACCTTGGCCAACCAAATTCCTCCTCGATTGGTATCTGGAAAACACCAAAAGAGGCTCTAATTGCAAATCCAACCAAAACTATTGAGCACCCGATTAATAATACTGGTGTAAAAAGTCGTGATTCTTTTTTCATGTTCGGTACTTTCATTGCGACTCAGATTACAGGTTTAACTATTTTTAGTCGTAATTTCTTTCTCCGATATCAGTTAATATTTCATCAAGTGAACTTAGTGTCTTTTTCACATCCTCCTCTGAAATAACTAAAGGCGGTTTTATTTTTATTACATTTTTTCTAGGCCCATCAATACTGAGTAATATTTTCTTTGATAACATTCCTTCAACTAATAGTTTTGTTTCCTTAGTAGCCGGTTCAAGTGTCAAATGATCTTTAACTAATTCAATACCTAGAAACAGACCTTTTCCTCTTATATCTCCGATTAATTTATGCTGTTTTTTTAATTTAGTTAACCCATCAATAAATAATTCCCCCATCAATCTTGAGTGTTCTATCAATTTTTCATTTTCTATTACATCTAAAACAGCCATTCCAATAGCGCAAGACACCGGATTCCCTCCAAATGTAGAAAAGAATTCCATTTCTTCAAACGCGGATGCAATCTCTTTTGTCGTGAACACTGCAGCCATGGGGTGGCCATTTCCGATCGGTTTACCCATTACAACGATATCAGGGATAACGCCATGTTCCTCGAACGCCCACATTTGTTTTCCAGTTCTACCAAATCCTACCTGAACTTCATCAGCAATACATAATCCTCCTACTTTGCGAATACACTCAAAAGATTTGGCTAGATATCCTTCTGGAAGAGGAATTTGTCCAGCACATGAAAGCATAGATTCAACGATGAAACCTGCTATTGGTTCAGCCTCGCTTACAATATCATGTAGTTCTCCTATGTAATCTCTTGAACTATCTCTGTATGTATCTGGAACTGGAACTACATGTACCCAATTCTCTGAACTTCCTTTCCCACCAGGCCCTCTAAATTTATACGGGCTTAGATCAATTAACATTCCAGTATGGCCATGATATGCTCCCTCAACAACCACAATATCGTGATTTTTTGTATATGCTCTAGCAAGTCTAATGGCAAGTTCATTCGCTTCACTACCAGAATTAACTAAAAAACCGACATCGAGTTGACCCGGTAAGGTATTTGATATCCTTTCAATATATTTTGTTAATCCATCGTATATGTATCTAGTATTAGTATTTAGTAAAGCCATTTGTTTTTGCCCCGAACTAACAACATGAGGGTTACAATGCCCAACATGACATACATTATTTACCAAATCTAGATATTTTTCTCCAGACTTAGAATATAGGTATTGCATATCTCCTCTTATGATGTGAAGTGGTTTCCCATGTCCTATCGAAAGAGATTTACTGATATGTTTCTCTCTCTTTTCTAGTATTTCTTCAAGAGACAATTCTAGTTCTCGCTCAGATATTTCCACAAATTATAGATGATGCTTGGATAATTTAATCCTTTGATTGGAATCTCTCTTATAGATAATACGATATATATAACAGATGTAGTACATCTATGGCATACACAGAAGTATCTCTTGAGGAGGCTTCTGAGGTAATTGAAAAAGCCGGATATAGAGAATTAGTTTCAATAGAAAAGTTAGATGGTGGTTGGGCAAATTCAAATTATAAATTAGTACTAAAAAATAATACTAAACTAGTACTTAAGATTTGGAACGAGCAAAACAAAGATCAAGTTAATTATTTGCTTAAAATAACCTCATACTTAGCTAATTCTGGATTTCCAACTCCTGCACCTATAGTTTTCGATAATGGTGATTTTCTCATAATACGTGATAATTTACCTTGGACCATTTTGCCATTTATCGAAGGAAATTGGCTAAAATCTGATTATGAATCATTATTCACATTAGCCAGGATTCAAGCAGAGATGCATCTTATCACCCCTCCGACTTACCTAAAGAATGACTTTTCAATGGGGCTTAGTTTGTTCGAAAAACTATTCGAGATTGCAGACAATAATAATGAATGGAATGATTTCTTATTGCTGTTGAAATCATCAAAATCTTTGTACCAAAGTATTGAAAATTTACCAAGAGGAATAATTCATGGCGATTTATTCCCCGATAATGTGATTTGTAAAAATAATTCTATATCAATACTTGACTTTGAAGAAGTGTGTAATGATGTACTAGTATTTGATTTAATGATGACATTTGTTGGTTTTGGTTGGGAGAATGGTGAGCCTATAGAAGAAAGATGGAACGCCATTCTGGATGGCTATCAATCTGTTAGAAAATTATCTAAAGAGGAAATTTCTGCACTTCCTGATTTACACAAACTTGCTACATTATCTATAGCTGCTTGGCGATATTGGCAATTTAAGATTAATATTCCAGGTACTGAGCATGAGAATAGATATTTAGAAATGACTTCTAGACTTGACAAAGTATTACCATTCTAATTAATTACTCTTCGGCTGCTTCTAATTCTTCATATCTGATTTTAGCTAATTCTCTCATATCTTCGTGATGATTTCCTTCCTCTATTGCATCTTGATCATCTTCATCAACTATCTCAACACCTAGCAATGTTTCAATTATATCTTCCATAGTAACTAGGCCCACAGTGCCTCCAAATTCATCTTTAACAATCAAGATTTGCTCTTTATTATCTAATAATATGTCTAGGGCCTTGTCTACTGAGTCTATATCTCTACATGAATGAATATCTCTAGAAATCTCTTTCATTGTTTTTTCGTCATTATCTGCTGCTGCTTCCCTCAATATCTCACTTCGAAGAACCATTCCCTGGATTTCATCAATATTTTGATTTATCGTTACAGGCAACCGGCCATGGACCATTATTGGTATTCTTTCCCTAATCATTGCAACTGTTTCATCACCAGATGCTGTTTCCATTACAACTCTAGGAGTCATGATAGATGCTACTGTTTTTTCTCTTAGCCCCAATAAATTTTGTATAACTTTTTCTTCATCTCTCTCAATTACTTGACTTTCTTCTGCTATATCAGCTAGATGTGATAATTCATCCCTAGTCACTGCTTCATTTTGTACTGAAGGGAAGATAGATCGCAGTTTTTCAATAGGATAAACTATAGGCAATAATACGAACATTAGAATCCTCAATACCCTAGCTGAACTTACAGTTAATTTTCTCCAATACAGGGCACCAATAGTTTTAGGTAAAATCTCACTCAGTAATAATATAGCTATTGTCAGTAATGAGGCGGAAACAGCTATGACATATTCTCCTTGATATGCATTCTCTACCTCATGCCCCACACCTAATGCCCCTACTGTGTGTGCAATCGTGTTAAGAGTCAATATCGCAGTTAGAGGCCCCTCAGGGTCATCTTTGAAATCACTCCATGTTTTACTTATCTTTGGATGAGTGTCTTTTAGTGCTACTATGTGGCCATGAGTTGTTGAAAGTAATACAGCCTCTAAAATACTACATAGGAATGATGCGCCTAATGCTAGCGATGCGTAAAAAATAATTAATGTAGTAGATTCCACTTTTATTGCCTCTTAGAGAACTTTTGGGTTGATTTTAGTGTTGTAACTGCGTGACAAGCGGTTAGGTTCGGGACGTAACAAGAGCGATTAAGACATAAACATGGTGCCTCACGCATTTGCTACAGACGTATATTGGAGATGAAGAAAATCGAGCGTGTAGCGATATTTATGGCTTGGCCGTATGCAAATGGTCCTTTGCATTTGGGTCATGTTGCGGGTAATTGTTTACCTGCCGATATTCAGTATAGATATGAGAGGTCTAGGGGCCGTTCGGTCATCATGTGTAGTGGTTCTGATGAGCATGGCACTCCAATTACTGTTACTGCTGATGAGGAAAAAGTTTCACCTCAGAAAATAGTTGATAGATTTCATCAAATTAATACTCAAGCATTGATTGATTTGGGATGTTCTTGGGGAGAAAACATTGATCCAAGAGGGATCGAATATGGTGGGGCATTGTACAATCGTACTACGGACCCAAGGCACAAGGTATTGGTCCAAGAATATTTTTCATTATTGAAAGATTCAGGATTTCTTAAGCAACAAACAATGCAACAATATTGTTCAATTAGTGCTGATGGAATGACAAAATTTCTTCCAGATAGGTATGTTGAGGGAGATTGTCCAATATGTGGCTCAGAAGGAGCTAGGGGGGATCAGTGTGATGAATGTGGTTCAACCTATGAATCAAGTGAATTAGTGAATCCTCGTTCTAAAATGGATCCCGATGCTAAAATAGAAATTAGAGACACGGATCATTTTTTCTTCCAACTTGATCAATTTCAGGATGAGCTTGAGAAACATTCTCAGACAAAACAAAAAATATGGAAGCCTAATGTTCGAGCGATGACTAAAAACTGGCTTAATATGGGTTTGAGGCCAAGAGCAGTTACTAGAGATATGGAATGGGGTATTGAATTACCAATATCCAGTAAGGAGTGGGATAGAAAAAGAATTTATGTTTGGTTTGAAGCGGTTCAAGGTTACTTAACTTGTTCACAAATTTGGGCAGAGAATTATTCCACTAATAATGATGATTGGAAAAAATGGTGGACGAAATCTGATGAAGGTATAGAACCAAGACATATTTATTTCATGGGTAAAGATAACATCCCTTTCCATACTGTTATCTGGCCAGCCATTATTATGGGCCTAAACTCTGCTAATTCAGGAAAAAATCCTAGTAGTTCAATTCAACCTGGTGAATTAGTATTAGAAAGTAATGTCCCAGCTATGGAATATTTAATGCTTCAAGGAGGGCAATTCAGTAAAAGTAGAAAGCATGCAGTGTGGCTACCATCTTTCTTGAAACATCATAATCCTGATACTCTTCGTTATTTCTTATCTATAAATATGCCAGAAGGACATGATACTGACTTTCGATGGGAAGAATATGTGGACAAAGTCAATAATGAGTTAATAGGCACTTATGCTAATTTTGTTCATCGAGTAATGACACTATCCCATAGATTGGAATCTTTAGATGGTGGTAATCCATTAGCCCAGTATTTCAATGAAGAAGACAATAAAGATTCGGCAAATAAGATTCAGGATTTATTGAATAGTGCTATCAATTCAATGGAGAAACAACGCTTCAAAGAAGCTTTGAGATCGATAATGAATATTTCACAGATAGGTAATGGATTAATTCAACATTCCGAGCCTTGGAAATATATGAAATTAGAGGATTCTCCTGAGAAATCTAAATCTTTGTCTACATTGGCATTCTGCTGGCAAATATGTAGAGGGCTTGCCATAACATTACGCCCCTTTTTACCATTCCAATCTGATAAATTATGGACTATGATGGGTGAAGAAACTAATATGGACGAGATATTGTATGAAGATGCTTTTGACTTTAATAATATATTCTCGTGGAATGCCGATAAACCAGAACCTTTGTTCAATAGATTAGATATTGAGCAAATATTAGAAAGGGAAAAACTAATTGCAAGCAGTGATGCAGATAATAAAGAAATTAACGACGAGGATGTGAATTATATCGATTTTGAAGATTTTATGAAGGTAGAAATGAAGACTGGAAAAGTGGTGGCAATTGATGATCATCCAGATGCAGATAAATTATATGTCGTTACCATTGAAGATGGTCCCGATTCAACTAGGACAGTTTGTGCAGGATTGAAAGGAATTTATGAAAAAGAACAATTATTGGGGAAACAAGTTGTTTTTGTTGCTAATCTAAAACCTAGAAAACTCCGCGGAATAATGTCTGAAGGTATGATATTAGCTGCAGATGATGGGGACGGTAATGTTTCAGTTCTAACTCTTGATTCAGATATGCCAACTGGTTCACAAGTCAGATAACTCTGGTTTATCAAAAAACTCCCATTGTATTTCTGCAAGTTCCGAATTACTTTTAGCTTCTGCATATGCTTCTAGAGGCTCTGCGTTTAATTGGAAAAATGCTTCACCAAATCTAAAAGGCTTCATGATACTCTTAGCCTGTTCCCATCTATCAATTAAAACTAAACTCAACGCTAATGCTTCAGAAGTCGATAATCTTCCAGGTTTACCCCAGGAAACCGGATTTGCTGCGAGAACACAAGGTAATGTCCGTCCTTCTAATTTAGTATTATTCTCAATATATTTTAGTGAACTATCTATTTGCTTCCATGAACAATCTAAAGCTACTATTGATGCCCCTCTATCTATGCTGTTTTTATCATCAGGACCCAATAATATTCCTGATTTTGGATCTAATAAAATTCCTCTTTTGGGTGACTTTTTAATATTTGTATGAAGAATGGCGTGGCCAAATTTTTGCAACCTTCTTGCAGTACATTTTTTCGGATCATCTTGTTCTAAATGTATGATATGTAGAGGCACATTCCTCACAAATCCTCCCTCCGAGATAGTAAATCTTCAAGTGCATCACCAATTGTCATATTTCTTTTCTTTGTTGTTACAGTAGATGTATGTTCAGAACTTCTTTCTACATTGAGTTCTATCGACAGTATTTTCTCAATTTTTTGTATTAATTTGTCAGTTGGCCTGCCCCCATTTTCAATTTTTTGGACGATGTTCAATCTTTCATTCATCTTTGATGCAAAAGTTCTCTGATCCCAACCCTTTTTCTTACGTCCTTCGATAATCCTTTTGTGAAAGTCTGAGGCTAATTCCTTTTCCTTTTTAGCCATAATATCCTTTCCAGCAATTCCTCTACTAGTAACAGTATTCTTCTTTTTAGAAATCATTTTTGTAAACTTTGGCGATAATTCAACTACTTGTAGATTCATTGATTCAATACATCTTCCACAAGCATCTACTTGGATGCCCGCAGTGCGTGCTTTTCTGGTGGAAACTTTCTCCTTACCACACAGTTCGCAAGATGACATGAAACTGCGAGCATAGTGTGATACAAGACTGCTTCGGGTAATAAGCGTCAAATGTATAATGCATTAGGTAGTCTTATGACGAGTCGCGCCGGTTCACCATCTAAAGATAAAACAACTACCGATATTGGCAGTGACTCTATATCAAAAAAGACTCTCAGTGAACTGAAAGAACAGTATGCTTTATTATCNGAAGATGCNAAACAACTAATGACTGAAAAAATGTTTTTGGAAAATGAATTAAGCCAATTGAAAAAGAGAGTTAATAGATTAGATGAAGAGATTAGAAGTTTACGAACTCCACCATATATCATTGGNAATATTCAAGATGTCATTGGNGAAAAAGTAGTTGTTAGNAGTTCAAACGGCACTATATTCTTGGTATCAAAAAATCCTAGGATAGATAATTCAAAGATTCTTCCNGGAGTACGTGTTTCCATGAATCAAGATACTCTGGCTGTAATAGANATACTCGATGATGCATTTGATCCATTGGTCTCTGGAGCAGAAATAATAGAAAAACCGAATATTAAATATTCAGATTTAGGGGGNCTNGATGAGNAAATTAAAGAAATTAGNGANGCCATTGAACTTTCACTTGAAAAACCAGAATCTTTCGAGAAATTCGGNATTCAACCACCTAAAGGAGTGTTACTTACAGGCCCTCCTGGNACTGGAAAAACTATGCTTGCCAAAGCTGTAGCTAGTCATACAAATGCTACATTTCTTGGTTTGGTAGGCTCAGAACTCGCTCAGAAATATATTGGAGAAGGTGGTAGAATGGTTCGTGAATTATTTTCTCTAGCCAGAAAGAAGTCTCCATGTATTATNTTCATTGATGAAATTGATGCTATTGGCTCTAAAAGACTNGATTCNTCTACTTCAGGAGATAGGGAAGTTCAACGAACATTAATGCAACTTCTATCNGAATTAGATGGNTTTGACTCTCTCGAAAATGTCAAAGTTATTGCTGCAACTAATCGTCCTGAATTATTNGATAAAGCGTTACTTAGACCTGGTCGNTTCGACANAATTGTTGAGATTCCATTGCCAAATATTGANGGGCGAGAGGCTATATTCAAGGTACATGCTAAAAAAATGCCATTGGATAAGGGAGTTGACTTCTCTAAATTAGCTTTAGTTACTGAAGGATACAGTGGAGCAGAAATTAAAGCAATTACAATTGATGTAGGNATGAAGGCTATATCTGAAGGAGTTTCTAAGTGTAAAATGTCTCACTTCAAGGAAGCAATTTCATCTATAGATGCAAAGAGAAAAGGGGTGAANAATAATGGCCCGGATCGTCTGTATGGCTAGGTGTTTGAATGAATAATATTCTAATTGAATGTGTGCCAAATATTAGTGAAGGNAGAAATTTAGATATTATAAATTCAATTGTTGATTCNGCTAGACAAGTTGAAGGAGTTAAAGTACTAGGATGTGAACCAGATTCTGATTACAATAGGACTGTAATCACAATTGCTGGCGACCCTGTTAGTGTTACAAAAGGAGCNTATGCAATTATACTAAAATCATTAGAATTGATAGATATGAGTAAACATTCTGGAAATCATCCNCGCATGGGTGCNGTTGATGTNTGTCCATTTGTTCCTTTATCGGACAATTCTATGAAACATTGTGTGAGTTCGGCAAAANAATTATCCAAATTAATAGGNGAAAAAATTCCTCATTTTTTTTTATGGNGACGTTGCCTCATCTNAAGAAAGNTCTTCTCTTTCCGTCTTAAGAAAGATGGAATATGAGGGCCTTGAATCCAGATTTAATGGTGGAGAATGGGCCAATGAGAACACTCGTATGCCAGATGTTTGGTCAGGTAAATGGGGTNAAAATGAACGTCGTTTTGGAGCAGTNGCTATNGGAGCAAGGAATATTCTTGTAGCTTACAACGTAAATGTGAATGAAATTGATGCTAAAGCTTCAAAGATCGCCGGATCAATGATAAGAACATCTGGGAGGTTGATTAAAAGAGATGGNAAAAAAATGAGAATAAAGGGTCTATTGAACCATGTTCAAGGGATGGGTGTCCCATTACCATCTTCATCGATATCCCAGGTTTCAATGAATCTTCAGAATGTTTCTGAAACTTCGATGCATGAGGCTTTCGAAGCAGTAAAATCCATAGTCAATGANCATGGTGTCGAAACCTGTGGTTCTGAACTAGTAGGTTTAGTACCACTGAGTGCTATGCTGGAATCTGGTAAATGGTTCTGCTTAGATCCAGAGAATGCTTCCGAAGAAGAATTAGTTGAGTGTGCAATAGAAGGATTAGGTTTNNATTATTTGAGAAANTTTAATCCTAATGTNAGTATNATTGAATGGGCAATAGAAAACCGTGGTGAAAATGATGAATGATGGATATATATCAATATTAGAAAAAATTAGTTCCGAATCACCTACTCCTGGAGGGGGTACGGTTGCAGCCCTAACTCTGGCNCATGCTCATTCATTAGCAGCAATGGTTTCTAGGTTGACTATTGNTAAGGAAAAATGGCATGAAGGGCATGAAATTTCTAATTTAATTATAAATTCTAGTGNCGAATCACTGNAAAGGTCTATCCTTCTTGCAGAGAATGATTCATTAGCATTNGATAAAGTAATGGACTCATATCGAATGCCTAGNNATAATGATNTGGAAATTNAGTCAAGAAAATTAGCCATACTAGAATCTACTATCGGAGCNGCTCAAACTCCTTCTGAAATTGCTCATGAGGGNTTAAAATTATTATCTTTATTGCCTGATTTAGCTAGATTTGGNAATCTTAATGCAATTACAGATCTNGCAGCATCTTCTGAATTAGCCTATACTGCTGTTTATATAGCCTCATTAAATGTAAAAATTAATGTTGATTCAATGANTGATAAAGAATTAGATANGATTCAAGACGATAACACAATAGTACTTACGAAATCTAAAGAATTAATCATGCAAATTAGAGAAATTGTTTCTAGGAGGATGGAGATTTGATTGATTTTTCTGAAGAGTTTAAATTTGGTGTCCCNCTAGAACTTCCACCAAAAAAAGAATTAGATAATTCTGTAGATCATGCTCCTAAAAGACCCGATGTACTAAATGAGGANCAGAAAAAATTAGCAATCGCTAATTCGCTGAGATATTTTCCTGAAGATTGGCATGAAGAGTTAGCGATTGAATTTAGTAACGAATTAAATGACTTTGGCCATATTTACATGTATCGTTTTAGACCNGATTATGATATGTATGCGCGACCAATATCTGAATACCCTACTAATAATAGAAANGCGGCTTGTATCATGCTTATGATTCAAAATAATCTTGANCCNGCTGTCGCCCAGTATCCTCANGAATTAGTTACTTATGGAGGGAATGGNAGCGTTTTTCAAAACTGGATTCAGTATAGAATAACTATGCACTATTTATCAAAAATGAATGAAAATCAAACATTAGTGATGTATTCAGGACACCCGCTTGGGTTATTTCCTTCCAATAAAAACAGNCCTCGTGTTGTAATTACTAATGGNTTGACTATTCCGAATTATTCGAGTCAAGATAACTATGAAGTAATGAATGCTTTAGGTGTCACTCAGTATGGTCAGATGACNGCTGGTTCCTATATGTACATNGGCCCTCAGGGGATTGTTCATGGGACAACATTAACAATACTTAATGCTGCAAGAAAGTATCTTAATTTTGATACNAAAGACGGTTTAGGTGGTTTNCTCTATGTCACCTCTGGATTAGGTGGAATGTCTGGTGCACAGGCTAAAGCCGCTGTAATAACCGGTGCTGTGTCTGTAATCGCAGATTCTAATTCTCATGCGGCTAAGAAAAGATATGAACAAGGTTGGTTATCTGAGTTATTCGATGATTTAGANAAATTAATTGTCAGACTAAGGGTCTGCCTAGCAAATAAAGAAGCAGTTTCTCTAGGTTATGTAGGAAATATCGTTGATGTTTGGGAGAGATTAAATTATGAAAATATTATTCCTGATTTAGGAAGTGATCAAACAAGTCTGCACAATCCTTGGCTAGGTGGTTATACNCCATATGGTATGACTTATGATGAAATGAAGAAAATGATCTCGGATAATCCTGAGTTATTCAAAATAAAAGTCAAAGAAAGTTTGATTAAACATGTTGAGGTTATTAATGAATTATCGAATAAAGGGATGTATTTCTGGGATTATGGTAATGCTTTCTTGCTAGAGGCTGGAAGAGCTGGTGCCGATATTTATTCAGATGATACAGAATCAGGATTCAAATATCCTTCTTATGTTGAAGATATTATGGGTCCAATTTGTTTTGATTATGGNTTTGGACCATTTAGATGGGTTTGTTCGTCAGGGAATGATGATGACTTAGNAGTTACCGATGACATTGCATCTAAGGTGCTTAGATCCTTAGCNGAAGAGGCNCCATCCGAGATAAAAGGNCAGTATTATGACAACATTAGGTGGATAGAAACTGCTAATCAGAATGGACTAGTAGTAGGTAGTAAAGCTAGAATATTATATGCTGATGAAAGAGGGAGGGTAAAAATCGCAGANGAATTCAACAAGGCAATCTCTGACGGAAGAATCTCTTCACCCATCATTCTAGGNAGAGACCATCATGATGTCAGTGGAACTGATAGNCCTTNCCGGGAAACTGCTAATATTAGAGATGGATCTATGTTTACTGCAGATATGGCTGTTCAAAACTTCATTGGCGACTCTTTTAGAGGTGCTACTTGGGTAAGTTTACACAATGGTGGNGGTGTAGGTTGGGGAGAAGTAATTAATGGAGGTTTTGGAATGGTAATTGATGGAAGTATTGATTCGGATAGAAACATAAAATCAATGTTATCTTGGGATGTAAATAATGGAATTGCTAGACGTGCNTGGGCACAAAATTCTGAAGCAATTTTTGCTATTAAGAGAGCTATGGATATTGACCCTAATTTGCAAGTCACAGTCCCTANTAAAGTATCGAAGAGTTTACTTGAAAGGNTATCATGAGGTGTAATATGAGTGATGGCGAGATTATACTGGATGGAAACTCTCTNACTATCGAACAAGTAGTTTCAATCACTAATTATGATACTAGAGTTAAGTTATCTGATTCTTCTATTTTATTAATTCAAAAATCAAGAAATCTTGTAGAAGNTATAGTTTCTAGTGGCGAAGTNGTATATGGNATTAATACAGGATTCGGTGCCCTTTCCAATGTCACAATACCTNCAGATAAACTAGAAGATTTGCAATCCAATTTAATTCGTTCCCATGCTTGTGGACTCGGAGACAAAATGGATCCTAATTCAGTACTGATGATGATGCTTGTAAGAGCAAATTCACTTGCTAAAGGATATTCAGGAACCAGATTAGAAGTAATCCAATTATTAATTGATATGATAAATAATAGAGTAGCACCTGTAGTTCCAAGAATAGGCTCTTTAGGAGCTTCGGGNGATTTAGCACCACTTTCTCATATGACACTAGGAATGATGGGTGAGGGTAAATCCCAAGTTCAAACTAGTGAAGGAGAATGGATTATCTATAATTCTGAAAAAGCCCTAAATAATTTTGGCTTGAAANCTATTAAATTGCAGGCTAAGGAAGGGCTTTCATTGATTAATGGTACAAGTCAAATGTGTTCATATTTATGTCAAAGCATCATCAATCTTGAAATGCTNATTTTTGCAGCNGATGCTGCATTATCNACTTCAATTGAGGCGATAAAAGGATCATATGTTGCTTTTGATAAGAGAATTCATGATGTAAGGCCACAATTAGGACAATCAATATCTGCAACTAGGATTAGAGGATTTTTGAAAAATTCCGACATCAATAAATCTCATATTGATTGNGATAGAGTTCAAGATTCCTATTCATTCCGTTGTGCTCCTCAGGTACATGGTCCAATGATTGATGTATTACGAGAAGCTAGGAGAATTGTCAGTANAGAAATTAATTCTGCTACGGATAATCCACTTGTTTTCTCCAATAATGGCAAGCCAGAAGTNATTAGCGGAGGTAATTTTCATGGGCAAANACTAGCTATTACTAGCGATAATATGGCAATTTGTATTCATGAAATAGCAAGCATTTCCGAAAGACGAATAAATCAGGTTCTTGACCCCCAATGGAGTGGNCAGAAAGCATTTTTGGCNAACGNTGAAGGATTAGAAAGTGGATTAATGATTGTGCAATACGTTGCAGCAGCAGTTATAGCGGAATTATCACTATTGTCTAACCCCGTTTCAACAACTAATGTTCCTGTCAGTATGGGTAAAGAAGATCATGTCTCTATGGGTGCTACTGGAGCATATAGGACATTTAAGGCNAGTAAATTATTATCGTCNGTAATTTCTAGTGAGTTGATNTGTTCATGTCAAGCCTTGGATAATATCCCTGAAAATCCTGCCGNTTCGGTAAAAAAGATACATAATTGGTTGAGAGGTTATGTGTCGAAGATTGAGAGTGACAGAAGCACTACAGAAGATACTGAGATTATTGCTGAGAAGATATTAACATCTGAATTTGCTGATATTTTTGGAGAGTGAATAGTTGCAAGAAAAACTGCATATGACNCANCATCCAGGAATTAACCCTCCTCCATTTACAAGTATTATCACNGGNATCGTAGAAGATAAGATTNTTTTGAAAGAAACATATTGTTACCCTAGAGGCGGAGGCCAACAAGGAGATACTGGTATAATTTCCAATATGAATTCNCAAACGGAATTATTAGAAACGATTCCAGGGGACTCAATCATACATCCAGTTANTTCAACAGAGGGTTTTGATGTAGGTGATGAAGTTCTATGTTCGATTAATCAAGAAAGGAGGAATAAAAATACTACAATGCACACAGTACAACANATCGTCTCTGCAATAGCGAATGATATGTTTTCTGCTGAAACTGTTGGNAATCAGATTAGTGAAGAATATACGAGAATAGACTTGTTATTCCCTGATCGAGACAAATTTAGNTCTGAAGATTTAGAGCANGCTGTTAATGACATCATCAAATCAAATAAAAATGTAAAGATACATAATTGGGAAAGAGAGAGAATATTAGAACATGAGCAGATGAGACATACTAAATTTATGGACAGGATTCCTACTACTGTAAAAGAATTAAGAGTAGTTGAAATTGTTNATGTAGATCTTTGCCCTTGCGGCGGCACTCATGTCGACAATACTTCAAAGCTTAATGAAATGAATATAACAAATGTAAAATCCAAAGGGGCTGGAAAACTAAGAATCTCGTATTCATTGAATAATCGCTAATGCTTGTTTGTAGTTGTTGGTGGGCTCGGCAGGAATTGAACCTGCGATCTCCACCATGTCAAGGTGGCGTCATAACCCCTAGACCACGAGCCCCGTAATGTAGGGGGCAAGACAAACACTGATGAATGATTCTCTCTGAATATTTGAATTATGCAATGATCTTAGAAAGTCGTCCATCGCATCCATCTCTGGAGCAAANTCCAGAAACTCTTACTCTACCATTTTTCATAACAATCTTTTTTGGAGACTGGACTAATACAGTATTTTTGCATTTCAAACAGTAAGCTTCTACTGATATCACATTCATTCGAGATTGGCAACACAACTAAACCTTACTAACCCCTCATATTAGTGAAAAAAAGATGTTTTCTTCAAAAACGTTGTACTNAGAGGCTATTATGNCATNTCTCTTTCTTTCAATTTCTGATAACTANCATTATCGGCCNAAAGAACATCGAANAAAANNCCCTTAATTTACTGAGAAATAATTTTTCNATTTGATTTNCGAATTTATTTTCTTTGATTAANNNTATTATTNATTTCATTNGCNTTTATAATTAAAAACAGTTACTANNCTATTAATAAGATTTTACAATAGAGCCGGAAAAAAATGTTTTGGATATGGGTGAGACCCCAGGTGTNTGACACCAATAATCAATTGATTTGGCATTCAAGATGTTAAAATCGGCTGGNCCACCTACATTTATCGAGCCAACACAATTTTCTAATTCATCATTTAATGTCGATGCAGGATTTCTCGTACATGCNACTAATGCAGTTAATGGATCNATNCCTATTCTGTGCGTAGCTAAACTNGCGATAAACGGTAATGAAAGAGTTTGGCAATTTGGATTNAAATCAGTTGCTAAAGANAAANTCCAATTATTTTCNAAACATTCTTGAATTCCTTCTCCGAGATCTTTTCCTAAAACATAGGGTGTTCCAGGNAAAAAAACTTGCATAGTTCCAGATTTATTTGCCTTGTCTCTAGAATCTGAATTACTGAAACCTACATGATCTGCACTACAACTTCCTAACTCTGCAGCTAATGATAGTCCTCCGGAGTCTACGAATTCATCAACATGAAGGCGACTTTTTANTCCAAAATTCTTAGCATTNTTTACTAATGTCTCAGTTTGTTCTAAATTGAACCACCCCGGCTCACAAAAAACATCTATCCACTTTGCTAAGTTCTTCTCTGCAACTAATGGTAATTGCTCATGTATTAGTTCATCCATGTATTCACTAGGTTTCTTTTCTTTAGGGAAATCATGAGCTCCNAGCCANGTAGGNAGAACATTGTGATTAATNCCGTCAAGTGAAGCCGTTGCTTNGAGAATTTTTATTTCACTATCAACTGATAAACCATAACCACTTTTCGCTTCTATTGTAGTAGTTCCGTAATTTGAAGATTGTAATAAATTTCTATGACCTATNGATTCCAGTTCCTTCTGNGATGCCTTTCTTGTAGAAATTACAGTTTTATTTATCCCNCCTCCTTGGTTTGATATGTCTTGATAAGTTAGACCTTTTTGGCGTAATCTAATTTCATTAGATCTATCGCCGGACCAAAGAAGATGAGTGTGACAATCTACAAGTCCGGGTATTATTGCCGCTCCATTCACATTAAGAANCTCGANAAGGTTAGATTTGCCATTTTCCATATCAGGTGCAAATTCTTCTAATAATTCTTGTTCTGGACCAATTTTTGCTATTTTTCCTTGAGAAATTAGCATTGATGAACCTGACTCAATAATTAATTCCTCTCGATTTGCCATTTCAGTCCCAGAAAGTGGCTTTGAGACGTCTCCNTGGGATAAAGTNGCAAGCTCTCCGATGTTGAATAACAGGAGGTCCATGATAGCGGACATGAGTGACACTTGAAAGGACTCCCTTCTTCGGAAGTCCTAATGGGCGTCATTTTAGGGATTGAAAGTACAGCTCACACATTNTCATTTGGTGGAGTTTATACTAATGGANANACTATCTCATCTTCATCAGCATTGTTTAGGCCTGAACAAGGCGGAATACACCCTAGNGAAGCCGCAGATCATCATTCAGTATTATCTGGTAATTTATTCAAAGAATTCATGACTAAGAATCAAATTCCAGTCAATCAAATTGATGCTGTTGCATTTAGTCAAGGTCCAGGCCTAGGGCCTTGCTTGAGAGTAGGAGCATCCGTAGCCAGATCTCTGGCNGATAAAATTGGAAAACCATTGATTGGAGTTAATCATTGTGTGGCACATATAGAAATTGGGAGACTGCAGACAGGTTGTCATGACCCAGTATTATTGTATGTTAGTGGAGGGAATACTCAGGTTATAGCAAGAAATGGTAATCGATATAGAGTAATAGGTGAGACTTTAGATATAGGGATAGGAAATATGTTAGATAAGTTCGCCAGAACACAAGGAATACCATTCCCTGGAGGCCCTAAGATAGAAAAATTATCTAAAGAATGGTTATCANAAAACCCTTCTGCAAGATTAGATGATATAATTTTACCATATGGTGTGCAAGGGATGGATTTATCTTTTTCTGGGATTTTAACTGCGGCAATACAGAAAGTTACAGATGGGCATACGCTTGAAGAGGTTTGTTGGTCCCTACAGGAACACTCGTTTTCTGCATGTATAGAAGTTGCAGAAAGGGCATTAGCACATACTGGGAAAAATGAATTGTTATTAGGTGGAGGAGTTGCTTGCAATGAAAGAATTAGAGAGATGTCTGACTTGATGTGTAAGGATAGAGGTGCTGGTGCATTTTGGCCTGAAAAACAATATTGTATAGATAATGGAACTATGATTGCAGAGTTGGGGAGAAAGATGCTGAAACATAATATTCATACAAAATTAGTAGATAGTGCAATAGATCCTTCGATGAGAACCGATCATGCCGAAGTAGTTTGGGAATAATTCACTTACTAAGAAGGCTTATCTAAGGCGCTTGGTGGCCGTAATACAGGATTGAGTAGATTGAGAGGAGGAAGACGTAGAGGACCGGCGAAAAGAGCGCCAAAAGATATCTTCAGCCCCGGTGCTAAAAAGGAGCAGAAGAAACCAGTTGTTTCACCAACTCCTAGAAATCAACCAATAGCTCCACCAACGTCAATAACTCCTCCCAAAGTTGCTGGCTCTGATAAAGGAGTAAAAGTTGAGAAAGAGGTCGTTAAACCTAAGGTAAAAACTCCTCAGACAGAGATTAAAGANCCTCAAGAAGTAAAGGAAGTAATTGAAACTGAAAAAGATATTGAAGAGGGAGATATTGAAGAGGGTTCTAAAGAGATTATTGCTGATCAAATCTTTGGCAGCAAACCAAAGAAAACACGTGGATTAAAGCAAATTAAGAAGAAAGAAGATANTAAAAATAAGGATTCGAATAATCAAAGTGATAAGGCCGCTGCATTAATAGAACAAAGTAGACAGAGAGCTATGCAACCTATCGTTGAGGCTTTAATTGAGAAGAAAGAAGTTAAACCNATTGTTACTAAAAAACGAAGAANTACAAAAACAAGTTACCAACCTGCTACTAGAGCAAAGCGATTGAATAGGAGTAGGCATATGGAATACAAATATGAGATGAGAAAATTATTAGATGATATCAATGTACCAGAAGAACATAGATCTAATCTTTTAGGTACTATTTGGGCAAAGGGAGAGAGAAAAACTGCATCAGATGCAAAGGATTTCTTAGTTGAGAAAATGAGTGAAGGTGCAATAAATGAGGAACAAAAGTCGAGGCTTGAAAAAGTCATTGATGATTATACGATAAGAAGGTGAAAAAATGTTAGTTGAAAATAATAAAGTTGTGAAAGTNCATTACCATGGATATTTCCCGGATACTAAAGAAGTNTTCGATAGTTCNTTAGAAAGAGAGCCTTTGTCTTTTACTGTNGGTAAAGGGCAAATGATACCTGGTTTCGANGCAGAAATTTTGGGTTCAAAATTATCTGAGAAAAGAACATTTACACTCGAGCCAGAAAGAGCATATGGGCATAGAGATGAAACAAGGATTATGGAAATGCCATTTGGAGATTTTCCTGAAGGTATAGAAATAGGGATGAAATTCCAAGCAGAAGTCCAAGGTATGCCAATGCCTTTCGAAATTACAGCAATTAATCTTGATTCTGGAGATTCAGGNACCGTAACATGTGATTTTAATCATCCAATGGCAGGCAAAGCATTGACTTTTGAAGTTGAAGTTGTTGAGATTAGCGAAGCNGATCCNTCATGTAATGACCCAGGTTGTGGCTGTGGTAATTAGTCAATATTATANTTTCCAAAAAATATTTTAATCACATAATTCATTTGCTCTAGCCTTATCCGACATACGTGGATAAGCGCTCTAGTCGTTCGACAACACGAAGTGGTTTGCCTAGAAGTGATGTTCCTACTAAGGATTCTCTGTCGGATACAGATCATCCAATTGAAGGGCACCAATTACCCGGTAGNCCACCTTATACACGTGGTATACATTCCGGTATGTACAAAGATAGATTGTGGACAATGAGGCAATATGCTGGTTTTTCTACTGCTAAAGAAACGAATGAGAGATTTAAGTTATTATTAGGTTCAGGACAAACTGGCCTATCAGTGGCTTTTGATNTACCAACTCAGTTGGGATTAGATTCAGATGATGAAGAATCATTAGGCGAAGTCGGTAAAGTAGGCGTNCCTATTGACTCTTTAGAGGATATGGAAGAACTTTTTGCAGATATTGATCTAGGTAAAGTCTCAACATCTATGACAATTAATGCTCCGGCAACTACTCTATTGGCACTATATGTTGCAACTGCAGATAATCAAGGAGTTTCTAGAGATTCGTTGAGAGGAACTGTACAGAATGATATTTTGAAAGAATATATTGCTCGTGGATTATACATATACCCTCCAAAAGAATCTATTAGACTGACTACAGATTTATTTGAATGGTGTAATCAAAATGTGCCGAAATGGAATACAATATCAGTTAGTGGNTACCATATTAGAGAAGCGGGNTCTACAGCTGTTGAAGAAGTAGCATTAACGTTAGCAAACGGGATATTTTATGCAGAAGAAGCAGTAAAAACTGGGCTAAAGATTGACGATTTTGCACCGCGAATGTCTTTCTTCTTTGGTTGCCACAATGATTTTTTTGAGGAAATCGCTAAATTTAGAGCCGCTAGAGAACTTTGGTATGAATTAGTTAATGAAAGATTTAATCCANAAAATCCTAAATCCTCACAATTAAGATTCCATACACAAACTGCGGGCGTTACTTTAACTGCTCAACAACCCATGAATAATGCAGTAAGAGTTTCTTATCAGGCTCTTTCAGCAGTTCTTGGNGGTACACAGTCACTCCATACTAATAGTTATGATGAAGCCATTGGACTACCAACTGATGAATCTGTAAAAATAGCATTAAGAACTCAACAAATAATAGCCAGTGAAACTGGAGTTGCAGATGTTGTAGATCCTCTGGCAGGTTCATACCACGTTGAAGAAATGACTNCCTCGATAAAAGAAAATGCT
Source organism: bacterium (assembly GCA_002713605.1). Next base: position 33,310 of record PATL01000037.1, read on the forward strand.
CGCATACTGATTAATGAAATTGAAACAAAGGGCGGTGTTCTAGACTGTTTGAAATTAGGATTTCAACAAAAAATGATTCATGAAAGCGCTTGGAAAGAGATTAAAGATATAGAAGAAAATAAACTATTGGTTGTCGGAGTAAACTGCAATATTGAAGAGGATGAGGACCTTAACTTGGGAATGAAAATAGATTCTGGTAATGAAAAAAGGCAAATATCAAAATTAGAACAATTTAGGCAGGGAAGAGATAAAGAAATTATTTCAGAAAGCTTAGAAAAATTACGCGATACTTGTAAGGGAGAAGAAAATATCATGCCTCCGCTAATTGAAGCACTGAAATTAGGTGCTACTGTAGGCGAAGTAAATGGGATTATGAGAGAAGAATTTGGGACTTGGGTGTCCCCTAGTGGTGTTTGAAATGACTAGAATTGACCATGTTGGAATTGCGACAAAAAATATTGAAGAAGCATCAAATTTCTGGGTCCAAGTGGGATTAGAGGCAGGTGACGATCATATTAATGAAGAACAAGATGTAAAGATAAGAATGTTCTATGGTAGAGATAAAGATGGAAATAAAACGCATTCAAAAGTAGAATTGATTGAGGCTTTATCGGAGAGTTCTCCGATTGCTAGATTCATAGATAAAAAAGGCGTAGGGATACAACAATTGGCAATATCTGTAGATGATATTGATTTGGTAATTTCTAATCTAATTGAAAGCGGAGTTAGGATGATTAATAGTAAAGCTACGACAGGAGCAGGTGGGCATAGAATTGCATTTGTGCACCCTGAATCTACAGGCGGGGTTTTAGTTGAACTTGTAGAAAGAATAAACTAGGGAGGATTTTTTATGTTAAGTAGTATATCGGGAATAATTGAAGGTAAGTCTAATGGAGTAAACTGGACAAGCGATATGTTGAATTTAGAAATAGAATATATTTCTAAGACATTGGAATTAATGAGAGATGCGCAACAAATGTCTAATGATGCGTATCTAGATTCAGGATCTATTCAAGGGGGGCTTACAGTTATATCTAGCCTGATGGAGCAAAATATTTCCGAAAACGAAATTGATTCTTTAATGCAAACACTATACTCTAGAGCAGTTAATTTAGAAAAAAAATACCCTGGATTGAGCGATACTCTTGAATCTTACAGGACTTAATATTCNTATAGTAATACTCTACGAATATTTATATATTGGTGTTAGTTAGAAAGTTTATGCCTAAAATAAGCCTAGANATCCCATCAGAGTTATTGGGTGATTTGAAAACTCATGTTGGTGATGAAAAGAAATTTATTTCATTAGCTGATGCGATTAGAACAGCATGTAGAAAAATGCTAGATCAATTGGACTCTATTGATGAATTTCATGGAAGGAGATGATTTTTTGGAAAAGATACCNGATAAAAAAGATGCTATGAGAGCAGTGGAAACATTAGTAAGATATATCGAGCAAGATTCTGGAGACTTAAGAGAGGGGCTTATTGATACGCCAAAAAGAGTAATTGACTCATTTAATGAATTATACAATGGTTACAAACAAAATGNAGACACTCTATTAGATGCTACTTTCAATGCTGAAGGTTATGATGGAATTGTTTTGCTTAAAGATATTGAATTTCACTCAACATGTGAACACCACATGCTTCCATTCACAGGATCTGCACATGTAGCATATATTCCTGTCGAAAAGATTGTCGGAATAAGTAAACTAGCAAGATTGGTTGAATTACATTCCATGAGACTCCAGAATCAAGAGAGAATTACAAAATCAATAGCGGATGATTTAGAGAGAGTNTTGAAGCCTTTGGGATGCGGAGTTGTAATAGAGGCAAAACATGGTTGTATGCAATGCCGAGGAGTNAAAAAACAGAATTCNATTATGTCTACAAGTTCCATGAGAGGAGTATTTTTCGATAATTCAGAAGCTAGGATGGAATTATTGCAACTAATTAATAATCCAAGAAATNAATGAGGGTAAGAAATGGTTATTCTTGATCAAGAAATTGATATNGAGCAATTATTTCCTATTGTTGAAATATTTCACAGTGTCCAAGGAGAGGGTTATCATGCTGGNATNCCNTCAATTTTTGTCAGATTTGGTGGCTGTAATCTTAGGTGTGNCTGGTGCGACACCGACTTCGATATTTGGACAGATATGAGTATTTCACAAATTGTAAATGAGTTATCGAAATACGATTGTGATAGAATAATATTCACAGGAGGCGAGCCCGCCCTNCAGGATTTAGTAACATTATCAGGATTTTTGAAACCGCTTGGATATTATTTGAGNATAGAAACTAATGGCACTATTGCTATACCTTCTGACACCATAGACTGGATATGTGTAAGTCCAAAAGATCAAGAATATAATAATATAAAAATTAGACAAAGAGTTGGAGATGAACTAAAAGTTGTATATTTAGGACAAGATTTAGAGATGTATGATGAATTAAAAGNAGGTTTTAGTCATTTATTTCTGCAGCCTCTCTATGATGAAGGGCAAAGTACAGAATGGAATGGAATGAACTTTCACAGTACTTTTGAAAAAGTTCGTTCAAATCCTGAATGGCGACTTTCTCTACAAACACATAAATGGATGGGTGTAGAATAAATGAGAGCTGTGATGTCATTCAGTGGAGGAATGGATTCTACAAGCGTATTACTTCGTTTGATTGATGAAGGTTACAAAATTGATTGTTTATCATTTAATTATGGCCAAAAACACATAATTGAGATAGAAAAGGCAAGTGAAAACATCAACTACTTGAAGGAAAAAGGATATGATATAACTCATAAAATTGTGGATCTTTCTTCTGCAATGTCAATATTTCATTCATCTTTNACCGACAATGAAATGAGTGTGCCTGAGGGGCATTACGAAGAANATCAAATGAAGAGTACTGTAGTTCCNAATAGAAATGCTATATTTTCTTCAATTATTTACGGATATGCGCTATCAATAGTTGCAAGAGAAGATGTAAATGTAAAAATAGCTCTTGGAGTACATAGTGGAGACCATGCTATTTATCCTGATTGTAGGCCCGAATTCTATCAGAGTTTAGAGAAATCATTAAGACTTGGAAATTGGGATTCTGAGAGAGTAGATTTTTATTTACCCTATATTGATGGGGACAAAGTAACAATACTAAATGATGCAGTNAAATCTTGTATTAGTATTGATGTAAATTTCGATATTATATTTTCNAATACAATAACATCATACAATCCTGATTCTGAAGGTAGAAGTTCAGGGAAGAGTGGTTCAGATATAGAAAGAATATTGGCATTTCATGAATTAGGTAGGAGAGATCCTATTGAATACATTGATTCGTGGGAAAATGTATTGCAGAATGCAATAAGAGTAGAAAAACAATTCAAAGATGAAGAATATAGAGAACGTTTGAGTGAAATCCAATATGAAGTAACTAGGCAAAGTGCTACAGAGCACCCATTCACAGGTATATATTGGGATGAAAAAAGAGNGGGNGAATACTTCTGCATTTGTTGTGGACATAAATTATTTACATCGGAAATGAAATTTGATTCTGGATGTGGATGGCCATCATTCTTTACAGAACACGAAAATGCAAACATAGAGCAAGTCGAGGANAGGAGTCATGGAATGTATAGAGTAGAGGTCAGATGTTCAAAATGCGAGGCTCACCTAGGACATATCTTCGATGATGGGCCAGTCAGTAAAGGTGGCAAAAGATACTGTATTAATTCGGCTTCAATGGATTTTAAGGAGGAATAAAATTGGTAACGAGAATTAAGAGATTCGTAGAAACAGACACAGGACATAGAGTCCCNAATCATAAGAGCAAGTGTAAGCATATGCACGGGCATCGGTATAGATGGGAAGCAGTGATAGAAGGAGATATAATCGNAAAGAGTGGTGTATCAGAGGAAGGAATGTTGATGGATTTNTCAGACATCTCAAAAATATTAGAAAAATATATNCATGATATAGTCGATCATTCATTTATTGTTTATGAAAACGACGTATTAGGGATAGAAGCTCTAGAGATATTAGGAGATGAGCATAGAACATTGAAAGTTCCATTTATCCCTACTGCAGAAAATCTTGCTAAATGGGCATTTGAACAAGTAGAGCCACATATTGTATCAAAATATGGTCAAACAATTCAATTAGTAGCAATGAATGTTAGAGAAACTCCTAAATCATGGGCATCCTGGACAAAGGACTAAGAATTANCTGAAATTATTTCTTCCCAAATTTCNGGATTGTTTGANAAATATTCGAATGCTATATTGGTTGTGTGAAGTACTCCTAAGAGGCGATGAATTTCATCATCCTTTGGTAAACCTCTCATAATCACTCTATGGAGAGTTTCTTCGATCCCTAATCTTCTAAATTCAATTGTAGGAATAGTTTCAGATAGCTTATTGATCTCTTTTCTAAGAANATTCTTTAATTCAGGAGATAGGAGATTAGAATCATTAGATTTTTCATTTNCNGAATTCTTTGATCTATACCATGCATAACAAATTATTGTAACGGCATGACTTAGGTTCATGATNGGATAACCTGGCCATGTAGGGATTGTCATTAGTAAATCACATATTCTTAGTTCACTATTTAGTAGGCCCTTTCCCTCAGGACCAAAAATAATGGAGATGTTTCCTTCTAAATCTTCTAACATTCCAGGAAGGTCTTCCGGTTCTAAAAAATGTCTAAAAGAAATCTTACTGCCTTTTTCTCTTTTACCTGATGTACCTACAACTAGACTAGAGTCGGAAACTGCTGATTCAATATCTTCGAAAAATTTAGCATCATCTAATACAGACTGTGCATGTTTNGCTCTATTTCGAACTTCCTCNGACCAGATAGGNGANCTTCCTACTATTCTCAAGTCGGAGAAACCAAAATTTTTCATTGAACGAGCAACAGCACCAATGTTACCATCAAATTGTGGCCTTACGAGAACAATAGAGATTCTTTTTGAATAATTAGGAGGAGGGACATCAAGCATCTCGCCCATATCAATCAAATAACCCTACTAAAGAGAATAGAATAATACTTCTCTAATCAACTCTACGCTGTTGGTATCTAGTAATGTATCCAGCGATCCAATTTCTCATACGCTTGTTAGATACATCGGTATATTCCGAAACAAAGTGTTTATTGTTCTCAAAATCGCTATTGAAAACATCAGGATAAAGTTCAACTAATCTCAAGGCTCTGATCTTAATGAATGATGGTCTAATATTTCCCATTTTCAATCCTCCAATAATTTAACTTCTAAAGGAAAACCTTCCTCTCTAGTAACTTGAACACGTATCTTCCTAGGTGGGTTTTGCATCCCTCTAGACCAAATAACATGATTTACTGATTCATCAATCCATATTTCTTCATCATCTGTTTTCTTCATATGTTGAGAAACATGCTTCTTGATCTGAGCCATTGCACGGTTCGCTCTGCGAGTTCTTGGAACTGACCAAGCTGCTCTTAGCGGAATTGTCATTTCTCTCACTTCTGCCATATCAACTCACCTCTGTANTTTAGAACGACGCCACATATGNCTCTTAGGNTGNCTAGTCACNTTTCTATTAGTACGCAGCATAACCCAGACNGGNACNCNGCGATTTTGTTTTGTGACTTTGTTNAGTCTTAATTTCTTNGCTAGTGGTTTTACACGTGCCATATATAATCACCTTAATATTTTGAAAGACCNGGATACTTTTCTTCAGCAGCACCACGNACTGANTGAGCAACNTTGTCTAACAAAGCATGACCCTCTGGAGTAAGTANTTTACCGAAGTTTACAGTATTTGCNGGATTCCACTTNCTNGTAACTAATCCTGCTTCNGTTAATTGTTGNAGAACAGTTCTAGCCACGTTACGNGAACCNGATGCTGCACGTGTAGGTTTGACTCCACGATCTTTTGGNCCGCCAAATAGTTGTGCCATGTGGTTTGTACCTATTGGACCTTTCATGCCAACCTTTCTTAATACGGCTGCTGAACGTATGAACCACCAATCTTCTTGTGTTGGTGGTCTTTCTCGATGAGTCCCAGTTTTGACGTATTCTGCCCATTCTGGAGGATTAATCTGCTCAAAACCTTGTAGCTCTGTAGAAAGGGTTCCGATTAGTAAATCAGCCGGTACATCGTAATACGTCGTCATACTGTCACCTTTGTGCGGGCCGCCCGTCCTAGAGTCTGTATTTAACCGTGATGACAAGAGAAGACATAGACATTGTAAGATGAATAGAGTAAGATTCGACAACAAGTATTCAAAACCCACCTCCTATCGCATCAGAATATGGAGAAGTCAATGTCGCGTAACCCTAACATGTTGCGGACATTAATTGGGTTAGGATTAGTATTGATAATAATACTTGGATATGCTGTTCACTCCAATACCGTCGACTCTGAATATTACATGTATGAGACCACTAATTCCGAACAAAAATCCGAACTGATTCAACTAGAAGAAAATTTATCCGAATGGTATTTCATATCTAATGAAGGCATCACATGGATCAATACTACAGTTGAAGGCGCACCTCAAGGAACAACTCTGGTAATTGATGCATCGGGTACAGAATGGTATCACACGCCTTCTCTAGGACAGGATGAAAAAGATTTCAATTGCAAAGAATTTGCTCCAGACTATGTTGAATTAATTGAAACATGCATTAAGGGTTCTTTCCATGAGATCTCTTTGGATGAACAAAATACAATGATTGGTTTGGTTTCAACAGAACTTCCAATTGGTGGCCTAGGTTCACTACAAGCTGATAATTTACAAAAGGCAAATGAATCAGCAGAAGAGATTTTGGATACGAATACAAAAACAATTTCGTGGAAAATATCTCTCAAAAATTCTGATGGCGAGATAATCAGTTCTGAGGGAATTATAGTGAACAATACTATTACGACACATGAATTGGTATCAGTAGAAGAATTTACATTAGACCCTATTCAAGAATCCATCTATAGTTTTGCAACACTAGTAGGGTGTTTCACATTATTACTAATATTGCCTATGATTGCATATTTCTCTGCAGTCTATAAAGAAAAAAAGGATGAAGAAGTAAGGTTGAAAACTCCTGAATTAGAAATTAAGGGTTAGATTAAATAAAGTAGCTGACCTGTTGATGAGCATGGACGAGGAAGTTGACAACGAAACTTCTCCGAGACATTTTTCTGACAACACCATCGCTAAGTGGGCCTTTGGGACCTTTCTAATTATGCTATTATTATCATTATTTATAGGTTCCACGGAAATAGGAGAACCTATTCTTCCATTACTCATGGGTGACTGGTTATTCAAAGTAATCGTATTCATCATTATATCATCGATATACGGATTACAATATTGGGTTAAAAATTAGTATCTGAGGCACTAACAAGATATTTCATAAATCGCCTTTACAACGGCTACATATGTCCCCTCCGACAATTCAGGGAATTGTAGCACTCAGGAGCGTACACGGGAAGTACCTGAGTGCACAGCCTGATGGGCGTGCGGAGTGGAATCGAAATATAGCTGCTGAGTGGGAATTCTTCCATGTAGAACATCGCCAAAATGGTAAGATTACACTCAAAGGAGCACACGGCATGTACGTATCAGCACAGGCTGACGGTAGCGTGCAAATCAATCGCAGAGAGGCACCACCAGCTGGCTGGGAGGATTTCACGGTCGAAGACCGTGGCAACAATGTAGTCTGTTTGAAGTCCTTTCATGGGAAGTACCTGAGTGCGCAGCAGGATGGCACGGCACAATGGAATCGTGATCATGCGCCAAGAGGCGGCTGGGAAGANATCCAGNTNGAGCACAAGGGTGGTATAGGGCAAAGAGAATCTGCAACAATTATCACACCTATGCCCTCGTATGTAATCGTCGCTCAAGCCGGAAGCTCGGAAGTGAACGGGAACTACGAGTTCGTGCCTAGCGAACATAAGAATAGACACTGGGGTACCATCGCTGGCCATTACCAGCATACTCAGAACCCTGAGATTTTCATCGCCTTCCAAGACTGCGGAACAGGCCATCAACGCCCGGAGTGGAACAAGTGGATGATCATCTCAAAAATTGGAGTTCTCTATGCTGCGCATACCGGTGGAAAGATCGGAGTACCACCACGTGAAGGTATGTGGGAAACTGTCGATAGTTGGGGGAATCCGGGCGCACCAGGCGGTAAACATCCGGCACCAACAATCTATCACCCGACCGAAGATGAGACTAAAATTCAAGAGCGTGCTCCCACCAGGTGGCAAGAATCCATTGAAATTTTAGAAGCAGTACCCGACAAACCTGTGCGTTTCAAAATCAACAATCGTCCAAACAGTAATGATGCTTGGGTAGGTATCTACCCACCGAATGCGAGCGATCAAGATCATGGAGAAGAAAATAAGCGATGGAAATGGCTTCGGAACTTAGATATGAACAACGCATCGTTTCCGAAGCAACCAGAAGGCAATTGGAGCATACGTGTATTCTCAGATGGCGGACATACTCTACACGAAAGAAAAGATTTCCAAGTCAAGGCTCATCCAGTTGCGTCTCAACCACTTGATGAGGCCGCTGAAAAGTCAAGACGCAGAGGGATATGGATCGCGGCTTTATTTGGTATATTCTTGATGCTTCCCGGTTTACCACTTCTCATTGTAGGATCTAGCGGGGGACATCTCGGAATGATAATTCCTGGCGCGATTTTGACGGGCATTGGCGCATTCTTGACAGTGGGAGCTTGGCTTGTCAATGTTTCTTCGTGGTCTAAATCTTATGCTGAATCCGGCAAGCCCGCACCTAGGTGGACAAAGATCGCGGCCGTGTTCGCCGTTTTACTCTTGATTCCCGGCGTAACCCTGCTTGTCATCGGATCTATTTCGGCCGAATCATTCGTAGTCCAATCTGAATCCAATGCCACTCTGGAAATTTTCGATGTAGATGACATGGGCGATCAGGGGTTCATCATTTTTCTCGAGGGAAGACCGGGTGATTCCAATAATAATGGGATGCACGATTACTGTGAAAATCTGATCGTGAACGCCACTCATTCAGGAAGCTGGATGAGTGAGCCATGGACAGGAAGGGAAAAGCAGAATCAGGCAGATGAATCGAGGCAAGTATTCGAACTTCAAATCGCTCATGATGGCAGTGGATGCAGTACGGAATTTTCGCCGGAAGAAAAGCATACAACAGAATCTACTTCTTACTCCGAAGACCGCCAAGTCTCTCTGGTAAAAATTGGAGTGGCCTGCTATGGTTGTATGAAAGGTACCACAACGATTAGTGCAGAATATTCTGATGGCTCAAAAGCCGC
>PATL01000043.1 GCA_002713605.1 bacterium
ATAGTTCAATTAGATCTTCTAACTCTTGTCTACTACCAAAGGTATGAACAACATCAATATACTTGATTGCCTCAAGCATAGCAACCCTATAACAAAGATCGTTTATAGGGCGATGCTCACCTTTGTCAGTACGAATCTTTTCATCCGTGTCTGTAGCAACTATTACTTTGTTTCCTAGAAATCTAGCAACCTTGAATAGTTCTATGTGTCCTGGATGAAGAATATCGAATGTGCCATTACACCAAACAATATCATTCTCCATCATTTGGAACTTTGACTAACTTCTGAAGTTCAGGAAGATACATATACTCAATCTTACTTTTCAATAAAGTATTGATAGCATCTTCAATAGTTTCCACTAAAGGATCTCCACCAAGATTAAATGAAGTATTAAACAAAATAGGAACACCAGATAGTTTTTCAAAAGCATCTATTAACTTATAATAATGTTCATTATCATCTTCACCAAGTGTTTGAATTCTACAAGTGCCGTCTACATGAATAACTGAAGGAATCTTTTCCTCAACATCTGGTTTACATTCAACAGCATACATCATATGAGGTGATGCTTCTCTACCCTTTAAATCAAACCAATCATGTACTTTTTCCTTTTTCATAGAACAAGCAAATGGTCTAAAGAACTCTCTCTTTTTAACACGATTAACAATGTCCTTTCCATCCTTTATAGTAGGATCAAATAGAATAGACCTATTACCAAGTGCTCTAGGTCCACCTTCAGATCTTCCTTGGAAGATAGTTACTATCTCACCACTACGAATTAACTTAGCGATATCATCATAAGAAGTATCAGTAACTTCTAAGAAATCTTCCTCAAAATATTGTGTATATGTTTGTGGATCATACTGTGGTCCATAATAAATTGATTTTCTTTCACCTAAATTCCTACTAGGTTCTAATTTATTAAGTATATGATATGCACCACCGATTGATGTTCCACCATCGTGTGAAATAGGTTCACAGTAAATATTAAGATCAGGAAAAGATTCCCAATACTTATAATTTGCGACACAATTTAAACCAAATCCACCAGAAATACAAATATTTTTCTCTCCAGACATTTCATGTGCCTTACGAATTAATTTAATCATTTCTTGTTCAGATTCTCTTTGAATCTGATAGGCAACATCTTTTTGAGTTTGTGTATAATTTTCTCCTACAAATCCCCACTCATTGTCAAACTGACCCGTTCTTCTCATTTCCGCTTCATCATCCATAAAGATTTTATATCTTTGAGTATTCATATAAGATCCATTAGGATAATCTGGTATGAATACATCTCTATTACCCCATCCATCTCTAAAAAATGGTGGTAGATCAGGATTTGGTTGACCATAAGGAGAAAGACCCATAAGTTTACCTGCATCAATGGTCTTAAAACCTGCATATCTTGTTGCAGATTCATAGCATTTAGTGATGCCTGGATATTCTGTCAAGATGGTATCACATACTTCATCAACTTTTTCTTCTTCATCTACTAGAAGTCCTCTTAGTGATTTTACACCTAAAGGATAAGAAGTTCCAATATGTTTATATAATGGTTCAATCTTAAATGGATGACTAGCTTTAAAAATACTTTCAAATTCAAAACAGGTTTCATGCTTACTAATATCAGTTTGTAAAAAACTTCCAGCACCATCAACTACAAGACAAGCAGCAGTATCAAAACCAGAATTCATAAACGCACAAGTAGCATGCATTTGATGATGAATGTTACTACATTCATGATACTCATATGGTTTTGGTTTTAATGGTTTTAATGGATGATCAAAAGTTCCTCCTGTTGTTCTGAGCATTTTTCTAATAATGCCCTCATAAACACTTTCTCCTGTCCAATCTAGTTCAGGACCAGATTTATGCGTATGACATACAACTAAATGATCAATATGATCAACATATTCAAATACCTTTAACAATCCCATTAAAGGACCACCATCATACTTTCTTCTAGTAATTCTCTCTTCCTCAAGATAAAATACGATTTTACCATCAACCATTAAGGTTGTGCTCGCATTATGTCCACGAGCACAAGAAACAATAACACTCATTATATACTACCTCAAGAATCTGATTTAGTGTCTTTATTCAATTCCATTTCTACCAATTTCTCAATTGGTTTCTTTTTTTCAATCTTGGGTTTACTAAATCCAGCAACAGGTTTTGGTGGTGTTAGTAACTTTTTAGTTATTGATTGACCTGATTTAGTAATCTTTGGTATTTTTGGTTTATTATCCTGACTAATCTGTGGATTTGGTATTTTTGTCGGTGGTTTTGGTTCTGTAACTTTACTTACACCTATTGCATCCTTAATAGTTTTTACTATTTGTTTAACCTGTCCAGGTGTAGTAATCATCATATCTTCATTTTGCCTATCTCTTGAAGCATCCATTGATAGTCTAATTGGACTATAAATTCTTTTCTCTTTACCCAAATCAATAATTGAATGATTATTAACACCTACATATGATATGTTTTCAGGGTAAGTTGATCCAAGACAAACCACTGTTTCTTTTGTTACTGCTACAGCAAGATGTTGTCCAACACTATCACATCCCAAGAAACAATTAGAAGCATTAATAACACCTGCCCATTGCAACAGATTTATATTGTGAGGCATTGCAATTCCCATTTCTTGCCAACTAGGAATCTCAATCTGTGACATTACTATAACACCATAATGTTTCTTTAACTCCTCAATAATTTCAACAACATTTATAATCTCAAAACTTCTACCAGAAGTATCATAGATAAACTTTCCTTCAACCTGAACAGATTGACCGAAAGGTTGGAATACAACTACCTTATCCTTACCAGTAACTTCTCTAACCTCATTACAAATATTATGACCTATAATTTGTTCGGTCTTATTTAATTCTAAATGAGGTACTTTAGAAGCAACACCTGTTGGAATCTCATCTAAGTCATTTATTAGCATATCAAATGCCTGACATAAATTTGCCTTCTGATTAAAATATGCATTTAATCTGTAAGGTTCTGGTGAAACTATCTCTTTATCTTTTAACTTCTCTTCAAATAATCCTTTATGATCCAACTTATAAACCCTATCCCTAAGAGGAGCACTTCCTTGAAATAATTCATCCCAAGACTCAGATATTATTATAAAATCATCGTCTATACCTCTATTAATATCAGCATACTTTTCCAATGCAGGTATTGCACAAACAACTCTTCCAGCACCTCCATTAATAAAAAATGCTTTACTTAGCTTAGGTAATTTTTCCATTCAATTCAAACCTCTAATGTTTAATATTATACCAGTAGTGCATTATATAGTCAACCACTTAAAGGATATTGTGTGATGATTACACTACACCAAAACATTATAAAACCCCTCAACTAAAAAGTCAAGGGGTCTTAAAATTTAAATTTTATATTATTCTAACTACACTTCCATTGTAAGCATACCATACCAAATCTACCAGCGTCTGCACAAACTCCATCAGAACCCCAAGAATGAGTTTCCCAACCACCAGCAGCAGGTACTCTTAAACAACTACTCTGCCAAGAAGAACAATAAGGATAAGCACAACAAGTACCAGAAGACCATGATGGGCAACACTGAGAACACATTTCAAATCCGTAAATTGGTGGGTGTACTGACCATCCATACTTACTATTATTATAACAGTACCTAGGCCATGATCCACGAATACCATATATTATAGCATTATTAACTTTTTCTGGATCCTCTGCACCAGCCCAATACTCACATTTTATACATCCATTATACATTGATCCAGCAACAAACTTGAGAGGTCCTTGGCATATTGCACAAACCTGACTATTACAGAAATGCATTCCCTGTTCACAAATACATCCACCTGAATCTGGGCAACAAGCAGTAGCAATTCTCCAAGTAGAACATTTACCTATATTACCACTCCAAGATAATAGAGTTCCATCCCCACCTTCTGCACAGAAATTACAGAATACACCATGTTGATCATACACCCAAGTAGGACATCCTGGAATTCTTCCTCTTCCACCTGCAGTTTGATAACAACAATATGCACAACCAGAACACATACAGAAGCATTGTCCTGGAGTAACCTTTACAATAGCAGATGCATATGCTCCAGTAGATCCAAAAGGAGAATCAGCATAACTTCTAGCAGAACCAGATCCACCACCTGAACCCCATAATTGGAATCGAGCACAAGTTACACCAGGTGGAACACACCAAGTACAGTTTGTACCACAACGATAATATCCAGTAGCATCACAAACTTTTAAATCATTAGTCCAACCATCTCCTGTCGGAATACAATCCCAAAACTTTGGTTCACTAACTTGGTCATTTGTTGACCATTGAACTGGACACCACATTAAGCAAGGTTCAATCTCACATAACCAGCAGATAGAAGATACACCACTTCCACCACCTCCACCAATTTGAGCTACCTTCTCATTAACAAGAGTTCTATAACAGGCTTCCTTTTCTCTAATTTGTTTTTGATACTCAACCTGTTGATTAAAAGCGGTATAACTTAATACATCCATGATTTAAATGTCCTCGTCTAATAGTGGTAGGTTTTCTGTATTAATAAGAGATTCTATCTCTCTTCTTGCATCAGCATCTAATTTTGGTTCCGTACCAACTTTAGGTGTATTAAGAACCTTCCACTCTTTCATAAGTGGATTAGCATCAGCAAAAGTTTTACACTCTGCTTGATAAGTATTAACTGCTGTATGAGTAGAAGCCGATAATGCTTGATGATCAGTAAAAATACCAACAGCAGTTGACCTCATTTCAGCTCTCTGTTTCCATATGTTGGTTTGTTCTCTAACTTTTTGATCAAAAACCCAACCACCAGAGGCAATTCCAACACCATTACTTTTTTCAAAATCATATCTTAAAGTATAAGCATCACTTAACCTTAAATTTTCCTTTGCTTTATATACCTCACCGTTAGATTGAGGTTCATCAATGTAAGTATAATTATGGAAGAATCCATCTTGAACATTTGCATCAGGAGTAGAAGGAAGGAATCTATCTTGATAGAAATACGCTATTGGTAAATCATTTGCATCCGTTTTTGGATTAACAACTATCCTATGTTTATCAGGATCAAAAATTTCATAATCAGGATCTATATCAACTATTATTCCCTCATCATTAATCTCAAATATAAGTTCATCTGGACCATCATAATTATATGTTCCTTTTCTGGTAGTTGATATACCAGTCACATAATTTTCTTCAGGTAATGGATAATTGAATGTAGTTTTCATCGCTTAAAAGTTTCCTCCAGATTATTTATACTAGCATTATGATTAACCATAACAAATACAAATCATACCCATTCTACCCCAGTCTCCCATAGGATATCCAGTATGACCACCACATTTCATGTTGTATGATCCACCACGAGAAGGAACTTGATTACATCCCTGTGATGCCATTGAACAACATCCACCTCTAACATAACAACAAGCTTCATATGAAGTGTTGTTTTGACAGGTATCATTACATCCTAAGAATCCATAAGTAGGAGGATGTAATGCACAGGCTCTATGTCCATCACCAGTCATGAATTGTCCAAATAATCCATTATGACCAAAAATGTCACCCTGTGATGCAGTACCATAATATGTAATTTCTGGTTCATCAATCTGTGGCCAATGATATCTATTCTGACTACCTCTAGGATAAGCGTATGCGTTCTGAGGAATACTGTCATATAGGCACATATCATTACTATTATATTGAGCACACATACCCATCATATACAACCAGTTACTATACTGACCTAGTCCTTTACCCGTTCCACCCTGATTATTATGTGCTTGAATATTACAACATATATTACTTCTTCCTCCCTGAGCACAGAAATTAGTTAGTCCACTTCCTTGTACATATGATGGATATCCACAATCACCACCACCCCAACAAGGATGACAACAATGAGCACAACCAGAACACAGCGTATAAGTGTTACCAGCAGACACTGGTATAATCACAGAGGCATATGCTCCAGATGATCCAGGTATACCATATCCACAACAACAACTAGTTCCAGAAGAAGCACCTGCACCCCAAATTTGAAATCTAGCACAAGTTACACCACTTGGAACAGTCCAGCTACAATTACAACCACAACGATAATATCCCGATTGGTCACAAACTTTAAATCCAGTAGTCCAACTACCAGACTCAGGGTTTTTGGGTATCAAACACCATAATAATGGATTCCTTGCACCAGAATATTTAACTAATTTTATATTAGCAGCAGAAGCACCACCACCGCCACCACCGCCAGATTGAACCTCAGTAATAGATGCATCAAGGGCTTGAATCTTATCTCTCAAACCTTGATTTATTTCCGCAAGAGCGTTATATGTTAATACATCAACTGCCATTTTAAACCTCTGTTATTGCTGTAATAAGGAATTCACTATCATATGATAATTGCCAAGTCTTTGAAACCCCATTAATGGTCTCTGTAAACTGGGTAATGTTTCCAGTACCACCATACGATATACTACTATAATTAGTATCACCTAATGTAATTGCAGTTACATTATTACTAGAGTTAGTAGTAATACCAGATGATCTGGTAAACTCTTCAGTTTTTACTGATCCACCACCACCAGTACCTTTATTGATGGATAATCCAACATATCTACCCATTAGTTTACCTCTATGCTGATTGCTCTAAACCAGTAACTGTAACACTAGTGTCACCAGTTGACATATAAACAACTACTCTCTTACCAGCTTGAAGTGCCATACCAGTTCTCTCAACAACTCCCTTTGGAGGAACAGTTACATCATATTCAATCCACTCAGTAGTACTGGGTGAACTTGATCCAGATAATGCTATTCTCACGTTTACAGGGTTAGATCCTGAACGATTAATAACCATCACATTAACAACAGCTAATATTGAACTGGGAACGGTATATACAGTTGTATTGGAGCTAGCAGAGGGTGCGGATTGTCCTAAAATTCCAGATGCCATTTTTTAAATTGTACCTCTTCTTGTAGTATTTATAGTTATCATTAGGTCAACTCAAACCCACGAAGAAAGTTCGTGATTGTGAATCAGTCCTATTTAGTGCCAATGCATTATTGGTACTATTAGTTAGATTATTAATGTCAGTCTGAGTTTGATTCCTTTCAGTAGCTAACCCTAGAGTTGTATGGTTGTGTGCCATCAATAATCCAGCAGCATCTCTCTCAGCATCCTTAGTATCAACATAAGTCTTAACTGCAGCCTGTGTTGGAACTTTCTCATTACTATTTTGAGATAATGTTCCATCAGTTGAGAACTCATTAATTTGAGCACCTAACTGAGCACCAATTGAACCCAATTGTAATGAAGTCAAACCAGATAGATCGAAACTGTTAGCATTCAATGTTGCAGCACCAGTTGCCTGGTTAACACGGAAGTATCTACCAACACGGAAGTTACCGTCATGATCAGTTGAAACATAGAAAACACGACCAGGATAGGATTCTTGAATTTCTTGAGATTGAACAGGATCTTGATTTGGTGCTGCTGGCCAGTTAGTTGTGGATGTTCCACCAGTACCAACTTGTAAGAAGTCATGTCCAGTTAATCTTGCCTGACTAAAGATGTAACGAATTCTAATCTCCTGTTCATCAAAACATTTCGCTGCTTTTTCTTCAACAAGAGATAGTGTAGTTACACCATAATTATCAGTGTTTATTCCAGTAACCTTCACAAATTCATTATCAATCTTAAGGTACTTACCAATAGATCCGTGGAAACCATCTGGATCTACTGCTCTGAATGAAGTATCAACTCCAACAAAATCTTTCCAAACTTCACAAGAAGTAGAACTCAATACACTAGTCTGACCAATTGAAGTAAACTGTTCACCAATTGCGTGTGCGATTGGAGAACCTGCTCCATCCTGATTCCTTTGAACATTCATGGAGTTTGAGTTAGGGAAACTTACAATCTTAACTAACTCACTTGAAGTAGGCATTAAAGCATACTCACCAGGGTTGAATCCACTAATAGTATTAACACTCCAAGTAGTATCAGATGCTCCTGCTGGTACAAGGAATTGTGCGTAACTTCCTGTAGGTGTGTATTGAACGAAGGTTGAAGTTCCACCAGTATGTGCAGCACCAGTTGTTGACCACTGTGCTCTATCAACAAATACATTACCTTTTCCAGTTGATCCTACCTGACTTACAGCAGAAATCACAAATGTAAACGGATCAGCACCAGTAATTTGTTGATTGTTAAATCCACCGTTTCCAGATCCAGTTAGAAATTCAATACTACCGTTAATTTCAAGAGTAGGTGATGTTCCTAATCCAGCACAAACCAAAGTACGACCAGATTGACCTCTGTTTCCTGTTATTCCATTTGAAATTACATTAGCAGTACAACCACTAGTTCTTCCAGTAATAGTTTCATTAGGTAAGAATCCAGTACCAACACCAATTGGTCCTTTAGTTCTTACAGAATAATATAAATTCTTTTCATCAGCACCTTGTTTTGAGTTAACAACACCTATTGCTTGAGAAGTTGATCCTCTAATTTCTTCACCAATCGTGAATCCACCAACTGGTGATGCAGATTGTGTATCAGGATCTATTTCAAGAATCAATCCTTCAATCGTACCAGCTCTGAACTTCTCAATTGGACTGAATCCAGAACTAACAATACCATAATTACCCCAAGAACTGTTACCAGCAAGTGATCTAATTCTTCCACCACGAGTAGCACAGTAAGAAATATGACAATAGTATGTGAAGGAGGAAACCATCTCTGCTGCTGCACCACTAGTTACCCAGAATCCAACACCGTGATCATGAATATTTGTAAACGAGTCAAACACAATTGACTTGTTAGATGGTGTATTACCATCATCCTTAAACTGCCTATGTACATTACCATCAACAATTGCACCCACACCAAATTCAGATTTGGCAGAACAGTTTGATATGTAAGGTGATTTAAGTATTCTACTCTCAGGATTTAATCTAACAAATGTACCTTTAACAGTTGCATTATTAAGGTCGTCTGGAGTAGCAGTAAATGTAAGGCTAGTAGTAGATACACTTTGAACCAAATCCACTTCAACAGTAGATGTATCAATAAACTGAATAACTTTTGTTCCAACAGAAACACCGCTACCTGTTACAGTAGTTCCAACCAAATCAGGGAAGAAATCACTACCAGAAACAATAGTTCCACTAATAGATCCACTTAATGTTGCTGCAACATTTGCTTTAACAAAACCATTCATTCCCTCCATAAAGAGGTCTTTGAGCATAGTCTTGTCACTCATCAAGAACATTGTTGATGTTGAGTTCTCTCTTGTTTCAATTGCAGTTATAGCAACATCACTTAGACCATTTTCCCAAGTATCTGAAGTAGTCCATTTTCCACCAGTAATTGGTCTAATTTCTACTCTAGTCTTTTCATCAAAACTAGAATCCAAAATACTAGCAGTTTTAGTTCCTGCACCATTTGTTATAATGGATCCATAAGAAACATAAGGAGATGCTTTTTTAATTGCACCACTAGAAGCAGATACAAAGTTATGTGTTGTTGTATCTGTAATAGCACCTTGACCACCATTTACATTAACAGTAATTGTAGTTGCACTAACTTCTTTAATTGGTAGAACAGTTTCATATGCATAGTCATATCCAGATACAGTTCCAGTTGCACCAGATGCACGAGGATATGTTTTCTGAGTTGAATTACCATCACCATTATAGTTACAAGTGAAGGTTAATGAATCTGTAACTATCGTAATACTATCAGTAGTTACTAAATCGTGTGCTCCAATAGTACATACCATATCACCAGATGTTGGATTATAATTAATCGCAGTTGGTGTATAAGTTGAAGCAGGTGCAGCAGCAAGAGTAAGAACCTGATGCCAAGCATCAGCACCCTTACCAACATTTACAGTAATTGATGCTCCACTTGTTGCAGTAATAGCAAGAGTAGCACCAGCAGCAGGGTCTTTTCCAGGTCTTGGATATGAATGCTCCGAAGCATGGTTATCTTGAGAACAAGTAAATTTTAATGTTCTATTACCAATCTGAATAGTATTTGATGTAGTAAGAGTATGAGATCCAATTGTTAATACTAAATCTCCTGTAGTACTATCGTATGTTGCACCACTAACACTCTTCTGACTACCAACGTTTGGAGTAATACAATCTGCTACAGCACTAACAAAAGTATGATCATAATGACCAGCAGCCTTAACTTTAGATGTTCTTAGGTTATCTCCAACAATTGTAACTTCAGGAGGAACAACAATAGGAAGTGTCTCATTATAAACACCAGCTTTTACATAGATACTTGCTGGTCCAGTTGCTATTCCACAAGCGTGTCTTACTGAATGGAAAGATCTACTTATACTTGATCCATCATTAGTATTATCATTTCCTTCTTCTGTTACATAATAAACTGGGTGTGTAGTACTATTAGGTTCCCATTGAGGTACACCTTCTGGACTTACAGCTAATACTTGACCATCCTGTCCTACTGGCAATCTAGCAGCACCAGTAGTATAGTAAACCAAGTCACCCTCGGTTGTCATAACATTAGCAGCAGCACCCTCCGCTAACACATTCCAATAAACTCCATTAGAGTCTGTTGAAGGATCCTGATTTAAATTACCAAGAGTTGCAACACCAATATAACTATTACTTAATTTCTTAACAGCATCACCAAGATTATATTGAACAGTAGGCTCCCACTGTCCCTTCCAAGCAAGACCTTTAGTTACTAGACTCCAACTTGCTGCTTCTGTAGGTACAACATTTGTACTAGTAGAAATAGCAACATAGGTATATCCACCATATAATGCTAAATCACCTTGCTTATAATCAACTGTTGAATTATATTCTCCAGTTACATTAAAACCTGTTGTTAAAATATCCCAATCCGCAGCTAAATTATATGCAGGTGGCATATTTGTATTCTTTCTCGTAGCAACATATGTGTATCCACCATATGCTACAACGTCACCTGTTTGATACTCAGTAGAAGATGCCCAAGTATCCTCATAGTTAAATGATGAAATATAATCAACTATACTACTCAAGTCTGGATCAAAAGTTGCAGGAGAAGTATGACCAGCAGTTACTCTATACTGAGTATTACCATATTTAAATACATCATTTATTTTATACCAAAAACTTGCAACCCAATTTCCTTTATTGGTTATACCTTCAGTATGCAGCGACCAATTAGCTGCTAAATCATTATCATAAAAAAGATTCTCGTTATTAGCGGAGGTATGGTTTGTCTTACAGACAAAAGTATTAGAACCATACTTTACTATGTCATCAATAACATAAGCAGTGCTGATTCCCCAGTCACCTCTCCAATTAAATTTTAATCTACCGAGTCTAAATTCAGCCATTGTTGTTTCTTAAATCCTATTTTGGTCCTACGGAATAATCATAATCACCAAACTTTGCAACGAGATACCCATCGTTATCAACATAATAAGAGATTCGCCTAAAATCGAATCTGAACTGTTGGTATTTATCGAACTCATTGTTCCTATAAGTTTTTTCTTCAGTGGTTTCATCCACATA
>PATL01000030.1 GCA_002713605.1 bacterium
GGACTATGTTATTGGATAAGTAGAGTAAATAGAAGGGTTATGATGATACGGCATTGTGTATTACTAAAGTTTCAGACAGGCACGTCAGAGGAAATCATGAATGAAGCTGCAAGAGGTATCCGAGCTTTGCCTGAGTACATTCCCGAGATTGCTAACTATTCAGTAGGGTTTGATGCGAAACTCAGAGAAGATAATTATGATTTAGCTGTCGTCGGTGATTTTGCCTCTTCAGATGATTACTTGCTGTATGCCTCGCACCCCAAACACCTTGAAGTTATTTCTGAACTCTTAGCACCATATCTTGAGGGAAGGAGTGCTGTTCAGTATGAATATGATTCGGAATGACTTTCAGAATCGAAATTGAAACCGATGACTGCATGAGCTCAGGAAAGTGCGTTGCTGACTATCCAAATGTCTTCATTTTTGATGAAGAAGAGCTAGCTGCATTAATTCCGAACGCAAAACTTACTGATAAAGAAATCATCAAAGTAGCACGAAACTGTCCGAGCAGAGCAATTTTGGTATTTGACGAGAATAACGACCAAGTAGAAACATAGGAGGCCAAAGTATGAAGTCACTAATTGTTACTGGAGGAGCAAACGGTCTGGGACTTTCCATTGCTCAGCACGCAAGCGATGCAGGTTACAGAGTGGGGATCATTGATGTAAACCTTGACGCTCTTGAGGACGCTGCCTCATCTATTCAAAATACTGTGCCGCTAGTTGCTTCTGTCACGTCTTCTGAAGAAATAGCATCCGCTCTAGACAAGTTCGAACAAATACCAGATATTTGGGTCAATAACGCAGGTATTGTCAGGTTTGCTCCCCTACTTGAACTATCCGTAGATGACTGGAAGGCTGTTGTCGACGTTAACCTTACCGGCACATTTATCTGCTCGACTATCGTTGCGGAAGCGATGGCACGCCGAGGATCAGGTTCAATCATTAACATTACATCGATTAACGGGATTTCAGCTGGATCGAATTCCGGCGCATACGGTGCTACTAAGTCAGCAATTTCATTGTTAACTCAGCAAATGTCATTGGAGTGGGGGAAACTTGGTCTCAGAGTTAATGCCTTAGCTCCCGGTTTGATAGATGGTGGAATGTCCGAACCAATTTACTCGGATCCACAGTTCCGAAAATTACGGACGGAGAAAGTCCCTGTTGGTCGCCTTGGAACAGAAGAAGATATCGCACAAGCGGTACTTTTCCTTGGATCAGAGAAAGCCAGCTACATTACAGGGCACGAACTTGTTGTGGACGGAGGAA
Source organism: bacterium (assembly GCA_002713605.1). The sequence goes on from PATL01000030.1 coordinate 1,272, forward strand.
TCATTAATTCAATAATTGCTAATCTCCCCCGGCCGTCAAGCGTTGATTCGGTTGGTTTAGATGGTGAGTGATTTTGAAATCGCTATAAAAGTTGCCCCACATCATATTGAGTGGGAGACGATGCTATGGGTAGCTACTCATGCTGATACAAATCCCGTATATTCAGACTTTTGGAATTTTGATCACTTTTACCCTATTTACGGGGACTCAAGCGGACCGTGCCTAGAATCCTGGGTTACACTCTCTGCGATTGCCCAAGCTACTTCGCGTATCAGAATTGGATGTATGGTGAATGGAGTGCATTATCGCCATCCTGCAGTCGTTGCGAACATGGCTTCCGGGCTTGACATTATTAGTGATGGCAGATTTGAGCTAGGGCTAGGAGCAGGTTGGAATCAAGAAGAGTCGGGCGCTTATGGAATAGATTTAGGTTCACTTACTGAAAGGTTCAACCGCTTTGATGAAGCTCTCGCAGTAATTGTTTCACTTCTACATAAGGAGAAAACTTCATTTGAAGGTGAGTACTTTTCGCTAAAGGAGGCTCTTAATAACCCGAAAGGGCCTCAGGAAAGGTTACCTATTTGCATCGGGGGAACGGGAGAAAAAAGGACACTACCTAATGTGGCAAAATATGCTTCTCACTGGAATCTTCCGTCCTACGATCAAAGTCTTTTCGCTAACAAACTAAATTCACTAAAATTGTATTGTGATGAAATTGGGAGGGATGTCAAAGAGATTAAGATTTCTACTCATATTTTCGTTGAAGAAGCTACGGACGAAGAAACAATCATCAAACAACTTCGGATCCAAGAAGAGGCTGGAATTAACCAATCAATAATCTATTTTCAACCGCCAGTGACAAGAGAGAAGGTCAGGTCCGTTACAGAACTGCTTTCCAATAGTGCCCCGTGAACTACGACAAATTAGGGTGCTAGCGCTTCGAAAGTTTCCCATTCTGGGATTTTAAAATTCCCATCATGAGGAATTGCTTGAATACAAACGTGGCTAGCTCCGGCTTTTTCGTGTTCCTTTATTCGCTTTTCTATCTGTTGGATTGACCCCCATGCGACTAATGAATCAATAAAGTAATCGGAAGCAGAATCAATATCATCATCTGAGAAACCGAGCCTTTTCCAACTATTCCGATAATTTGGAAGTGAAGCATAAATCCGTAAGGCACTTTTAGCCGCACTGTAGGCAGTCTCCTTGTCTTGCGTTAGGACAATCTTTTGCTCGACGCATAATAATTTATCTTTACCAAGTATTTCTCGCGCTTGGTTAGTGTGATCTGGAGTCGTCCAGTACGGGTGTGCACCGTCGGCATAATCAGATGACAATTGCAGCATTTGTGGCCCCAATGCTGCAACTACACATTGAGGCTCATGGTCTGGGGGGATAGAAGTATATGGAGAGTTTTTGAAAGTCCTGAGATACGAGCGCATTGTTGCAATAGGTTTCTCATACGGAATTTGTCTTAAACCTTCAACAAGTGGGGCATGGGAAATACCTAGACCTAAAAGGAAGCGTCCCCCTGATTGTTCTGCAAGTGTCGCTGAGGCCTGTCGTGTAACACCAGGAAGCCTATGGTAGATATTTGCTATCCCCGTTGCGAAGTGAAGATTCTCAGTCGATGAGGCCAAATAAGCTATATGTGCGAATGGATCTCTACCTGTGGTTTCAGGGATCCAAAGCATGGAGTACCCAAGATCCTCTATTCTTTGTGCAAATTCCTTTGATTCCCCAGAGTTCAACGCATCAGTGGGATGCCAAACTCCACGTTTTTTTAATACAGATTTCTTTATCATACGAGAATACTAATTCGCAGGTGTGACACTAGGCTTCTTAGATTTTTATTGAAGCTCTATTCCGAGCTGTTCCCAAATTTCTTCCTTCTTCGCTTCAAAAGCCTCATCGTCTATTTCACCATTTGCCTTTGCAGCACTTAATTCAGCGAATTGTCGGTATAGCTCCTCTTCAGGGGTTCCTGGTTCATCAGATTCATCCTCAGAGCTTCTTCGTTCAGCCCGCTCAGCGCGTTTGGCCTCTTGTTTTTCTCTCTTAGTCTGCTCTCGCTGGCGCTTTCCCCAGCTTTCTCTTCCCTTGCTAGCCATGATGGTTCTACAATGCTTTTACATTTAAAGCTTCGTCGCCTTTGCGTCCCTCTCCTATATCAAACTCTACCTGCTGTCCTTCTTCTAAGTTTTTAAATCCATCGCCACCGATATTGGAATAGTGGACAAAGACATCGTCTCCGTCCTCACGTTCAATAAATCCGTAGCCTTTTTGTGTGTTAAAGAACTTAACTGTTCCAGTTGCCATACTCATATCCTATCGTTAGGCGTCATTGTGTTAGGTCCACGTTAGGCGATCAGAAAGCAAATTCCTTTGATGAAGATATATTTCTTTTAAGCTTTTATTGCTTTCTGTTCAAAACGCCCAGCACATCGTTTATCAGCTCAGGGTGGCTAATGATCAAACCTCTTACTACGGGAACCTCTTTGTTGAAAATAAAGTCCGTTCCATCTAACTGGCAGGCGATTAGCCCAGCAGCACGGGCCACGGCAATCGGGCCACATACATCCCATTCATATAAGCCAGAATTATGTATATAGACATCTGCTTCCCCCCCAATAACTAGCGATGCTTTTATACCCGCAGAACCGCAACTCGCCAATCTGGCGCCAATCGCGTCTGCTACGTATGAAGCTTGGTAGGAATTCCAGCGATTACTAATCACTAGTTTCGAGTCTGACACAGGCCGTTCTGTTGGATACAACATTGCCGTTGAGTAGAGCCTATTCAATGAAGGACACGAAACAGCGCCAGCTACTATTTGCCCGTCTTCAACAAGAGCAATATGCACAGCCCATTCTTCACTTCCTGCATACGGGTAATCTTGCGAGCCGTCGAGCGGATCCACGATCCAGACACGATTTGCTTGGGTTCGACGCAAATCGTCTGTCCCTTCTTCCGACAGCACAGCATCTTTTGGACGGTGAATTGTTAGCTCATCAATAATTGTGTTGTGTGCGAAAATATCACCTTTATCTCTCAACACCCAAGAGTTCATGCCTGATGCAATTCCGTCATCTCTAAATTTTAAAAGCTCTGAACCAGCCTTTTCAGCAAGATACGAAGCTAACTCATGATCGTCCATCTGGTTAACGGATAAAATCTGCTATTCGGTCTTTTGGGCGACCAATTATTGCTTTTTCCCCATTCACAATCACCGGTCTTTGTAATAATTGCTTATGCTTGACTAATATTTCCACTACGTTTTGTGGATTATCTATGAAATCATTCGGATCTAATTGAAGTTTTTTGAATTTTGAGTCTTTCCTTACAAGATCTTCTACGGGGTCTTCCAGTCCGGAGACAATCTTCTCTAAAGTAGCTTTGTTTGGTGGTTCTTTAATATAGAGAACCACTTCATATTCAATTCCCTCATCCTCAGCGACCGCTAAGGCATTTCGAGATGAGCCTCAATGTGGGTTGTGATAAATAGTAATCATAAGTATGACTCCTTCAATTTAATCGGTCACCTGAATACTATCTCCCAGTAAATGCAAATAGGTTTTCTTCAGCCATTCATTCAATCACAGAGTATTTTTAACATATCAATATTTAAAGTTATAAGTGATATAGCGGGTTGAGAGTCTTTCAACCTAGACCTCTACCATCTCCGAATATTGTTTTGGAGAAATATCTAATACGGATTGAACTATTGCATCAACGTTGATAACAGATGCTAAAAGTCTAGACATTTAGGTGGCTTCAGATTTGCCAGCCCCAATAGCACCAGTTATCCCTACACAAAACGATTGCGCTTGTGGGCCCTATATACACTCTATGGATGCGTAGATATTTCAAAGCCAAAGAAATCTCTCACTCTTTTTTACGTGATGATGCTATGTTTCTCTGAGTTGATCTTTGACCGCTATTGAATTTTTTGCTGTTTCGAAGCGATCAGCGTGGGTTAACTTAGCAAGGTCTGCTGCGATAGTTACCCACTCGTCATCTACTCTGATACCTGAGCAGTCGGCGGCTATATTAAGGCTTCGAAAAATAGAAACAGTGATTGCGGCGTCCACCATGCCCTCAACTCCAACTTCTTCAATTAGCCGCTTCCTAACGAAAGGAAGATTTGATGTTTGCCTATTAGCTGACTCAGTGAATTCGATAAGTAATTCAGCATTCGGTACGCCAGATAGAGCACCTGAACCGTTTATTGCGTTAGTTAAGTCCAATCTTGAATTTATTGCTTTGCTGCTCGAACTGAGAAACATCGTATGTGCACTCGTTCAATAGAAGCATTCGTTGATTGCGGAGGTTCTTGCCGCGACGAGTTCAATTTGTTGACGCGACAAGCATCGGTGTTCCCAAACCATTTCGCTAAAATTAGTGCCCGAATACATAGACCTCACAAGCAGCATTCGTCGTGCATTATCAGCCTGAGCAAGGCTTAACGAGACGGCTACATGTGGTAAACCTTTTGGTGAAAAAGTTGGTAGGAATGCGATACCGTGAACTAAATTATCAGGTCTTTCCTTCGTTGGAGCGCCGTTTTCAGCAATTGGCAACTTTTCTCTGGAGTAACTTAGAAGGTCTGCGAGGACAAAGATTGGCACTACTTGTGTAACAATAGCGGCAAGTTCTGCGTAGCGATCCTCACCCAGCACTTCCACAATCTCGTCATAGACATTCCGGTCTATCGAAGAAGATTCATACGCAATTTTGCGAACCACGGCTCTAACGAAGGGACTTATACTCTCTGTTTCTTTATGATTATATTCGGATAGCTGATTAACTCTTTCAGCTAGTGAGGGTTGATTTGAGTTCAGGACCTCTTTGGCGATTTCAATTCTCTGGTAACCTGTCCACCACCCACCAGGTTTTCCCAAATTCTGCCACACGATTTCAAAACTTTGGATAATCTCATCTGGAACTATTGCCTTCAAAGGATTAAATGGTGCCATCGAATAATTAGACCCTAGGTTCTTTAGGAAGTCCAAGTACCATCTCACCTAAAATGTTTCTTTGAATCTGAGAAGTGCCAGCATAAATTGTTCCTGCTCGTGCGTTATAAAAAGCTCCTATCCATGAGCCACTTTGATTTGAAGAACCTGGACTGTCGGCATGAAAGGAGGTTGACGCTTTAGCACCCGAAAGAACCATTGATTCGTTACCTAAAATGTCTAGAGCTAATTCAGTTATTCGTTTGTGATATTCAGACCAATAGAGCTTGAACATGCTTTCTTGAGGACCTGGCTGCTTTCCATCTAAGAAACCAGTAAGAGTTCTCATACCGAGCAGTCGCATTATTTCGACTTCGATATATGATTGCGCCAGTCTTTGACGAAATGCAGGTGTTGTGTGCTTATCCTTTGAAACTGCTAATTGAATTAATTTATCCATTTCATTTCTGAACATAATTGGCATAGTCGCAGCACTTTCGCCTCTTTCATAACCCAACAAAGTCATCGCAACTGCCCAACCACCATTAACTTCACCGACAACATTCTCTTTGCTGGTTCGAGCGTTAGTGAAGAAAGTTTCATTAAAGTCTGATTCACCTGACAACATTTCAATAGGACGCATCTCAATGCCTTCTTGATCAACAGGGCACAACAAAAATGAGATGCCCCTATGCTTGGGAGCTTCTTTGTCAGTTCTACACAGTACAAATATCCAGTTAGCGAATTGCCCCGCAGATGTCCAAATCTTCTGCCCTTCTATTACCCACTCATCTCCATCTAGAGTAGCTGAGCATCCAAGTCCCCCCAGGTCCGAGCCTGCGTCTGGTTCTGAGTATCCTTGACACCAGACATGTTCACCGGAAATTATTTTAGGAAGAAATGATGATTTTTGTTCTTCGGTGCCCCAATGCAGAATCGTGTTTCCAACCATCTGTATGCTAAACGCATCATTTGAGCCGCCAGAGGGAACTCCGGCTTTCATGAACTCTTCTGCAAGAATTACTTGCTCAAGTTCGCTTAATCCGCCACCGCCGACTTCTTTAGGCCATGAAGGGGCAAGGTATCCATTCTCTGCCAGCAACGGTCGCCATATATTGTTAGCAAATTCATAGGCTTCTTCAGGGTTTAGCGATCCTATTCCCTCCCAATTGGAGGGTAAGTTTATCTTTAGAAAACTTTTAACCTTAGCTCTAAAGTTTTCCGCTTCTTCTGAATAAGTTGGTAACAAAGTTCCTCAATTTCTAGAGAGTTTGCAGCTGTTCAGCCAACTACACCCTTTTCTTTTAGTTCTGAAATAAGCTCTTCTGAGTAGCCTAACGCCTGAAGGGTCTCTTTATTATGTTGACCTCGATGCGCTGCACTGTATTTTGGATCTACTGTAGTAACCGAAAATCGAGCTGCTGGTTTAGGTTGGCGAACAATTCCTGCATCGGGGTGTTCCCATTCAACCAAAGTTCCGTTATGGCGAACTTGCGGGTCTACAATAGCTTCTTCACCTGTAAGTACGGGTCCGCTTGGCACATCAGCTTCAATTAAAGCCTCTATCGCTTCTTCACAGGTCATTTCTAAAAAAGCGCCTGCTAGCATTTCACCAAGTAAGATAAAGTTTTCAGGATTTGCTGCGAGAGCAGCCATGGAAGAGAACCTTTCGTCCTCACCCCATTCTGGGTGGCCAACCGCAGCGCATACGCCTGCTCGCTGTTTATCAGAGGCGGCGAAATACACTATTTTCCCATCACTGCACTCTGTTAAGTTATAAACACTGGATAACAAGATTCCACCGTTTGCGTCATCATCTACCATTGTCAGATCCATCATTCCATCCGGCCAGAAGAAATACATGCAGGCGTCAACCATTGGAATTTCAACGTGTTGCCCTGCACCAGTTCTCTCTCGGGCCAATAATGCAGCAGTAGTCGCTTGCGCTACTGTTAGAGCTGTCAATTTATCAGCATAAAGATTTCTTACCAAGTCGGGAAAAGGTATTTGGGGGTTCAGTTGGCGACTAATCACTCCACAAATTCCCTGGATCACAGGATCAAGCACTGGTCGGCTAGAATATGGTCCAGTTGGCCCAAATCCACTGATTGAGACGTAAATCAGATTTGAATTTATTGCAGATAGTTCTTCGTAACTCAATCCCATTCTATCAATTGCACCGGGTCGGAAGTTTTGAACGAAAACATCAACATTTTTGACCAGTTCCCTAATAATTTCAACACCTTCCTCTTTGGACAAGTCAAGGGATAAAGAATTCTTTCCCCTATTGTTATTCATGTAAAAAGCACCCATCCCACCCTTGTCGAAAGAAGGTAATCTTGTCATATCACCTAGCCCATCAACGGGTTCCACCTTCAATACTTCTGCTCCTTGGTCGGCAAGAAGCATCGTTGCTAGTGGCCCAGATACGACTTGTGTTAAGTCCAAGATCTTAAAACCGTCTAATGGTCCAGTCATAAATCTCCTTAGTAGTTGGTAAGAGGCTATTCCCTTACTATATTCTGGCAAAATCTATCGACCTAATTTTCTTATCTTTCGTCTAATAGCAACAGCGGATAAATCGCTTCAAGATTCTTTTATTTAGATGAAGGAAGTGAGACATTAGTGTCTTACCCACCAGAAAAAGAAGCTTTTATTTATGCTCTTTCGGCCGTTTGATCTGGTAAGCGGTGCTCGCCATCACCGAATCCTACGGGGGCCTGTTTGTTTGGAAGTGATAGCCCTATGAATATTCCAGCTATCACAATTAAAGAAAGAAATACTCCTGAGGTAAGCATAACAAGGGCTGGAGCTGGACATGTTCCCGCAATTGCCCATCCGCTACCAAAGATTGCTCCACCCTTAAGATGGTTTACCTTGATATCTGACCGTTGAAGAGCAATCGTGCCCCCAAAGCTTGTTTTGGTATTTCGGCTTTCCAATATGGCAAGCCCAAGAGTTGCTATGACAATCGTAGAACCCATGAACCCGAATACATAAAATTCATCTAGTCTGAGCATCTTGTGTATCGTGTCATATTCATGAAGGGAACCAGCGGCTAAAACTCCTCCAAACATTGCCCCGAAGGCAAGACCGGTAATATTTATTCGGAAGCGATTCATAGTTTCCCCCCAGAAATCAATCGAAGGAATCCTGTTGTGATTATTGCTGAAGTCATGAAGGTAGCTGTTGCAGCAATTGAGGATCTTGATCGTTGAGCAGTTCCACAAATTCCATGGCCAGAGGTACAGCCTCCACCTAATTTGGCACCGTAACCAATCAATATTCCGCCTATAAATATGGCAGGAACCATGATCCAAAGAGGCGCAGCATTTCTGAAGGCAGCAAAACCGATTCTTAAACCTTTTGAGTCTTGAAGAAACTGGGTCACAACATACCCTCCCAATGCAAGCCCCGCAAAATACCAGACTCTCCATGTAGCTCTGTCGCCTGCTCTCCGAACGTGATTCATTGTATGGATATACGCACCGCTTGCTCCTAGAGGCTGGTTCATTACCAAGAAAAAAGATACTGTAATCAAGCCAAGTATGGGTCCGAGAATATACCATTCAGTCTGTTGAGGTAACATAGCTCCGAAAAGCATTTTGTCGGGCATAAAACTCACGCTATTTGTAATGTGGGAGTTCGGCAACAATTAGACTAAAATTTGCGGAGGTGAATATATGACAGATCTTCAAGAAACAATAGCTACCAAGGTAGGAATCCCCCGCAACAAAGCACCGGAACCTACTTTGGGTGCGGATCCTATAATTTTTGGAGACCGCTACTACTCTGAAAAATTTGCATCAAATGAGTGGGATCGCATGTGGACAAGGGTTTGGCAGATTGCCGGACGCGTTGACCAAATCCCAACAACTGGGGATTACATTAACTATGAAATCATGCACGAATCAATAATCTGCGTACGAGGTGAAGATTCACAGATTCGGGCCTTTTATAACGCCTGCCAACATAGGGGAAACCAACTTGTCACGGCTGAAGTGGGTTCCCTTGCAAGTGGCGAATTTCAGTGTGCATACCATGGCTGGAGATTCAGCACTTCTGGAGAATGCACATGGGCATATTGCGAAGATGACTTTCCTCAAGGATCTCCATGTGGAAAAGCAAACCTTGTAGAAATACCCTGTGATACTTGGGCTGGTTTCATCTGGTTCAACATGGACCCTAAATGCATTTCTCTCAGGGAATCATTGGAGCCTGTTGCGTCTCATCTAGACACCTACCGTATGGAAGACATGAAAAGAACTCACTGGGTAACCATAGAGGGACAATGGAACTGGAAATGCGTGCAGGATAACTTCAACGAAAGCTACCATCTTCCCTTCGTGCATCCACAGACTGTAGCCACTATGAACGAACATCATACGGGTTGCCAGTTTGACTTATACCCTTCAGGACATTGTCGTATGCTAATGCCTGGCGGTGGTCCTGGGCCACACTTTAGAGGTTCAGCTGAAAAAACATTTAAAGGACTACAACAAACTTTTGACTTTTGGGAATTTGACCCCGAACCGTTTAGGGATGATCTACCAAGCCTTCGTGTAGCGCTTCAGGAGAGAAAACGTGAACTCTCAGAGTCTAAAGGGTATGATTTTTCCCAATACTCAAATGAGCAATTAACTGATCACTACCACTACACAGTTTTTCCAAATATTTCTTTCAGCATGAAACCTGATGGTTGCATATTCCTAAGGTCCGCCCCTCACCCGACCGATCCAAATAAATGCTTCTTTGATATGTGGTACTTAACCATGTTCCCTGAAGGCGCAAAAGAATATTATTCAAATTCTATGCGTGATTGGGTCTCCATAGACCACCAAGTTGAGCACGTAACTGGAATAGCAGGTGAAGTTAGTTGTGGTCCAGGCATTGACCAGGATGTCGCTATATGGTCCACCCAGCATAAAGGGCTTCGCTCTCGAGGTTACAGAGGAGAATACCTTCCTGCACAGGAGAGAAGAATAAGGTATTTTCACGAGACTCTTGACCGATACCTTGCTATGGACCCTACATGAGCGATGATAACTCTCACGAGTTGGGAAATGTTGATGATTTAGAAGAGGGTGGAATGAGAGTCTTTGAAGACATCGGCGATTACGGAATCGTTGTCTGTCGTGTCAATGGCGAATTATATGCTTTAGAAGATAACTGTAGTCACGCCGACACACCTCTCAGTGAAGGACGCTTACGATCTCACAACCTTACATGCCCTTTGCATGGAACATCATTTGACGTTAGAACCGGAGAACATAGCGGACCACCGGCATATGAAGGTGTTCCATGCTTTAAAGTGGAGATTGATAATGGAGTTGCAGTGGCTTTCCCATTAAATAACAAAACAAGCAACGATGATGGCTATGGAGGCATCGGCGGAATGTTCCAAACACGCTAGGGCTATACAGGATGAGCAGCATCGATAATCATTAGCGACTATTCAAGTCGCAACAGACAAGATGCAACAGATTAGTAAGTCAAATCTCTACTCCATCTTGATTTCAAGCTCAAGGCACTATTCCATCTTTCTTCAAAATCTCCCTATGTGATTTCTCCACTCCTATTTCTTTAAGAATCTCATCAGCATGCTCATTCAGAAGAGGAGCATTGGTTAGGTTAGAGAGCTCAGTTTTGCTAAACAATGTTGCGTGTCGTGGTGTTCTCACTTTCCCTGCAGTGGGGTGTTCCCACTCAAAGAAAGTTTGATTATGACGTATTTGTGGGTTGTCGTGGGTATCTGCTACGTCCATAACTTCACCGCATGGGACTGAGTGGTCATGCAAGGTTTGAGCTATTTGATGACTGTCAAATTTTCGGAAAGCGTCAGCAATTAGAGTACCTAGAATCTCATTGTTGTTGCCGGTATGGCGCGCTTCGCGAGTGGCAAATCTTGAATCCTCAAACCACTCTGGATGGCCAAGCGATTGATATAGACCCTTAATTTGATTTTCAGTTACTGCGAAATACACAATATGCCCATTTTTGGTTTCTGTAATATTCATAAGCCGGCTTAGGTGTGTGCCTGATTCGATATCTTCATCAAGGAGAGTCTCAGCCATTCCACCATCAGGCCAAAGAAAAGATATTGCTACATCAACCATAGCTACGTTGAGTTCTTGACCCCCAATTCCTTTCTCTCTGGCAAAAAGCGCTGCTGATACAGATAGAGCAATTTCCCAAGCAACTGCTTTATCAATAATTGCTGTTCGCATTAGGTCAGGGAATGGAATTTCGGGATTAACCTGCAAACTCACATACCCGCATTCTGCTTGAAGCACAGGATCAAATACGGCTCTTCCAGAGTACGGGCCATCCTGCCCATAACCAGAAAGTGAAACATAGATAACAGAGGGATTAAATTTGCTAATTGACTTATAATCAAGTCCAAGTTCCTCTATTTTTCCGGGCCTCATTGACTGCACAACAACATCAGCATCACGAATAAGGTCTAAAGCGATTTTTCGTCCGTCAGATTCTTTCAAATTTACCTGTATTGAACGCTTACCTCTATTGCAGTTGAGGACTGCGCTATTCAAACCCCCCTTTGAGAACCCAGAACTACGTGTGATATCACCGATTCCGGGATACTCAATCTTAATAACATCAGCTCCAAGCTCAGCTAACAACATCGTTGCAACTGGACCAGCAACAACTTGTGTGAAGTCAACGATTTTAATTCCATCTAACGGGCCCATAATTCACCTTAATGCTTGAGATCCGATGGCTTTGAGTTCTCTTCGAATGGGACAAAAGATTGCTGCCATGAATAACTTCGCCCTGGAAATTATTTGAAGTTGAGCACAAGAAAATTTATTATCTTTGACGTAATAGCCGCATAATCCCGTCATGAGATTTAATCTTTCCTGATCATCTCCAGTGCCCATTTCCCCCCTTAAAAGCCTTTTACACGGTTAAAGTCTAGACTGACATAATTCATTCTTTAAAATAGCGAGTTTATTATTATGACTTCTGAGATTCAGCAACAGCCAAAGAAGACTGATTTCATCAGAGATTTAGTCAAAGCTGATATATCTTCGGATAGGCATTTCGGAAGGGTCCAGACGAGGTTTCCTCCAGAGCCTAACGGGTACCTGCATCTAGGTCACGCAAAATCAATATGCCTTAACTTTGCTATAGCTGAAGAGTTTGACGGTTTTTGCAACTTGCGCTTTGATGATACAAATCCTGAGACTGAAAGCGTTGAATTTGTTAACTCGATTCGACGTGATATTGAGTGGCTTCTTGGGAAGGCGCTACCTACCGAACCACTATTTGCTTCTGACTATTTCGAATATATGTTTGAGTGGGCAGTTCTCCTGATCAAAAAAGGGAAAGCATACGTAGATGATCAAAATGCCTCTACGATTTCAGAGCTAAGAGGTTCTTACACGCAAGCCGGAGTGAATAGCCCATTTCGAGAAAGGACTCCTGAAGCCAACTTAGAATTATTCCAAAAGATGAGAGATGGCGCATTTCCTGAAGGTAGTCGTGTCCTTAGAGCCAAGATAGCGATGGATCACGAAAACATGAATATGCGTGACCCCGTTTTGTATAGGATCAGAAATAAATCCCACTTCCGGACTGGGAGTAAATGGGTTATTTATCCAACCTATGATTGGGCGCATGGCCAGTCAGATGCTGTAGAGAAGGTAACACATTCCCTCTGCACGCTTGAGTTTGAGTCCCATAGATTGCTATACGATTGGTTCCTTGAAGAATTGGAAGTGCCATTTGGTCAACGGCCTTACCAAACTGAATTTGCTCGACTAAATTTCACTCATACTGTCTTGTCTAAAAGACTTCTAAAAAAGTTAGTTAATGATGGCGTGGTTGAGGGTTGGGATGACCCAAGAATGCCAACAATTTCTGGTTTAAGGAGAAGAGGCTACCCATCAAAATCTATTCGGGATTTTTGTCAACATATCGGGATAGCCAAGACCAATAGCACCCACGAAATTGAGCTTTTGGAATCGTTTGTTCGAAACGAACTCAATCAATCTTCGCAGAGGAGAATGGCTGTGGTAGACCCTGTAAGGCTAACGATAACTAACTGGCCTGCTGGAAAGATTGAATATAGGACCGCAATCAATAATCCTGAGGACGGGGGTGCGGGAACAAGAGAGGTGCCTTTCTCTGGAAACCTTTTCATAGAACGCGAGGACTTCATGGAAGACCCACCAGCTAAATTTTTTCGTTTGTCTCCAGGTAGAGAAGTTCGACTTCGGTATGGATACTTTGTAACGTGCACAGACGTCATAAAAGATAAATCTGGAAAAGTCGTAGAGATCCTTTGCACATACGACCCTGAAACGAGTGGCGGGAAGGCTCCTGATGGGCGAAAGGTGAAAGCGACAATACATTGGGTTGAGGAAACTAATTGTCTAAGAGGTTCAGTAGCTACATATGATCGCCTATTCTCCTCAGAAAGACCTGATTTACTTGATGATCCCTTTGGAGATTTAAATAAAAAATCTATAGAAATTACTGAAGACGCTGCATTTGAACCATCACTAGCTGATATCTCAGTCGGTGAGGTAGTTCAATTTGAAAGACTTGGATATTTTTGCCGTGACGAATCCCAATTGAATCTTTTTCATCGCACAGTCGGACTTCGAGATGAATGGGCAAATATCCAGAAACGCAACAAATCTAAGTAGTAGCAGGTTCTTCTGGTGGCCGCACCCTTCCATCTCCGTGGTTGAAAAGAACATCGTTATAGCCTTTACCCTCAGGAAGTGCATCTAAATATTCAGCTTTATGAAAACTTACGTAGATGGTTCGTCGACATTTACCTGACTTAGTTGGCGGTGGCGCTACATGCAATGTATGTCCGTAATGGACAGTTACATCCCCGGGACTCGCAGATATTGGAACAGCTTTATCACTCACTTGAGCTACGTCTAGACCTCCAGAGAATCTATGTGAACCCGGTAGGAACATCAGTTGTCCGGACTCCTCATTGGCCTCATCAAGCTGAAGTCCGATGTTCAAACCAGGACAAATGAGCGGGTGACCTCCCATTCCACAATCTCGGTGCCATGGTAGGTCGGATAGTCCGTGTTCGATTTCGGGAACTTTCATTACGACAGAGATACCATCGCCATGATCTGGAGTTGGGAGGAGTTTTTCTTCTGCAAGACTTGCGAGATTCAACAAACGATTATCGTTTGGCAACTGTGAAAACAGCTCCGAGCCTATATTTAAGTAGGTAATCCTGCAGCAATGCTCGCTCCCATTTTTATCTGTTGCCCACCAGGACCTCCTATCCTCCACAGATGCTAATGACTTTCGTTCCTCTACTTCTTTTGACATAAGTTCTATCTCGTCAGCTCCGAAAACATTCTTAACAAGAATAAACCCCAGCTTGCTTAGCGAATTCCTCATTTTTCTTTGGTTAGAGTCGTAATAAAATTCGTGAGAAATTTCATTAGGTATATCCCCATTAGAAAGGATTGGGCGACTGTTATAAAGCGCTTGAAGGGGAGCTTCCCAAGCCGCAACATGGTTAAATTGACCCGCGACAAGCGAAATTTTCTTCTGCAAAATCAAACCCATCATTGACCAAGATTCACTAGCTAGGTTTTCCCACGTTTCTCTGTCAGTTTGTAAGATTACCTTCGCTTCATCTGCTCTTCTGTCTAGCTCTATTCCTTTGTCAGTTGAAGAAAGCCTAAATGCATAATCTTCATCTAATTTCACTCCGAGAGATCGGCCGACTCCAACAGAGTAAGCCGCTTGCTTTCCAAGCTTGCCTCCACCGACTTCATTCATCAGATCATCGTGGAGTTCCGCAATACTTCGTTGAGGGAAGAAGATGGAATCAAGTTTCATCACTTAAGTGTACTCTCATTGAGCTACTTGAGAAATACTTTTACTAGCGATTAAATTTTTAAACATTCAAGTTTCAATATGAAAATCTAGAAGGCGAAGATAGTGGAACAGAAGAACTACGCCCCGCGAAAGTCTTGCATTAAGTCACCGGGCAAAGGCTCATCAAGAAATAATCTGTCCTGAAATTTTCTCATTCCTGAGAGCCATTTCTCTATATTCTGTGCTTTGAACTCTGCATAGCCCTGCACTTGAGTATGAGGAAGAACCATAAATCGCTCCTCGCTAATAGCTTCCATACATATTTCAGCCACATCATTGGGCTCTACGATTCCGTCGGAACTTGCTACTCCCCCTTCTTCCCATTCTGGATCATCACCATCTTCATTATCCGGGCTGTTTGATAAGATGTCAGTTCTCACTGCTTGAGGGCATAATACTGAAACTCTGATCCCTTGATGAAAGTGAGTAATTGAAATCCATTCAGCCAGTGAGACCGCTGCACTTTTCGTAATTGAATACGAAAGGGAGCCTATCTGTGTAAGTAACCCAGCTGCAGAGGCGGTATTTAGCAGGTAACCACCACCGTTAGCTATCATTTGTGGCAAGACAGCGCGGGCAGCATAGATATGAGACATCACATGCACTTCCCACATCTTTTGGATACGTTCGTTCGTATCTTCCAAACCCGCCGATGTAACAAATCCAGCGTTTGAGCAAAATAAATCTATAGGACCATGGTTATTTTCGATTTTTGCTACCATTTTTTGGATTTGGTTTTCGCTAGACACATCAACTTCATAAGGTATTGCATTAATTCCCCCAGCTACTTTGGCCGCATTCTCGCCATTCTTATCTGCAACTACAACTACCCGAGCGTTTTTGCTTGCTGCAACATCAGCGAGGGCAGCTCCAATACCCGCTCCAGCACCGGTAACTATTACTACCTTCCCCTCAATTTCCATAGATCTCTCTTTCTATAAGGATATTCTTTCGACAGAAGTACATTTTCACGTTATTTCAAGTAAATATGATTTTTTCAAATTCTGCGAATAAAAGACATTTTTCATTTTTTTCAGTAGAATGTTAATGCGGTGGCGTTGTCACATGGCTTTACCCGAGAGTAATGCACGTGATTTACGTAACGGCTCGGACCCGCGGGTTTGAATGAACAAGGAGAATGCGTTATTAACAAAGGTAGTTCTGATATAGCTGCGCATAAGTTTGAAATTATGGTGCAGAGACACCTTGATGGACTGGCTGATGATATTAGCCTGCATCAACTTCAGAGTAATCAGCCACAATGGGTAGAGACCCTTTTCAGATTCCTTGAAGAGACTGATAAGAGCATTGCGCGCGCGCGTCGTCAGCATAGAGGAACCGAACGCAGAACTGTTTTGGATGACTTGAACTCAGAAGCAGATCGAATAGATAAGGTTTTAACAGATATCCTCGGTCCAGCCCCTACTCAAGAAGCTATCAACCTAGATGCGTGGAAAGATGACTCTAAAGCTGAGATTCAACTTGCATGGAGAGACGGAAGACTCATTGCGTGGCTAGGCGCTCATAAGTCTCAATCATTCGGGCATGAAATAATTCGAGATAGCCTTGGGCGCCTTGGAGCAAACTCCATTGACTGGAGCGCCTCAGACGATTTACAACTCCCTAGCGAGCAGACAGCCCCCTGTGTCTCCGCACCCATTTCTTCTACTTTGGGGTGGCTGGTATCTCTTGGAAGTGACCGACCTGAAGGGGTCGGGGCAACATCAATTTGGATGGGCCTAGCTTCAGGCTTAGCTGTAAAACTCGTTGTAGAGGGGAAAATCTATCCTACTTTACACTTAGTAGGCGGTACCCGAAATTCTGACTCAGGTGATGCTCTCTTCCATGTGCGCTGGTCACCTGCTCTGATTGATTTAGATTGGCATGCAGCGCTTGTTGCTTCCACTCCAAGTGCTGCGATGCTTGCATGCGATGAGACTGACCGTCATCGTTTCGTTGGGAAGGTTTTGTCAGATTTGACTGACTCGATTGTTCGCATGGCAGCAGGCCAAGTCAAACTGCCTTATGCTCCTGCTGAGATTAAATCAAAAGATGATTTTGGTGAAATGGTTGTGGCGGGGCTTGATGGAATGGCTTTTCGAGGCGATTCTGATTACGGCTCAGATATTTCTAGGAGACTAAACCAATGGGCTGTTCCAGTAACAGGCATTGAAAAGCTCCGCCTTTTGGTTCGCCTTAGCCCTCCTGATGATTCAGGAGCTTGGTTAAGTGAAGTTCTCGTTCCAATTGAGTCTGGCGGCTTAGAACCTATCGAAATAACCATAAATACTGGAAGTGAAACGCGGCGCAAATTAGTGAACAAGCAAATTTCACGATTGGAGCGTCTTTTCCCAGAA
The DNA here is from genome assembly GCA_002713605.1 of bacterium. The sequence goes on from PATL01000030.1 coordinate 18,469, forward strand.
TTATTGAGACCAGGAGGTCGAAGACGGGGAGAAGTTCTTCTATCACAATCGGAGGCTTGGGACTTAATGACCCATACTGGCGAGAGACTTACAGCGGCAGGATTTGACGTTGAAGTTCCACCTATGTCAAAGAGAAAAGCGACTCCAATCTTACGCATCACAGCTGAATCACAAGAAACGATGGTAAGTGCGCAGCAACTTGCCGATATCAGTTGGAGTGCCGTGTTTGATGATGTCGAACTTAATGCCGAAGAAATAGAGCGACTTGCAAGCGAAGCGCGACCACTTATTGAGTCTAAAGGTCAATGGATTGAATTAGATAAAACTGATCTAGCAGAAGCTGCAGCCGCGCTTGCTGACTTCTCTAAGAAAACACAAATGAGCGGAGCAGAGATGCTTCGCCACGCTCTGGGTCTTGAGGGACGCGCCCTTGGGGGCATAACGCTCGACGGCGACGGGTGGGCCGCAGATTTGTTAAGGAGCGTAAAGGATTTACCCCAGAACCCAGACACCAAGCCAAAGGGGTTTGTAGGGGAACTTCGCTCATATCAAGCTGATGCACTGGCGTGGATTAATTTTCTTGACAACGCTGGTTTAGGAGGATGTCTTGCGCTAGACATGGGTCTAGGGAAAACGCCTACAACGCTCGCTAATTTAGCCAACACTCCCCGTCCTGAACCTGGTCTGGTAATTGCTCCACCTGCTGTAGTCGGGAACTGGCGAGTTGAGGCAACTAGATTCGTACCTGATGCTTCAGTATTGATCCACCATGGCCCCAGTAGAGCCAAAGGAGAGAATCTAAAGAAAATCGTAGCTACGCACGACATTGTTATAACTACATATGGCACAGCTGTTAGAGATATTAATCAACTCAAAGATATTCAATGGTCAAAAATAGTTCTTGATGAAGCACAAGCAATCAAGAATCCTGCAGCCGAGACTTCGCAACAATTGCGAAAGTTAGATGCACATTCACGAATAGCTCTGACCGGAACGCCTATTGAAAATGGTTTGGGCGACCTATGGTCAATTCTAGACTGGGCGAATCCAGGCCTTCTTGGCCCACGAAATCAATTCATCGCCCAACTTACACCAGAAAAACGAATTGAATCAGGCAATGAGAGCGCTCTTAAGGCACTAAATGGAATTATGGTGTACCGGCGAACAAAATCAGAGCCTTCAATCGCAGCTGAGCTCCCAGACAGAATAGATGAGCTTGATCATTGCGCTATGACTCCTGAACAGATAGGACTATACAAAGCTGTCGTAGATAATTTGATAGAAGAAACAGAAAAAAGTAAAGCTGGATCTCCCCAGAGAAAAGGCGCTGTTCTTGCTGCCATTACTGCTTTGAAACAAATATGTAATCATCCATTAAATTATCAAGATGATGGACTCGGAATTCAGGGGCGATCTGGGAAGTTAGAACGCCTATACGAAATAATAGAAACTGTATTCGCTGCTGATGAGCGTGTACTAGTATTCACACATTTTGCAACGTGGGGCGAACGTCTTGCAACTCATCTTGCTGAGCGCTACGAATTGCCAATCCATTGCTATCACGGTGGTTTAGGCCGAGCTACACGTGATCAAATGATTGATAGTTTCCAGAAGGGGAAGGGGCGAGGCGCTATGGTCCTTTCCCTTAAAGCTGGAGGGACGGGTTTGAATTTAACCGCAGCAAATCATGTTGTCTTATACGACCGATGGTGGAACCCTGCAGTTGAGGATCAAGCGAGAGATAGGGTGTGGCGAATTGGGCAAAAAAATACTGTTATTGCGCATCGATTAATCTGCCCTGGAACTGTCGACGAGCGTGTTGAAGAAGTTGTTGCGGGGAAACGACAAATAGCTAACTTAGTTCTTCCTAAATCAAGCTCTATTGGAGATCTTGATGCCGACCAGTTGCAGGAGGCCTTAGGAATTGATACTGAGTCTTTGCTTGAGTTTGAATCGGCGCAAGGAAACGGAGAAACTGGATGAGTAGAAGAGGTACGGCTAGAGGCTCGTCCGCCGCTCAGCCTATGAATACAACAGGCAGGAAGAAGCGGCGCAGAAATAGGAATAGAACAGATCCAAAAAAGTTTTGGGGAAACAAAGAGGCTCTTCCACTGCCTGTTCATGACGTAAAGGCGCCATCAACAACTCAAGCCGTTCTGGACTCTTTGGGGAAACCTCCCATCTCGGGCCAGGAAGTTTCTTCCTTAGAATATTTAGCTAAAATCTATGACCGTTCAGCTGGGTTAGCATTCGCTCTAGCTGCTGCCGGAGGACTTGATAAGCCACTTCCTGACGGCGCCGATCAAGAACTAGACCCTATTAATACTGTAAATGATGATGACCCATACAACATTCTCCGACCTGAGGATGATATCGATGGGAATCGTATTTAAGGTATTAGAATAATTTTGCTTGGACGTTTATTTCATCCCCTGTTATTTCTCCAAATTCAACAGTGATTCCTAAGAGTTCATCTAAATCTGCGAGAAGCGCCATTCCCGAACTGTGCTTGAGTGCAATTACCTTCCCAACGACACTTATGACTTCCATATCATGGCTGCCGGTTGAGAGACTGATTGGGTATTTTTGAATTTTTTCCCAACACTTTTCAGAAGAGTATTTGTTATCCCAAGTGGTACCTATTTCTTTAATCCCTATTATGCCTGAACCCGAAATGCACTCTTTCACTTTTGTAGAAATTACGTTGAGTTCCTTCTGCACTGAGCCCTGCATTAAAGGGTTCAGTAATCCATCTATCTTTTTTCGTGTTGAAATTGCTTGACTGATACCCAATTCCTCTGTGATTAGGTCTTCTAATAGTCGTACTGAGATCCCGTCAGGTGTTTCTACGGTTAGAACTGCATGAATAGCACCTTGTTCAAGAAGACGTGTTTGAATTCTGTTTGACGTACTAATACCTACCTTTGTGGATCCGTCAAAAAAACCTGCGATGTAGAGGATACTTTCTCTTTGCATGCGTTTGAGTATCGTTTGCGAAATCGAGTTTCGATCCTTTGTATGCACGTTATGAAATTGCGCTGCGAAGATATTATCTTCACGAATACAATTGCTGCATTTCTTCCCGCTTTTTACTAACTTCTCACACCTATTTTGCTTTTCAGCCTCGAATAGCTCTCCGTAGTTGACACACACCCTTTCAAATTGCTTTGGCACCCTATATGAAAGGTGATGCCCTATCAACCTTTCTGTGGTGACTTTAACGGCATCATGATCGTAAATTTGGATATGTGGTTGATTGTCTTTCCATATTACCTTGAGGTAGGTAATTCTTTTGTATGGAGTATCGTTTGCTATTTTTTTCATTCTAAATACTTTAATCGGTGTACGTTAAGAGTGTTCTAAAGCTATCGTTCGTATCTATGAATACTTCTCCCCATTCTCAATTTCTTGTTACTCTGGATGTTGAAGGTGTACTGACACCAGAGATATGGATAGCCGTAGCTAATCATTTTGGCATTGATGCGCTAAAAAAGACCACGAAGGATGAACCTGATTACCAGTTACTTATGGACGAACGTATTGGGTTGATTAATGAACACAAGATTAGTTTGTCAGATATTCAATCTGTTATTTCATCTTTAACTCCTCTTGAAGGTGCTTTGGATTTTTTAACTGAGCTACGCTCAACTGTTTCAGTGGTGCTCCTTTCTGATACTTTTGAAGAATTTATTGGTCCGTTGATGCTTCAGTTACAAAACCCTTTAGTTCTGTGCCATAGGCTTCTGGTCAACAATGAAGGATATATTTCAAGCTTTGTAGAGCGAACTCCTAACCAAAAGTTTGAGGCCGTTGCTGCCTTCAAGAAACTAAATTATCAAGTAATTGCAGCAGGTGATTCATACAACGATCTATCCATGATCGATCACGCTGACGCAGGGTTCTTATTTAGAGCACCGGAACATGTCCGCACCGAACGATCCGACCTCATATGCCATGATGATTACAGTGATCTACTGACGTCAATCAAGGATGTTATCCGAAGTTGTTCTTAGTAAATGGATTCCCCGCCACTAAAACACTGCTACTAGTTGCTAGCCCGAGGCTCCCTGTCAAGTCCGAGTACTCGCTCACCGAGAATATTACGCATGACATTCGATGTACCTCCCATAATTGTGTACGCGGGGGCGTAAGTTAAGCCCTTAGTTACTTGATTGTCGAGAAGGGCTTTGGGTCCGAGTATCCGGTTTACAAATTGAGCTACATTCCATTCATGTTCAGTGCAGAAGCACTTTGTTGCTGCGCTGAAACCTGCTGGTGCTTGTTGCAGGGTTTCGCGGTACACGAGAAGTCTTCCTATATGGTACCCGCTTTCAAGTTTGCTGATCTCTTGCCGATTTAAAGGGTCTGATAGGTTCGCGTACCCTTTTGCTTCGTCGTGGAGTGCTTTATTGGATACAAGTCTGTCGATGCCGCCTCGCTCATGTTCAAGTTGTTTCATCGTTTGTTTGAATGCTGCTCCTTCTTGCCCTACAAGGTTCTCTGCAGGTACTTCTACCTCGTTGAAATACACTTCACAAAAGTGTCTGTTCAGTGTCATATCAGTAATCGGCCTTACCTCTATCCCAGGCAGGTTCATAGGAACAATTATTTCTGAGATTCCTCGATGTGGCGGACCCTCAGCGTTTGTTCTGCAGATTAGGTAGCAATAATCAGCTACCTCTCCGAAACTTGTCCATATCTTTTGTCCATTTATTCGAAAAATATTCCCATCACGTTCTGCCGATGTTGACAACGAGGCTAAATCAGATCCACTATCTGGTTCGCTCATTCCTATACACCATGTTGTTTCTCCCGTAAGCATATGCGGAAGGTATTCTGCTTTTTGATCGTCTGTCCCGTAACTAATAACTGTCGGACCCATTTGGCGATCTGCAAACCACATTGCAGCTATCGGAGCCCCAGCAGCAATCATTTCCTCCGCTACAATGATGCGTTCAATTGGTGGTCTTTCTTGTCCGCCATGCTCTTTAGGCCACCCCATCCCGATCCAACCGTTTTCTGCCATTGTTTGTGCAAACTCTTTTGAAAATCCGTTGATCCAACTGTCGTTAAATCTTCCGTGCTTTTCTACTCCTTTAAGTGCTACTTCACGGGCCTTCTCACGCAATTGAATCTGTTCTTTTGTAAAAGCAAATTCAAGAGTGGAACGCATCTTTTCAAAATTCCTTAGCGCAGCTCATTAACTTTGCTTAGAATCTCTTCGGCATGTTCTTTTGTCTTTGGCTTTGTAAACACATGGACGATTTTTCCTTTCGGGTCGATAAGGAATGTAGTCCGGTGCAAGCCCATGTAGGTTTTTCCGTAGTTTTTCTTTTCCCCCCAAACCCCATATTTTTGAATGATTTTATGTTCATTGTCGGCTATAAGAGGGAAGGATAGTTCATATTTAGTCGCAAACTTTTCGTGACTTGCATTTCCATCCGGTGAAATACCTATAACTTGGACATCGTGTTTTTTGAGTTCGCCGAGATGACCTTGGAGATTACAAGCTTGATTTGTGCACCCTGGCGTATTGTCCCTTGGGTAAAAGTAGAGTGCAATATATTGTCCGAGATAGTCGGAGAGTTTGACTTTATCTCCCGAGAAAGTTACCGATTGAAAAGCTGGGGCTTTCTTACCGGCAGGTAGAGGTTGTGCTTGTGTGTTCATAGATTCCTTACGTTTCTGATATTCTACCACTTAGTTTTTTTTAGCTGGAAATCATCTGACGATTGAAGTCTTACCGTTTATCTCGGTCACTAGAACTGTAATTATATAATCAATACTTTCTTTGGTTGATACGGGAAGTGTGAGTTGTCCATTTTGATGTAACGCGGAGTACCCATAGATGGCTGAGAGAACGAGTCTACTCCAATGAATGATCATGGATTCCTGAACACCTGTGTCTTGGAGTATCTTGTGCATCGGGTAATTAACTTGCTCTATGGCCTCTTTGATTTGGGCATCGTTACCAGGTGGGTAGATTGATGCTTTAAACGCTGCTGGATGCTCTAAAGCGAAATCGAATTTTGCTTTGAGAACCGCACGTATCGCATCAATTCCAGCCACGCCTATAGCAGCTTGATTTAAATGTTGTGCAAGTTTTTTTAGGCTACGTAACGCAAGTTCCCGTTGAAGGCCAACTGTTCCGTCTATATGGGCATAAAGAGATTGCACTCGTATACCTAAGCGTGCCGCAACAGCCGTCATTGAAACCAACTGAATATTTTGGGTTTCTTCCAACAAGTCGAATGCAGTTTCTACGACGTTAGATTTTGAAATTCCTATACGTGCGGCCATTTTTCTCGCTTAGGTTGCTATTTGTGTCTAAATATATCAGACTATAACCTAATGTCATTAGATATACCTGAAATACTTGAGTTGCCCAACAGCACCGAAGACGAACTCCGAAACCTATTCCATGAAAAAGGCTGGGGTGATGGTCTTCCCATGATCGCCCCCACACGCCATCGCGTTGAAGAAATGCTAAGAGCTTGCGAGTCTCATGATCCGGATGAAGTCATAGCAATACTTCCTCCACGTTCTGGAATAGCAACGCGCCGAATCATAGCTATAAACGCTGTTATGGCAGGTTGCAAACCAGAACACTTACCCGTTCTTGTTTCTGCTATACGTGCGCTAAATGCACCGGAGATAAACCTCCGAGGTATTAATGCGACTACACATTGTGTTGCACCACTACTAATTGTGCACGGCAAAGCAGTCAAAGACGGAAATTACAACAGTGGACTTGGAGCGTTCGGGCCAGGAAACCCCGCTAATGCGACCACTGGTCGAGCTATACGATTAATGCTTCATCACATTGCAGGAGCTATACCAGGAGTCGGAGATGCCTCAACTCAGGGAAGCCCAGCGAAGTATTCATATTGCGTAGCAGAAAACCTTGACTCATCCCCATGGGGTGGATACGCAAGAAGCGAAGGCATTGACGCAGAATCCGCTGTCACCATCCACTGCGGGGAGGCCCCACACAACGTTCATGACATGGAATCCTCAGAACCCTCACTAATACTCGACAAGGTTGCGTCAGCAATGACATCATGGGGTCAAAACAACGCCCCCATAAGCCAGGGAGAATACTTTCTCGCCCTCTGTCCCGAACACGCCGCGACGTGCGCACAAAATGGTTGGGGCAGGCACGACATTGCATCTTACGTATTTAACAAAGCCACGGTGAACGTAGGTGAAGCACGAGGAGCTTTTGAACTTCGAGCTTGGGCGCCTTGGCAAAATGCACTGAAAGATACAGACACCATGTCAATGACGGAAAAACCTGAAAATATCAAAATCTTTGTCACTGGCGGCGCTGGCAAACACAGCTCTGTCATACCAAGCTGGGGCATGACTAAAAGCGTAACAATACCAGTAACACCGTAAAGGGGAAATGATGGAAATCTATACACCAAATGGAAAAACAGGAGAAACACCAAAGCTACTTTCTGACCCTATTCCCGTCCTGAGTGGACTATCAATGGGAGTCCTAGACAATACGAAACCCAATGCTGGCCTCCTGCTCAACAGACTAGCGGAGCGCCTCACGGATCGCGTTGGATTAAAATTAGCTTTAACAGAAACCAAAAACGCTGCACTCGCAGCCCCTGATCAGGTATTGGAAACTCTTTCGAAAGAGGTTCAAGTAGTATTGACAGGTTCAGCTGATTGAGGAAGCTGTACCTCATGGAGTGTCCATGACGCAATACAACTAGAAACAGCAGGCATTCCGACTGTGGTAATCACGACTAATAATTTCAGCAAACTCACGTACGAGGTAGCTAAATCATTTGGTCACAACAATCTTCGGATACTCACGGTTGGGCATCCACTTGGAGGCACAGACGAGACAACAGTCCTGCAATGGGCTGACGAGGCTGTTGAAGAAACGGTCCATTTACTTACTGGGAATTGAACATGGCTATTGAAATTGATTTACAAGACGAGAAGGCACTCATTACTGGTTCAGGAGCAGGAATCGGGCGAGAGATCGCAATATGGTTAGCTCGTTCTGGGGCTACTGTTGTCGTTAACGATATGATTTACGATCGAGCTAATTCAGTAGCAGATGAAATCATTCGGGAAGGGGGAAAAGCTATCCCGATCACAGCTGATTGCAGAGACGATGCTGCCGTGGATGAATTGGTAAAGCGGAGTTTTGAGGTGATGGGTGGGTTAAGCATTGCTGTAAATAATATCGGCATGCTTCCACCGAATAGAGGCTTAAAACCCTTTGTCGAGTACCGCGGTGATGACTGGCGTGACATCATTGACCAGAATTTAACGCTCTCAGCCCTCTCTGGCCGCGCTGAAGCTGAAATAATGGCGGAACATGGCGGAGGCGTAATCATCTTTGTTTCATCTGGGGAAACGACTCGCCCGTCCCCTTATAATGCAGCTTATGCGGCATCGAAAGCGGCTATAAATCACTTGGTTACTTCTATGGCTGTGGAATTAGGGCCGGCAGGAATACGGGTTTTAGCAGTTGCGCCGGGCACAACACTAACGGAGACTGTTGCCTCCGCTTTCACAGAAGAACGAGTGGAACAACTCGTTGCGTCAACTGCGCTGCGAAAAATGGTGGAACACGATGAACTTGCGCGACTCATTATTTTTTTAGCGAGCGACCTAGCACGATGCATTACTGGTCAGTTTATTATGGCCGATGCTGGAGCATTCCTCTCGAGAACTCGCCCAGGGAATCTTGAAGGTGTGCGTAAAGCATGAAACCTGAAGTAGCTCAAAAGCTCACTGATTTGATCGCTGAATTAGTTGCCCACGATGGTGGAACGGTCAAACTCATCAAGCACACAAACGACAGCATAGAGTTTGATCTACTATTAAAGGATGCGCAATGTGCCGAATGTGTTATGCCTAGTCATTTCCTTGAACAAATTTTTCTTGATCAAGCCCAAGCAATCTATGATAATTTACGTTCGGTTCTAATTAATGATCCCCGAAGAGAGCAGGTTCTTTAATGCTTGCATCGCCGAAGAATGTCGCTGTCGTTCTTCTAGATTCACTAAATCGACATCTACTTGGTTGCTATGGAGGTACCGAGTTCTCCACTCCTAATCTTGACCGTTTCGCATCACAGCACGCAGTTCGATTTACGAACCATGTCACCGGCTCGCTACCTTGCATGCCTGCACGTCATGATATCCTATGTGGAGCACTTGATTTCCTCTGGAAACCATGGGGGTCTATAGAAGTCTGGGAAGAACCAATAACCGCTATCCTTCGGGACCGAGGCGTTACATCCTATTTAGCGACTGACCATCCTCACCTATTTGAAACAGGAGGGGAGAATTACCATGCAGACTTTAGTGGTTGGCAATACGTACGTGGCCATGAAGGGGATTTATGGCGAACATACAACGATCCGACATGGATGGGTTCACCTGCGATGCCAGCTCGACCCGGAGGGTGGTTTTGGTCAAGGTATGGGATTGATACTCCTGCACGAGGATATGACAGGTCTCGAACATTCTTCAGAGCTGAAGATGATTACCCTGGACCGCAAACGATGAAAGACGCTGAGCGCTTCCTTCGCGAAGCATCACCACATCATGACCGTTGGTTTCTATTCGTTGATGAGTTTGACCCACATGAGCCCTTTGATACTCCCCCACCATGGTCCGGTATCTATTTTGATGAACCGTGGGATGATGAATGGATTATTTGGCCACCATATATTGATGGTGGAGTCACAAGCGGAGTAATCACGGAGAAAGAGGGGCGACACATACGCGCGAATTACGGTGCCAAATTATCAATGATTGACCATTGGTTCGGGCGTATCCTTGACACCTTTGATGATATGAACTTATGGCAAGACACGGCACTTATCGTATGTACTGATCACGGTCATTATCTTGGTGAGGAGCGAGAAGGACGGGACATATGGGGAAAGCCTGGGGTCCCTCAATATGAACCGTTAGGACACACTCCCCTTCTTTTTTCCTGGCCTGGTGTTGACGGTGGAGCAACAATTAATGCATTGACCACCAATGTTGACCTCTTTGCCACCTTGGCTGATGTCTTTGATGCGCAAGTCAATCATCGAACTCATGGATCATCGCTCAAGCCATTACTTACCAAAACCGCTACGACCATAAGGGACTGGGCAATAGGTGGCGTCTGGGGTAATTGGGGGCAGATCACGGACGGAAATCACAAGTACGCACGTTCAGCTGTTGACACAAATTTCCCTATTTCTATTTATTCGAACAGGTGGTCGACAATGCCAATCCATTTTGACGGCATTGTGGGCATGCCACCCCCTGATCAGCGGGCATACCTTGACACAATGCCCGGCACAGACATACCAGTACTTCGGCAACCTTTCGAACAAGGAGACCAAATGCCGATCTGGTCTTTCGGGAACCGAGCAGTCGGCAAGCATTACCTATTTGATGTCGCCACTGACCCCAATGAACGGGAAAACCGAATCGGTGAGAAGTCAGAAGGTGAAATGCTTGAACTTCTGCGAGTAGCTATGATCGAACTGGATGCACCCTCTGACCAATTTGAACGGATCGGGTTACGTTAAATACTTTTACCGTGTGGATGAACAGCTATTCGCATGTGGCGTTCAGTGTCTGTGGAATCGGTGAAAGCTTCGATAGCGCCATCAAGGTTGACATGCCCTGTCTGCCAAAAGCTTACATCTATCTTGCCCGAAGCTAGGGCATCCAATGAATCCGTATAGTCCTTTCCAATGGGAGAACCGCCAAATTGAACGTTGATTCCCTTTGTGTGAGCGGAAGCAGTAAAGAGTACATCATCATTAAGGTTTTGGCCCGCTACAATAATGCGCGAAGACCAAGGGGCCGTAATGAGTATTTCATTCAGCACACCAGGCGCACCGACACATTCAACGACAACACAGCGCGATCCCATAGGTGCATTGAAGGTCCAAATACCCATGGGGTTCTCAGCTTTTGGGTCTACCACTACATCAGCTCCCATTTGTTCAGCTGATTTTCGCCTGAATGGCGAAGGATCTGAGGCGATTATAGGCCCAATTCCTTGCACTTTTAGCGCCGCTATGACAGCCAGCCCTATCGCACCGCAACCAACAATTAATGGGACTTCACTATCTTGAAGATCAGCTATTCGAGCATATTGAATTCCAACTGAGAGTGGCTCCATTAACGCAGCGGTTTCTGTTGACATATTTTCTGGTACTTTCTGAACCAGTTGCTCACTCAAAGCCAAATACTCACCAAAGCCACCAGGGTAGTCATTAGAGTAGCCGAGCACAGCAAAACCATCTGGGCCAAATACTACCGGTTGGGAGACTACCCGATCACCCTCATGAAAGTTACCTGTTACCGATTCTCCCAGTTCGACTATCTCACCACAGAATTCATGACCTAGAACGATATCCTCATCCGGATTGAAGTTAAAAGGACCTCCGAATTCTTGAGACCATTCTGAGAGTCGTTTCGCATTATGCACCATATGTAAATCACTTGCGCAGATACAACAACAAAGAGATTTAACAACGATCTGGCCTTCTTTCGGAGTTGGATCAGGGAATGCACTAACTCGCAATTCACCTTCACGTAATAGCAGCGCTTTCATTAGTCCTCCGTTGTTTCAACATTAACCTGAGATGGGTTGATAGTGAAACTGCCTCAATACCAATTGCATCTACAAGATAGTTGGTGAACAATAGACTTGGAGAATATTATGAATAGCTCTAATGATTCATCTATCGAAGGGAAAGTAATACTCGTAACTGGTGGAACTGCCGGCATCGGGAAAGTAACAGTCAGGGCTTTATGTGCTCAGGGAGCATCCGTTGTCTTTACTGGACGTAACAAAGCAGCCGGCAACGAAATTCTTGAAGGCATCAAAAGTGATGGACACGATTGCATGTTTGTGCCTGCTGATCTTCGTGAAGCAGTTGGCATAGCCAAAGTTATTGAGGCGTGCATGTCACAGCACGGCAGACTAGATGTCGCCTTTAACAACGCTGGGATTTTTGATAGTGCAGCATTATTCCATGAATATACCGATGAGGACTGGGAAGAGATGGTTTCATCCAATCTCACGACTATTTTCCGATGCATGAAAGCGGAATTAGGAATCATGCTAAAACAAGACGAGGGTGCCATTATCAATAACGCGTCCGTTGCTGGCCACAGAGCAACCGAAAGAGCATCCCCGGGATATGTCGCTAGCAAACATGGCGTTATAGGGCTAACAAGACAAGCCGCACTGCAGTACGCCAATTCAGGTATTCGCATTAATTCTATTTCTCCTGGACCAACATTTACTGCAACCCAGCAGCCCCTAGTGGACCAAGGCCCTGAGGCTGTGGCAGAGCATTTAACAACCCTGAATCCCCGATCCATGTTTATTTCTCCAGAAGAGATAGCCGATATCGTGATTTTTTTAGCTGGATCCTCGCCCGGGATGCTGACAGGGCAGGATATCGCCATTGACGGCGGACAATTGTATAAGTTATAGGTCGCTTATTGCTCGTAATCGCTTATTTCAACGTATTGCGTTAATGTTTGACAAAAGAATCTAAGAAAGGGTAGTCATGGGCGTGAGAAGAGTAGTTACAGGGCACAACAATGAAGGGAACGCTATATTTGCTAGCGATGAGATTGTGGAACCCACAACTTTATCTTTACTTCCAGGAGCTGAGTTCTTTCAACTTTGGGGCGCAGATGAGATTCCCACGTTCCCAGACGCCGGCAGTTGCCCCCCCCACACAACCTACTTTCCTCCCTTAGGAGGTTACCGGTTTGGAATTTTTACTGTACAGCCGGACACTGAAGCTTCCATGATGCCAGAGAATTTTGATATTGAAGCCGCAATCATGGAGGTAGAAGAGAAATTACCAGGAATGGCAGAACATCTCGAAACAGATAACCCTGGGATGCACACCACTGACACGGTTGATTACGAATTCGTTATTTCCGGTGAAGTTGTTCTAGAGCTTGATGAGGGGGCCGAAGTTACTCTTAAAGCCGGAGACACGGTCGTTCAAAATGGAACGCGCCACGCTTGGCGAAACAGAACTAATGAACCCGCAGTATTAGTAGTAGTTCTCATTGGAGCCAAAAGGGACACTTGATGATTCAAATTGATCATAAAAACGTCAACGACTCCGAAGATGAGCTTGTCGAGCCAGAAACATTATTTATGTAGATTGAATGGCAGAATTAGATACAGACCATTCGCCAGAAATCCCTTTTCCTTCTTCTACATCCTGAAAGACACGACACAAATTATTCAACGCTTCCATCTCTGTAATCGTTTTGGGTTGCGTATTTATGAGATCTTTTGCACCAACTATTACTGATAGACACTGGGCTCTGCTGACAGCAACATTTGTCCGATTCGGCATAAAAAGGAACTCCGTACGGCCAGCTGGGATTTCTTCTTTATTTGAAGAAGTAAGAGAGTAAATAACTATTGGCGCCTCTTGCCCTTGAAATTTATCTACAGTTCCAACACGGACATCTGAATAACCTTTCCTTTCAAGTTGTGTAATCAACACTTGGCGTTGATCGTTAAATGCAGTGACGATTATGAAATCGCTCTCAGCCACCATCCGTTCTGTCACTTCACCGTTAGAGGAATCCTTAAATGTCATGGCCAGTAGATCGTCGACAATCTCAACGACTTTTTCTGCTTCAATCTTTGACGATCGCGAACATGCTTCATGCTCAACCTCAGAAAAGTACAGGCCATTCCGCATTCCTAGAATTTCTCTCTTATTGCAGATTTCTCTTTTCCAATCTAGGTCATGGTCGTAAAATTGCTCAGAGATGTACATTGTCACTTCTTCACGCATCCTCCAGGTAGTACCCAGATAGAAACCTTTAGTTGGATCAGCATTCCTGTCTTTCCCGATTAGATATTCCATAACGCTGAGATCTGCGCCGCATTCATGGTTAGCCTTTACAACTTGTGGAAGTTGCTTGGGATCCCCAAGTAACACAATATTCTTTGCTGCGTGGGAGATAGCGAGGGTTTCAGCCAAAGAATACTGCCCAGCTTCGTCAAGGAAAATATAGTCAAACTTAAAGTCATCACCATAGATCTCCTCCTTACAGGCTTCCCGCATTTGGGCCGATACAAAAAACCATGAAGTAGCAGCCAACAAATCTGCGCCACTGTGCAAATCGACTCCTTTTATGGGCAAAACTGGCTCAGGAGAATTATCTTCCTCGTTATTGAAATACCATTCTTCGCCTTCGTTATCGTTATGTGGGCTCACTCCATACTGAATAGACTTTCGTTTACCAGGTAATCCGTTTCCCACCTCAAATAGCTCATGAACTTGGGGGAACTTTCTCACTCTCTCTGCGACTGGTTTGAATGCCTTTCTCCGGCACACCTTAATCTGCTTATTCTCTAATTCAGGTCGAAGTCCTGCTTCACAAAGACGATGAATTGTTGATCGAAAGAGGTTGTCAATTCCCTCCCAACCCTGGGAAACAATAGCTATACGGGGTCTATTGTTATTCCCCGCTTCCGCAAGTAACCTGCTAATAATGTGTGAACCGATATAGGTTTTACCAGTGCCGGGAGGTCCTTGAATCGGCAGAAATGACCTGTCTAAATTCCTTACAGCCTTAAGAGCAGGTTCAATTAAATTTCCGTCCCCATCAGGACAATACGTTGTTACCGAACCTGTTTTCGGTTTATTTTTCTCGATTATTTCTCTTGTCACCGACGGAATATCATGGTTGAGATAGTCGTTAATAACATTTAACAAAGAGCGAGAATGGTCATATCGCTCACGCCAATCCCAAAGAGTTAACGCCTTTACCTCACTTAAAAAAATATTTGGATCAGCGCGAGTGCTTTCACCATCTTCTTCATCCACCGCTTTCTTACTCCAGCGAATTGTCACTTCTCCCGCGTCCTCATTGAAATTACTAATTCCTTCTGTGTACAGAGAGCCATCATTTAAAATCAGAGCTATAACTGGCCTCCTTTCTGGGGGACCCTGTTTCCATTTAGTCGTTAAATTTTGACTTGCATCAAATTTGAATGTTGCTTTGGTGAGCTCTTCATTAGCTCCTAGGTAACTATCTACTATGAGAACGGAGTCAGCATCCCTATCTTCGCTCTCGATTGCCCTGCGCGCTTCCATAACAGTGATCGATCGCTCTTTTTCCCAAAAAGCAGGTAAATGGAACAGAAGTTTCAATATTTCTATTTCTTTTATTTTGTTCTCGTCAAGTTCCATAAATACCTTGAAATCGCTCTATTAATATTTCTTGCACGGCCTGAATCTGTTCCCCAATTTCGCTAACGTCACTTTCTGGGCGTTCATATCCTGTTTTCTTAAATGAGATGTCATCAAGTTTCGCTCTTTCTTGCAACAACCATGCGTGTACTTCTCTGGTGGCCTCCACATCATCTTTGTTATATTGCCTAATTCGTTCTAAACGTTCTTCGTCTCTTTCTAATGGGTCACCATTAGCATCCACATACCTTTCGTAATTTGCGTAC
>PATL01000031.1 GCA_002713605.1 bacterium
CTAAAGCCAAACTTCTAGATAGAGTCTCAGCCAAATTAGTAAAACCTGAGTGGGCTGAGCGCGTTGTGTCACCAGCATATGACATGTTACGCGGAGCCGAGAGAGAGAAACTGATGGATGAAGATCCATACGTCTTCCTTCATGTAACTAGCGCAAATTCCTCTCTTCCAGCAGAGAAGAGATCAGCTGCAAACAGTGAGGCTCTCAAAAGATTATTCGATGCTGGAGCATATTCTGACACACTTAATTCAGCACTTTACCTCTATAAATTGTCGTTTGAAGGGCACCACCAAACTGCTATCGTTGGCGACATTTCAATCGAAGCATTTGAAGACGGCCGGATCATCCCTCATGAAAGAACACGGGAATTCCGCGCGAATGACCTAGCTAGCCATTTAGAAAATATCGGGATACATTCCTCGCCAGTAGCGCTTGCCTATGATGACGATCAAAAGGTTAATGCTCTTATCCAAGAAGCTATGGAGCCCAAACCCATTCTTGATTTCTGCAGGGAAGATAATCTAGAGCAAACTATATGGAGAGTACCTGACCAAATTGCAGATAAATTACTAATTCTGTTTCAAGATAAGAGCACCTTTATAGTGGACGGTCATCACAGAATGCATGCAAGCCACATGGTCTGGACCCGCTCTGGGAAAAGCGAACGCTACGGGAAAATACTAGGCGCATTATTCTCATCTGATGAATTGAAAATCAGATCATTTCACAGACATGTTTCAGATCTAAATAATTTGACACCAAAAAGTTTAATAACGCGTATTGCAGAAATGGACTTTCGTATCGAACCAGCCAATGTCTCGGGAGGTTATGAACCAGAGTATGCAGGTCAATTCAGTATGTTTCTTGACGGTAGTTGGTATAAACTTTCCCCTCAACGCATACACCCATCAGAATTAGATGCTGTAATACTGCAAAACCGAATTCTGCATCCAATCCTCGAAGTCGACGAGGAAGGGTCAGATGGGAGACTTCACTATCTACCAGGAACAATTCCACTGGACTATCTAGAATCAATCACCCAAAGGGAGGGAGGAGTCGCATTCGCTCTACATCCTGTCAGCATGGATCAACTTCAAGCAATCATTAATAGAAAAAAAACGCTTCCACCAAAATCGACATACTTTGAACCTAAAGTGCGATCAGGTATTTTCATCATAAACCGCTAAGTATCAGAGTTCAGAAATCCTTTTGTATCCTTCAGCTAAGGAAAATTCTTCTCCCGCATAGCTATGATCCAATTTAGATATTTCGTGGCTCTTGAATGCAAGAGTATCGGCATCAACGCTTGCTGGGCCTATCCCCATAGTCGTTTCCAATTGGCTTCGATGACAGAGAAGAGCATTCAACTTGTTATTTTCATAACCTTTGCATTGCTCAAAATGGTCTTCCAATTCTGCTTCAAATAGGAGAAGCTCATCCGGTCTATGTGGCGCTACATTCTGCTCAGGAAAAAAATGTGGATCTCGAGCAGCGACAATTGCATCAAGGACCAGGTATCCAACATTTCTATGATCTGGATGTAGTCGGTATCTCTTCCATGGGTCATGAGTGAGTACTACGTTTGGCCGTAAATTCCTAATAAAGAGCGTCATGCGTTTACGCAAATTTTCATTTACTTCAAGCTCACCATCAATCTCACCTAGAAAAGCAACTTTACCGGTCGCTTTAAGCTCCTGAGCTGCTAAAAGTTGCTCTGCCTTTCTGGTAGCGATTAAGTCACTTTTGTCAATGCTGGGATTCCAAGTACCTTTTGACCCATCTGTACAGATCAACATGTTCACCTCACAACCACGATCAGACCACTTGGCAAGAGTAGCACCAGCCCCAAATTCAATGTCATCAGGGTGAGCTCCAATAGCTAAAGCTCTTTTAGGTACTTCTAAATTTTTGGTAACCACATATTTATTCTAGACCTAGAAAACAGGGACTAAAGAATATGCTGAAGATCATCGGGATCATCAATGTCAAACGCAAATTGCGAATCTGTCATAACGAGGACCTTCGCTTCAGACTTAGATGCAGACTTTAAGTGACGCGAATATGAATTAGGTCCATAGCTAAATTCAAAAGGAATACGTGTCGGTAATACAAGAACATTCGTGCCATCAAGTTCCGTGTCAGGGACGATGACTATTTCTTCCATCTCGAACAATGAGAGAAGCCCCACAGGATAAATCAAATCTCCATGCGTTATTAAAACACTTTCAAAACCTCTTTCTTTCAAGCTTCGAAAGCCAAAATCTACTGCTTCATTCAGCCCCTCAGTGGGGTTACGAAGAATTTCTGCTCCTAAATCACGGGCCCAAGACTCAACAGCATCATCCTCACAAGCTATGAACACTGGAGTTTCTATACAAGCCAAGACAACCGAAGTAGCTAACTCCTTAGCCAAATCCAACCGAGCATTCGAATCCAATACTGTAGACAGGCGAACTTTTGCAGACTCAAAATCTTTAATAGGGATCAGTACAGCTTTATCAGTCATAAAATACTTTGCTTATGCAATCTATAGGCAATTCCCATAGATTCTAGCGCTACGATGCAAGCGTGACATTTCAAGTAGCAGTTGTAGGCGGAGGTAGCTGGGGGACAACGGTTGCCCACCTAGTATCTCATAACCTGCCGACAAAACTCTGGTGTCGGGATCCGGTAGTTGCCAGATCAATAAGGCAAAAGAATAGGAACATCAGGTATCTAGGGAAAAGCAAACTACATCCACAGTTGGATGCTTCAGTGGATCTAGAAGAAGTAGTGAATAACGCAAATATTATCTTGATGGCTATTCCATCGCAGAGTTTTAGAGAAGTCCTCCGACAGTTATTATCTTTCTCGAAACCTGTTACCCCGATTATTAGTCTCACAAAGGGACTTGAACAGAAAACCAACTTAACGATGACACAGGTCATCGCATCTGAGTCACCCGACAGGCCTACCGGAGTGCTAACAGGACCAAATTTAGCTGCCGAGGTACTTGCTGGAGATGCCACAGCAGCGGTGGTAGCAACGGAAAATGAATCTTTACGGGCTCAAGCATTCCAAGTTTTCTCAACAGAAACATTTAGGGTGTATACAAGCGAAGATGTGATTGGTTGCGAGTTAGGAGGAGCATTCAAGAATGTTCTTGCGTTAGCAGTAGGGATGACAACCGGCCTAGGCACAGGCGACAATACTAGAGCCGCTGTGGTTACACGAGGTTTAGCAGAATTAGCAAGATTAGGTAGCGCAATGGGTGGAGCAGCAGAAACCTTTTCCGGCCTCGCTGGGTTAGGTGACCTAGTAGCCACCTGCTTCTCTCCTCAAAGCAGAAATAGGTATGTTGGTGAGCAATTAGGTAAAGGACGAAAGACGATGGAAGTTCTCGCGGAGATGAATAATGTCGCAGAGGGCGTCGTAACGGCACCTGCAGTAAGTAACCTTGCAGCGGCACATAAAGTAGAAACTCCGATTAGTGATCAAGTGACTGCTGTTTTGCAGGGCAAAACATCAGTAACAGATGCCTACGATATTCTGCTGATGAGGGAGCAACGATCAGAACGATAGCGGTTAAAATAATGACAGATGATGCGTAAGGTCAGAACGTAATGCCAGAACTCGGGATACTAGGAAATCATGTGATACTAGATCTAGACTCCTCTGGTAATCTCACTTGGCCTGGTGCCATCCCCAAAAGACTATGTTGGGGAGTAGGAGCAGATGATCGATGGCATTTCTCCGAAGAAAGAGCATCTATCAGGCAAAGTGTAGATAGCAATGAAATTACGACATTAACTCGCATGAGAGTTCCGGGAGGCGACATCACTCAGCGCGTTGAGGTGATCCCATGGGGCGGCCAAAGCGTAACGAAACTTGAGTTCTACAATGAGACACCCATTCCAGTAGCGATAAGCATAATGCTATTAAATTTTGGTCCAGTTGAGATTAATTCCAGAACCGTAAGTATTGATGCAAAGCCCGTTATCGCCTCCAGCAAAACCCCAAGAATGTTAATAAACGGTTTAGGATATCAAGATATAACTGACCGGATAGTGAATGCAGAGTTAGAAGATATAAGAACCAGTAAATTATCTACAAACAGCCCCAGTGATGACAGCGCTCTCATTTTCCCCCTCCCGCACTCAACAAAGCTTGAACTACTTATAAACAATGAGGATCTGGATAATCTCCCCGATATAGAACGCTCACCTTCGTTTAATGACGTCTCAAATGGTTGGCAAAAGCATTTTGAAAGTGGCATGGAAATACAAACCGACGATAACAGACTCACCTCGGTCTTAAACACAGCTAGAAGGCATCTTCTAATAGGGTCTGATCAGGAAATCGCTTCACGGTTTTGGAACGTAGACTCAGATGAGCCTGTGGTTCCACTTGCCGCTCTTGCTCTTATGGCGTGGGGACATACCGACTCAGCGAAGAAACTTATATTTAAGTACATGGAAAGCGCGCCAACGAATCTATTCAAAAATAGTGTCGATAAAGAGACACTTTATGCATTATGCCTTTGGCAGAAATATCTAGAGTTCTGCTCACAAGAAGAGGAATTGGAAGATATTATCCTTTGGATTAATGAAACTGTGCGTCAGCTTCTTGCATCGCTACCAGTCAAGCGAAAACTAAAAAAACGAGATATGACTCTAGAAATAGTTTCCTTGAGAGCAGCAATTGAAATCCTGACGTTCATGCAACAAAAGACACTAGCAACAGAACTTCAAAATCAACTTGTGAAGATCGAAGAGGTAATAGGGAGTAAAGAAAACCCCTCTCCATTTGAAAAATATACGGACTCTTACGAAATAAGTATCGAAACTCTGGGTGGGTATCTCCAAATCCAAGAAAATTCTTTGACTTTGGATCAAATTCTTTCCAAAGCTAACCCGACAGGGTCCCTAATCATGGGTTCAAGGCAGCAAGATCCTGTCTTCTCAGCTCTTTTCTTGCTGATAATTCGTGCAGGGTTTCTTCAAGAAAAAAAATTGCCGTCTGGAGAAAAACAAATTCAAGTTGCATCCTCGTATGATCTAGATTGGATCGGGGTTGGAATTCAAGTAAAGAACGCGCCTATCAGTTCCGGAATCATGGGATACGCAATCAGGTGGCATGGAACATCACCAGCGCTTTTATGGGAGGCCAATACTTCCACTAGAATTCAAATAAATGCTGAGAAACTGGATGAAAGCTGGTTTAGCAACGACCATATAGGCGAAACACTTCTCTCAAAACAAATACCAAAAGAGACTGCAGTATCAATCCATGCAAATACCAGTCTTCTGAAAAACCGGATAAGGCCTGACTCACCAGATGGTGGAACCTTTCAATAAGGACTCTTGATCGATTTTCAAGTTCAGCTAACCTCAGTATGTGTCAACTCCTCTAAGAAAAGCAAACAAACACAACGCTCCGACTAAGAGATTTGAACGCATTCTTTGGTCCGCCGGAAATAAACATGTTGTTGGAATTGACGAGGTCGGCAGAGGTGCATGGGCCGGGCCACTCACTATCGCAGCAGCCGTTATCCCCAAAGACAAAAGACTTTATAAGGTGCGAGATTCAAAAGCCCTCAACGAGAAAGAAAGAGAGTCATTATACGACTCCATAACTGATTGGTGCTCGCACTGGAGCGTCGGACATGCCACAAACCAAGAATGCGACGAATTCGGGATGTCGCATGCCCAAAAGCTAGCAACAAAGCGAGCCCTTAGATCACTCAACATAGATATAGACCATGCACTAATTGATGGAAAGTGGGACTTTGTTGGAGAAATTACCGGCAAAGCAAATAGAACAATGATTATCAAAGGCGATGCCAAGTGTTTATCAATAGCCACTGCGTCTATCCTGGCGAAGGTTACGAGGGACCGGATCATGAAAGAGCATCACAAATCATTCCCAGACTTCGCATTCGAATCAAACAAGGGATATCCATGCCCAAAGCATAAAAAAGCTTTACACGAATCAGGCCCAACACCGCTGCATAGAATTTCATGGAAATACATGAAAGACACTCCATACGCTCAAGCTCCTACCCCTAGAAAAGATCCAGCTCAAAACACTTTATTTTCATAACGATGCAATGATTCTAAGTTCATTGTTTACATGTCGACATGCCACTCGGTGAACAGCTACGATCACAATATGGGTCAGCCAGTCACAGTCATTCAAAAATCAGTCACAAAACCCGGAGTGCTCCGGTTTGAAATCAACCGAAGTATTACTGGGATGGACCACGAACGATACTCCATTGAACAAGAGATATTAGGAAAGCGACCGCCAGACGAACTGGCCAAAGCGTTATTCAATTTGGGTGGAATAGAAAAAATTCATATGAACAGCAATGTCATAACAATAGATCAAGCAAAAGGACAGATTAATCCAGCGGACATAGTTAAAACAATCAAAGAAATGTTCACGTATTATCTGCCCGGTGTAGAAGTTCCTAGTTTTGAAACAGCCACAGAAGGATAAACTTTAACAAACACCAAAAGCTGTACATGGGGGCGTAATGACAATCGCAAGGATCACCGAGGTAATATCAACATCAACAATCAGTTTTGATGATGCCATCAAAAAAGGAATTGAAAGAGCCGCCAGAACACTAGATAATGTTGATGGAGCCTGGGTCCTAGACCAAAAGGTCACAGTAGAAAATGGATCAATTTCTGAGTTCGAAGTGACTCTAAAAATTACGTTTGTTCTAAACGACTAAAGTGCACAAAACTACAATCAAAGTTCGGTTTAACGAATTAGACTCCTACGGTCACGTAAATCATTCCAACTACCTTCACTATTTTGAAGAAGCAAGAATTTCAGCTATGGCCGAAATAGGCAAGAGCATTGATCAACTGCTCGATGAAGGTTTCCTTCTAGTTGTGGCACAAATTGAAACCCGCTTCTTAGCTCCTGCCTACCTTTCAGATAGCCTTTTGATTAAAAGCGGAATAACGCAAACCAGAGGAGCCTCAGCACAATGGTTTCAGAAAATAACAAAAGATAAAACTGTTATAGCTATTCAAAATACGCGTGTCGGGTGCATAACAACACAAGGTAAGCCATGTAAATTCCCTGAAGAACTAAGACAAGCAATCAAAGAACTATTGGTTACTGAAGGGTCAACAGACTAAACACCACTCCGGTCTGCTTCTTGTACAGTTTGAGAACCCATATCAACAAAACGACTATTTCTATCTGCAATGCTCTCTCCAGCAGCGTCCACAACAAGAACAGCCCCGTTTGTAAAGCTGGCTTCATCCGATGCCAAGTAAAGAACTGCATTAGCGATATCCTCTGGCGTACCAGCGCGACGTAAGGGATTATTCGCACCAATAATTTTGGATGCTTTATCTAAATCCTGATGGTCACCAGTAACAAGTCGCGCCGTTAAACCCGAGACTGTCCCACCTGGTGCAATCACATTACAGCGAATACCGTGCGGCCCTAATTCTGTAGCCACTGATTGTGATAAACCAACGACTGCATGCTTAGCGGCGGTGTAGACGTGAGGCCCCAAACCGGCTCGAACTCCCGCAGTTGAAGCAGTATTGATGATTGAGCCAAATCCTTGATCTTGCATAACCTTAGCAGCATGCTTAATCCCATAGAACACACTATTGAGCAAGACATCAATAGTACGTAACCAGCCATCGCGCTCAATATCGGCAATAGGGCCAACTGAACCCAAAATTCCGGCATTATTAAACATGACGTCAAGTTTCCCGAACTGACTCACCGCAAAATCTACGCACGCTTTCACTTGATCTTCGTCAGCAACATCAAGTGTGAAAGGGACAGCGTTGTCGCCTAGCGAAATCGCAAGAGACTGCGCTAAATTCTCTTGAATATCAGCGACAACACACTTGGCACCCTCCTCAACAAAGCGCCGAACAGTGCCTTCCCCAATGCCGCTGGCACCACCGGTAATGATCGCTACCTTTCCTTCAACTCTTCCGCTCATTCCAATCCTCATCTCCCATAAATATCTAGCCGAACCTACTGCTCAAAACGCCTTTATGCATTTCTACAGGTGGATTATCGGCACAAAACAAGTGTAAGTTATTCCTTGTGCTAAGTGACTACAGAATGATGACAATCCATGCTCATCCAGACGACGAATCGTCCAAAGGGGCGGGATCTGTTGCTCTCTACTCCGACGCAGGTGTAACAGCTACCTTAGTTTGCTGTACAGGGGGAGAAGAGGGTGACATCCTGAACGCTGCAATGGATAGACCAGAAATTAAACAAAATTTAGCAAAAGTCCGACAAGAAGAACTA
The DNA here is from genome assembly GCA_002713605.1 of bacterium. The sequence continues at coordinate 8,284 of PATL01000031.1, forward strand.
GCAGAAGCTGCCAATATCATTGGATATAAGCGTGTCCATTACCTTGGATACCGAGATTCAGGAATGCCAGATACCGAAGCAAATGCAAACCCAGATTGCTTTGCAAATGCTCCGCTTGATGAAGCGGTAGGCAGGCTCGTCAGAATTATTAGAGAAGAGAAACCCCATGTCATAGTGACATATCCCGACGACCAACAAGGCTACCAACCCCCAGATCACCTAAAAGTCTTTGACATCAGCTTGCCAGCTTGGGAGGCTGCAGGTGATCTATCAAAGTTTCCTGACCTAGGAGAACCATGGACTCCATTGAAGCTGTACTACACGACTTGGAGTCGTGCGCGTGTCGAAGCACTGCATAACATGTTTATCAAACTGAAGATTGAATCCCCATTCAATGAAGCATGGTTTGACCGGCCATCACAAGATCACCGAATTACTACAAAGATTGACGTGTCACAGTTCTCTCAACGAAGAACAGACGCTCTTCTAGCGCATGCGACACAGGTTGACCCTAACTCCCCATTTTGGTTTGGTCTACCATCAGAAAAATCTGCTGAAGCATACCCATGGGATGACTATATTCTAGCTTTCAGTAGAGTAGGGCCAATAGACAAGGAATCAGATCTTTTCGAAGGAGTAGAATGAGGGATCTCTTTACCGAGGAATGGATGAAAACATTAAAACAACTGGGATCAGACTTGCCCTCAATAGATATATCCATCACATGTCAATACGAAATATCTGGCGCACCTCAGGGAAAAGTTCGGTACTACATTGAAATTGAAAAGGGGAAAATAGCCGACGCAGAATTAGGAAAACACCCTTCGCCAAACTGTTCCATATCAACAACATACAAAGAAGTATCTTCCATTTTGCAGCAAGAAAAGTCATTAGCAGCTTCATTTATGCAAGGGAACTTTAAAATCGATGGGGAATATGAAAAGTATTTACTCACAATGAGCGCCATTAGATCAACAAAGGAATGGCTAAATATGCAACAGGCCCTGATGACTCTTTAGTTGATGAACGTCGTTTAGCTTGTTGACCTATGCCGCATTCAATAGTTCAGCGAGCCGTCTCCGACCTTCCTGCAGAGCCTTCCTCGAAGCTGCTAGGCCTCGCTTGGCGGCCTCTTTATCAGTATTGGTTAATTGCCAACTAGCATTACCTGTTTCAATGAGAGTTAATTGTTTTTGCATACTTTCATTGTTCAGCATGGGTGTGACAATTCTAATCTCACCCTCTTTTCTTCTATCTTTGTCATAAGTCTTCAGACCCTAGTAACCTTCCACAAGGACAAGGAGATAAGTCATGACTATTAAGAAAGTAGCTGTAATCGGTGGCGGAACAATGGGCTCCGGAATTGCAGAAGTAGCAGCAAAATCGGGATGTGATACCATCGTTGTAGAAATTGATGCTTCACTGGCCGAACAAGCTCAAAAGAAATTAGAAGTAAGCACAGAAAAGGCAGTGTCAAGAGGAAAGATGACCGATGAAGATAGGTCAGGGCTTCTTGAAAGAATATCGTTCACAACAAGCTTCGGCGAACTTGCGGACCGAGATCTTGTTATCGAGGCAGTCGTAGAATCTCCGGTAGTCAAAGCATCTGTATTCAAAACACTTGATGAAATTGTCCAGAAAGATGGCATTCTCGCTTCAAACACATCTTCAATTTCTATAGGAGAGATAGCAGACTCCACTAACCGTGGGCCGCAAGTGCTTGGGATGCACTTTTTTAACCCAGCTACTGTGCAACCTTTAGTTGAATTGATCGCCTCTGAAGTTACCTCCGATGCGACGCTAGACAAAGTAGAAACCTTCACTCGAGAGGTTATGGGTAAACACCCAATCCGAACTATTGACCGTGCCGGATTTGTAGTTAACCGTCTTTTGGTACCTTATTTGCTTCAAGCGATGCATATGTTCGATAGAGGGCAAGCGTCAAAAGAAGATATTGATGCAGGCATGAAATTTGGTTGTGCTCATCCACAAGGCCCTCTTGAGTTATCAGATCTTATCGGCCTAGACACTCTCCAATTAGTAGCTGAGGTGCTCTACGATGAATTTAAAGAACCTACTTACGCACCACCCCCTATTCTGAAACGTATGGTAACTGCAGGGCATCTAGGAAGAAAAACCGGAAAGGGTTTCTACACATATGAATAGGCAATTAAATGGGTAACTACGCAATGACAGTGCCTTTGCCCATGTCACTAAATAATCAGCGAGAGGGCTTTAGAAAGCTAGTTGAACTCGGGTATAAAGAGGTTTGGTCCTCAGAAGCTAATGGCCCTGATGCTTTCATGCCGCTTGTTCTAGGCGCTGTTCACGCTCCAGAATTGAGACTAGGAACTGCCATCGTCCCTGCTTTCACCAGAGGCCCGGCGTTAATGGCACAATCAGTCGCGACGATGGCTGCCATCGCTCCCTCGCGTTTCGTCTTAGGTATCGGATCTTCATCAAACGTTATAGTTGAATCTTGGAATGGAATACCTTTCCAGGAGCCTTATAAAAAGACGCGCGACCTCGTCCGATTTCTTAAAATCGCATTAACTGGCGAAAAGGTCGATGCAGAATTTGAAACTATGAAAGTAAAAGGTTTTCGGTTAGGAATGCCACCACCAACTGAAAGAGTACCAATTCTTGTTGCAGCTCTAAGGGAGGGAATGCTTCGTCTGGCAGGACAAGAAGGGGATGGCGCAATCATTAACTGGTTATCTGCAGGTGATGTGAAAACTGTTTCTAAAATAGTCCACGATCAAGGCCCCAAAAAAGAAATAGTTGCACGAATATTCGTTTGCCCCAACGAGGATTCGGAAACAGTTCGACTACAAGCCAAAAGGGCAATAGCGTCTTACCTTAACGTTCCCGTCTATAGGAAGTTTCACGAGTGGCTAGGAAGGTCAGATGTCCTTGGAGACCATTGGAAACTATGGGATAGCGGTGACCGTGCGGCCTCTCTTGAAGCAATGCCAGACAGTGTTGTTGACGAATTAATAGTTCATGGGACTCCAAAGCAATGTCGTGACCATATTGATCAATATATAGAAAATGGAGTTACGACTGCTGCGTTGATGGTAATGCCGTTTGGTGGCATTGACCCATACCAAGCAATTGAAGATCTTGCTCCAAGGTGAGCTTATTTTTTGAGAATGGTTTGCAAAAGGCGCTGCAGATGCGGAAAAATTAAAGTAGTTTCATATAAATTGAACGGAGTTCAGAATGGAAATGTCTCAAAGCGTTAATCAAGCTCTTGATTTAATTGACGAACAACTAGAGCGAGTCCAAAGTAGGGAAATTATCTCTTCTGGTGAAGTGAGCGATCTATTGCTTGATATCCGCTTAGCACTAATGCAATTTGAATCTGTAGAAAAGCACCCAGCCTCCGCTGTTTAGCCCTATCTCCTTGTTTTGAATAATTTCGTGAAAATCATCCCTACCGCTGCTCCGGCTATAACATCCGACGCATGATGTGCCCTGACATGGATTCTAGAAGTAGCTACCAGAGCAGCTAAAACTTTGTAAGCTGGCCCCAATTTGCTTCCTTCGGAGAGAATTGTTGCGGCAAGGACGGCTGAACTTGCATGGCCACTGGGAAAACTAGACGTTTGAGGTTTCCTGACTCTATGTGGGTGCGTTCGGGAACCCATGTCAGGTCTACTTCGCCTGAAGAGCCTTTTCAAGCCTTGATTCACTAGTAAGGATTCCGCTCCAAGTAGAAGAGATAATTCGAGAATAGATCCTCTTCGACCTGGATTATTTATTCGGCGGGCAAGATTGAGCATATGCCAAATCACGCTAAAATCTCCAACAGCAGAAGCCGTGTAAAATACGCGATTTAGATTTTCATAGGAGCGGAGGTACTCCCACCCTGTATCAACGGCGAGGTCAAAGTCATCAACTGAAGTTGGAAGTGAAATATTAATTGGTTCACTCATTCGTTGTCTCCAATAAATAGTAATTCTTCGTCCTCTGCTGCTACCTTACGTTCGTTAGCTTGATAAGCGCCGTCATTGCTCAGCGATCCCAACTTCCATCTATCGGGGGTTAATACTAAAGCTCTTGGATAGTCCTCAAAAAGCCACCGAGCGAAGTTGCGTCTAGTCCAGCTATTCATATTTGCTATTTTGATCGCTAGTTCGGTCGCCACAGATGATGTCAGGAGAGATTGAAGTTGACCTGCGAATTGATGATCTCTTGATAAGGCTTTATCAAGAGATAAATGGTAATGTGACCTTGCCTGAGGAGCATCATAAGGCCCTGCCTTTGTAAGCGCAGAAGCAGCTAGTCTCCCAGATTGTAAGGCTTGCGCTATCCCCTCTCCAGTCATAGGGTCAGCTATCCCAATAGCATCCCCTGCGAAAAGTACTCGCCCACTGGTAGCTTCGAGTTCCTTCATTCTTGTGGGAATAGGCCACGCTTTGTGGGTGCCCTCTGCAATTGCCTCATTCCCCAAAATTTCCCTGATATGAGGCCTTGTCAAAATATCCTTCCATAACCTTCCCATATCTTTAAGCTTATGATTACGGTCTCGCAAGATACCAAAACCCACATTTGCACGTTGGCCAGGAAGTGGGAATAGCCAAACGTACCCGGGAAGTAAATCTGGCTCGAACCAAACAGTTAAATGTTGTGCGTTAGGCCCGGTATTGGCAAAATATTGTCTGAAAGCATGCCAGTCACCTCGGTATCCCTCTATTCCGTTATTCACTGCTTTGCGAACGCTGGACCACATCCCATCAGCTGCAATCACATATCGCGCTAGAATGCCCGTCCCATCAGTGGTCTCAATTTTTACGAAATCGTCAAATTGTTCAAGGTTAGAAAATCCGAGAGGGCTTAATAACTTTGCTCCCTCAGATGTAGCAAGTTCAAGTAGCTGATGATCTAGTTCAATTCTAGGTGCTATCGCAGCGAACTGACCTTTTCCTTCCGGTAAGGGGAGCACTGTTCTTTCCCCTTTCGGTGAGTAAATGATTGCGTCAGTCACAGCATTCCAACTTGTAATTGATTCCGGGCGTAAACCAAGCTCATCAAGAATTCTTAAAGCGTCGGTCGTTAACCCATCTCCACAGCACTTATCTCTAGGGAAAGCAGCTTTGTCTAGAATTATGACACTTAGGCCATGCCGGCATAAATCAATAGCCGCAGCGCAACCGGCAGGTCCAGCCCCAACGATAATCACATCAGTGGAAAGGAAATTTTCCATCACAATTAAAGGCTATCTGCAAGAAAGAATTCCTGCTCACGTGGTGACCTATTCCCCGTTTGCGGGTGTTGGTTCGGGTGTTGGTTCGGGTGTTGGTTCGGGTGCCGGTTCGGGTGTTGGTTCGGGTGTTGGTTCGGGTGTTGGTTCGGGTGTTGGTTCGGGTGTTACTGAGTTTGAGGGTTCAGAACTTTC
>PATL01000032.1 GCA_002713605.1 bacterium
ATCATCATAACCGTCACCATTAAAATCACCAGATGCCATAGCAGCACCAAACTGATCACCAGACTCGGGAGTCCCAGGCCAACCACCCTCACCCTGATAAATCGAGTTATTGACTCCGATTCCTCCATTTCCTCCATAAACTGCGTGAATCAATCCCGCGTCTACAACCGAGCCTATATTCTCATTCGGTACACCAGTTATAAAATCAGAGGACTGGTCCCCATTGAAGTCCCCAGTGGCTAAGGAGCTCCCAAACTCGTCTGCGTATTCTGCTCCCGTCCATCCAGAGGGAAGAAGGCCGGAATAGTTTTGGTGAATTCTGTTGTCAGATAACGAAAAGTTTGGGATGAAGTAAAAGGTTGACAGAATTTGGTCACTTTTCCCGCGACCTTCTGAGGATAATCCGCTATTGATAATGGACATAAAGTTGTCCCCTTTTGTTGAAACTGACCCATTCGTGCCAAAGACGGTTATATCTGCATGGTCGGTTCTACGAAATGGGTCTAAAGCCCCACTGATAGTCAATCCAGTTACATCTCCGACGGACCCCAATGACGACGATGCGACCCACCTCCCTATTTCAGTTTTCGTGTAAGTCCTTATCCATGATGCATATGGATTACCTATGTGATCGAATAGATCCTTTTGAGCTGGTAGATAAGAAATATCGGAACATGGATAGTTAGTTGCCGTGCAGAACACATAGGAGCCTGCGCCCGTTGCCCCACCATTTGAGGATGTGTAATAAGTAGTTATTGGGGATTGGTTCTTCAAGAGCACACTTTGTGACGTTGAGTCTACAGCTGCTTGCCAATTTGGGGCATAAGCTCCTGTTTCGTTGGAATATCCTGTGTAATGTTGATCGTTGACGGTTGAATAGACGTCCCATGGTACGGTCCATGAGGCGTTGGAGCGGCGGCTGACGACCCTTTGATAAGCATATGTTCTTCCTGCGATAGCCTGTGATTCTAATGCCGCGTCAGGCCAACTTGCCGGAACTTCCGCAAGTCCATAGAGATATTTATCCATTGGTAGGTTCTCCAGCAGGACGTAAATTCCTCCACCATCGAAAGTTCTCTTTCTCAATGTCAACGTTCCCCAGCGGTAACTATTTCCCGAGGTGCCTATATTAGTGAACTGGGATATAACATCTGTCTGAATAGGTTCGTTTTCATTTAACTCAATCGAAATCGGCTCTTGTTCGCAATGATTTACAATAGTCTCTCCTGAGGAGTCAATGCATAAGTCGGTTCCGTTGCTGTCGAGAACAATAAATTCGTTCAGTCCATATTCGACTGTTAGCGTGTCAGCAGAGTTTAAAGTAGCAAACGTTGTTCCGGAGGAGTCTTTAATGTCGATAGGGCCTGAGGTTTGAAGATTCGCACCCAGTCCGCTAAATATGTGAACTCTCAAGTCATCGGGGACATTAGCGTCTTGTTGAAGTGTTGCTGTGGGGTAATAGAAACTTAATATTTCTGATGCCGTCTGCCCTCCTCCACCTTGATTGACAGGTAAGGCTCGACCGTAGGCTCCATATTGGCTCATACCGACTCCATGCCCCCATCCACCACCTTCAATGGTTATTGTGTCACTTGAGGTAGCTAGGGCAGGGCTAAGGATTGAGCTGACAAGAGACATCAGGGTCACAATGATGAATAGAGTGGTTCTTCTCTTCACATAGTAAATTTACCATGGACTTGTTTCGAGTATTGTTCATTAGTTGATTGCGTTCTCCAATTTTCATATATGCGCCAATAAGTTTGTCAAAGTTGGATTAGCCTGTTTAGTGAGGAATATTGGGATATGGGGTCAGTAGAGTTTCAGAATTTTTCGGATTGCGACTGTATAGATGTTTTGATAGTTACAACAGCTCATCATGCTCAAGATGGTCGTCTGATACGCCACCAGAATTCATTGCAAAGAAGTGGTTTGAATTCAGAGATATTGACCGTACTTTGTGAATCAAGGTTGAAGAGATTTTTGCTTGGCCCCATTCGGGCTTATAGAGCCGTAAAAGTAATTAATCCGCAGTGTGTGCTCTTACCAGACCCGGAGTTGCATTTACTTTTAGCTCCTTTGTTATCAAGGTCGTGTGCGGTTATATCTGATGTGCATGAGGATTATTTATCAGTACTTGAAGATCGGAAATGGATAAACAATTCATTGAAGCCATTAATGAGAATTCTATTAAAAGTAATACCTAAAATCAGAGATAAGTTTTCTGACCAAGTGATTGTGGCTAGTCATGCTTTGCGACAATCTTCTGAGATAGTTGTCGAAAATATCCCACACATTGATGATCTACAGCGAGGGGAGACAAGAGCTCGGATGAGGGCAGTTTATGTAGGAGATATTGGAAGTAGCAGGGGTATGGAGAGAATGCTTACGCTACTAAATGAGATCCCGAACTTGAGTTTAGATCTTGTAGGCCCATGCAAGGAACAGAATCGACTGGTGGGGTTGATCCAAGATAGTAAACTCCAAGATCGCGTGACCTGGCATGATAGGTTACCCTACAACGAATCATGGAAAGTAGCCGACAGATGTTCTGTAGGACTTTGTCTTTTGGAGTCAACTCCTGCGTATGAGAAGGCTATTCCTTCAAAAGTCTGGGAGTACTGGGCTCTAGGATTGCCTGTAGTTGTTTCGGAGCTGTATGAACTCTCAACATTAGTGCGAAAAGTTGATGCAGGATTTGTTCTGGAGGACTGCAAAAATTTTGACGAACTTGCTGCCTGGCTTGCAAATGATGAAGAACTTTATGAATCAGGCAAGAGGGGGGAAATATTCTTCAAACGTAAGAGCTCGGAAAATATGAACAAACTCTCAGATGTCGTCTCGTGCTTGATTGTATAAGGATTATTAAATATTGTTATGTCCGCTTTATGTCTTAGTATCAATTAGAATTTTACGGCAATGAATAACCCAGAAAATACTCAGACTTTAGATCAGGAGAGCAGCCCACTTATTGTGCGGAAAGCAACTCGATCGGGCCTGCCACCTCTAACGGATTATCTTCGGGAGGCTTACAGATTCAGAACATTTGCTCTTTACTGGTCAAAAGGGGAGCTGAAATCTAGAAATTATGACACCCTTCTCGGAAGGCTATGGCACTATCTTAATCCATTTTTATTTGGCCTTATCTACTTTGTTTTTGTTGGCATATTGACTGGTGGAGGTTTAGATAGCACCAGTCGACTTGCGTTCATGGTTTTCAATCTTTACGTTTGGACCCTTTTGATAAGTCAAATCATTGTCACATCGGTGAATACTGTCCGCAACGGAGGGGGTGGTGTGCTTGCAAATTCAGCTATACCAAGAGTAGTCATTCCAGCAGCGTCCTCCATATCTGCGTTAAACCTATTTGTGAGATCTTTAATCGCATACATCCCCCTTCACTTAATAGCGAGTAGGGGTATTCAAATTGAATTTTTATGGATACCCGTTTTGTTGACGTTAACCTTTCTCTTCGCCTTTGGCATTGCTTTAATAGCAGCTACTGTCAACATCTACCTGCGTGATGTCTCGCGTTTTTTGCCCCACTTTTTGAGGCTCTGGATGTATTTATCGCCAGCGATTTGGGAATATCAACGTGCGTTAGAAAGTGGCACCATATATTTCCTCGCTAGATTGAACCCCACTTACTCTCTCTTTTCGGCGTGGACTATGGCTTTAGGGTCAGCAGAAACCGTTGATGGTCCGTCAATAGCCAAGCAGGTAGGGATCTTTTCTTTGTGGGCGATTCCAACTGTGATAGTGGGGTTTCTTATTTTCGTATCAAGAGAGGATGAGTTTGCAATCCGTAACTAAAAGTGCAATCGAGATAAATGATCTCTCGGTTTCGTACTCCGCAGTCGTTAATGCAAAGTCTTCAGAGAAATCTGGCATCCTGAAAAGGTCCACAAGAAAATTTAGTATAGATGCTCTTGACAATATCAATGTTAATTTTCAATCGGGAAAGGTTACCGGCTTAGTCGGTGGAAATGGAGCTGGAAAATCGACTTTGCTTAAAACAATAGTAGGTGTGCTGAAGCCCTCCTCCGGAACGGTCAAGCTTTGGGGAAGGCCTCATCTCCTTACCCCTGGTATGGGATTCAACCGAGTTCTTTCAGGAAGAGAAAATGTTATCTTGGGAGGGTTAGCTGCAGGAATGTCACTTGATGAGGTCAAAGAAAAACAAGATGAAATAATAGAGTTCGCAGATATAGGAGAATTTATTGATTTACCGACCACCACATACTCATCAGGAATGTTCGGGCGCCTAGCCTTTGCAGTCGCAACGCATGTCAACCCTGAGATTCTTCTAGTAGACGAAGCCTTATCTGCTGGTGACAGTTCATTTAGAAAAAAAGCTATCGACAGAGTGCAAAGCCTATGTGATGCAGCGAAGACAATAATCGTAGTTTCGCATTCATCTGCTTTGATATCTGAAATGGCAACTGAAGCGATATGGCTTCATAAGGGTAAAGTTAGACTCCAAGGTGATGTAGTGTCCGTGACAAAGGAATATCAAAAATTCCAAAGTGAAGTCAGTGAAAAGGCTCAACTATTGAGTTAATGAAGGCCCAGAAGAGGTGGTTGCGACTGTTTGGAACATTATGGTGCCTAATTTAGAGTTAGGATAAAACCCTGATATGAAACGCAATGGTCAACATCTATTATATATAGCGTTTTTTTTCCCTCCTTCCCGTGCTTCGGGTGTTTACCGAGCTATCGCAACAGCTAATGCTTTCTCTAATCAAGGTTGGAGAGTCACCGTCCTCACTGCTGATGAGCGATTCTTTCATCAAGAAATTGCAACAGCTGACGACACGTTATTAGCTTCAGTGAACGATGATGTTGCTCTTTATCGGGTGCCTTTTACCTTTCAAAAAGCGACCAAAGAAGACATCACTAAATATGGTTGGTTTAAAGCTAATTATTTTCGCGTCTTTTTAAAATTTCAAAGCCTCGTTGGTAGCCTTTCGTTTTTCCAAAAGAAAGGAAAGGATCTAATCAGTAAATATGATGACTGGATTAAGCCTGTCACGGAATCAGCTAAGGAGATACATGCGAAAGACCCGATTTGTCATGTTCTCGCAACTGGGAATCCTTTTTCATCGTTCGAAGCAGCGTTAACTCTCCACAACGAGCTGGGAATTAGCTTTTCAGTCGACTATAGGGACCCTTGGACAACGAATGTGTACACCGGCGAGAAGGCTGACTTGCCGAAAGAAGCGAATCTTTTTGAGGCAGAGATCATTAGGAAAGCTTCTCACGCATTTCACATAAATTCGGCAATGAGGGAAGCCATTATTAGGCAATATCCGAAGACGGCGAATAAACATCACGTTGTTCCCAATGGTTATGATGAGCTCAGCGTTGCTGAGTCCAGAAACACAAGCGAGAAAATTGTTTTGGGCATGTTGGGAACATTGAATGCCAATTGGCCGCTGGAGGAGATTTTTGAGGCATGGAATCTCATAAGGGGAGACTTGCCAGACGGAAGCAAGTTTCAATTGGGAGGGTATTTAGGGTATTTTGCTCACAGCGAAGCCTCGCTAATGAGTAAGTTGCCTTCTCAAGGAAAGGGTTTCCATTACGTCGGTCCCATTCGAAAGAACAAGGTAAGGGAGTTTTATGAGTCTCTAAGTGTCATAGTGATTCCGGCATCAGGAGGAGCATTGGTAACGACTGGTAAAGTCTACGAGGTCGCTGCCCAACCCCATCCCATTGTTTGTATCCAAAACAAAGATGGGGGAGCGCGAAAGGCATTAGAAGGAAGACCCCATGTGCAAATGGCTCAACCTAATGTGAATGAAATAGTTGTAGCTTTTAGAGAAGCCATTTTAAGCGTGGAAACTATGACTATGGAAGATACTTCAGCAATTCAGTCATTTGCCGCACCCTATGAAAGGGGACTTTCAATAGGGGCAATTCCAAAACTCCTTGACAGTGACAATTAGAGTAAAGATTATGAATCGACAAAACTTTTACGACAATGAAAAGAATAAGATAGCGCTCATTTTCGCTGGTGTTTCCACAAGTTCCAACGTAGTCGCTAAAAGTGCTGCGGAGGACATCAAAAAAAAGGGGATTCGAACACTAATTTTCACCATAAATCCAGATCTTGGAAATGCTGGCTTTAAAGGAACTACTGTCATATCATCTGCAATTCGTAACGAGGATTTCTATAATTGTGACTTGATTGACTGCTCTGAGATAGGAATATCGCAACGAGATCAGAAACGGTTAAGAACGTTAATGGCAAAAATTGAGCTCGCAACTATGGGAAGAAGATATTGGAAATTGACAAAAAGGTTGCTGAAAGCTTTGCCGCCAAATTTTGAACCTTCACTAATTCTCTATAGCGATCATGATTCGCTTACGCCAGTTTGGCACTTAGCCAAGGTTTGGGATCAAGCCAAAGTCGGTAGAGTCGGATCCGTCACCTATGAAAATTAACGTTTTAACTCCTTGGTACCCTGATGAGTCCCTCGGATATACCTACAGTGGAGTATTCATAAAGCGACAAGTCGAAGCCCTGGAAAGCAGCGGGTACGACGTTAGCGTTCAAATTCCTAAACTCTACAAGCATCCGGCCCGATCAGTTCCAATGGATATCATAAATCAACTAACGAAACTAGCCGAGAGCAACCCATCGGGAGTTTTCCGCAGACGCAATGGGTTGTCTATGGTTCCAACCCCGATTCCGGCTCGAGCCTCTATGTTGCAAAAGGCTAGCTCATTAAAGGAAGCACTTAAATTAAAACGAATTATGGAACCATCTCAAGCTGATATAAATCATGTGCATGTGGCCTTACCCATCGCTCCAGCTTTATTGGACCTATCAGAAGTACCACTTATTATCACAGAACACTCTTCACATGTCCGGCACGAATGCCAGATCCCAGAGGTTGCAGAGCTATATAGGCGATCAATAACTGAAGCGAAAGCGTTCATATGCGTTTCAAGATTTCTTCAAAAAGAGATTTCTAGAACACTAAACATCGAGATCGGTTCAACCTGGAAAATAGTCCCTAATATTGTTGACTTCTCAGCTTTTCATTACCAACATAAAAAAGAGTATTCATGTAAATCATGGGTGTATGTTGGGGCGTTATACGAATCTAAAGGCGTAATGAACCTATTAAAAACCTTCAATCACTTTACAGCAAACTACGAAACTGATGCGCAATTAACACTTATTGGTGGAGGCCCCCTAGAAGAGTGGATTAAGCGGTACTCCCGAAGAAATAGAATTGACCACTTAGTTGATATTCGAGGTCCTGTAAGGCGAGAGGATCTCGCAGAGATATTCTCAACGAAGGATCTAATGGTGCATCTAAGCCCTTACGAAACCTTTGGTATCGTTTCACTCGAGGCTATTGCCAGTGGGCTTCCAGTAGTCTCAATTAAAAATGGCGGATCAGAGGACACTTGGGAAGATTTGTCAGAGATCAGTGGGCTTATTCTGGACCCATCAGCAAAATATAAGGAAATAGCAGACTCTATCGAGAAATGGAGATCTGGGATCCGAAACTTACAGCTAAAGGATGCATCAGAGATACTTAGAAAACGATTTAGTGGAGATGTCATAGTCTCGCAATTGAAAGAAATCTATGAGGAAGCTCTGTGATGATAGTTTTACTTATCTCGGAACTATATAGAGTTGACGAGTTGGACTCTTACATCACTTGGATTCTGCAACAAGAAGATGTTGAACTAATTCTCCTCTGCCCCTCAAAAGACTTTTGTGACAAGAACTCCAATGATTCTAGGATTACTGTGAGACCCTTTCTAACCACTAAACAGGCAAGAAAGATTAGTACTTCTAGAAAAGTGGATAGTTTCAAATACAAAGTAATACGGCTTCTCCGAAGAGGGTCTTCGGTCGGAGTTATTACTGAAAAGTCATTGCTCTTCGCAATTCGGTCTGTGAGAAAAGTTAAATCAGTTATTAACGGAGAGCATTCACCAGCCACCACATCACATAGTGTTCCAAGTACAAATGGTTCTGTGGTCTCCTCTCATTACCAAGAAGTTGTAAACTCACTACAAAAAATTCATGCTGAGGTCGCGATCACGCGTATTGATGTCTTTGATCTTCAGGATTTAAAGGCAGTCATGGATTTTGCTGAGGAGAAAAGAGTCGAAGTTCAAATAACTTAAGAGGTTAAAGTTGCAATAAAAGCTTTGCAATATTATTTGCAGCATCGCCCAATCCAAATGGGAATCCACGTTCAGTACTTGGACGAGGGCGGGAGATGGCATCAGTGATTTGTTTAGGCTCAACTAACGTGTTCCATTCCCCAGTTAAGGTCTCAACCCACTCGGTTTCTGTTCTAACAGTGGTGCATGGCGTTCCAAGATGAAATGACTCCTTTTGAAGTCCCCCAGAATCTGTGATGATATGCTCAGCCTTCATTACGGTAGCAACGAGTTCACGGTAGCTTAGTGGGTCAATTGAGCGGAGCGATCCATTGTTTAATTCAATATCAAATTCTTTGCACCTTTTGACCAAACGAGGATGCGAAGGAATGTAAGTTGGTAAATCAAGCTCCGATAATGCATCAATTATTTCTCTGAGTCTGTCGTCAATATCGGTATTCTCTTGTCTATGGATCGTAGCAAGGTAAAATTGTCCCTCTTGCACGTTAATCTTTTCAGAGCTTGGAATATCACCGGATACAGTTTCCTTCGCAGTATTTAGCACATCAATCATCACATCGCCTACTAGGTGGGATCGTTCACTTAAACCCTCATTCTGAAGATGTTGCATAGCGTTATTCGTAGGGGCTAAGAGAAGGTCGGAACAGTGGTCGGTTAGGATTCGGTTATGTTCTTCTGGCATAAAGGTATTATTTGATCTCAGCCCCGCTTCAATGTGGGCCATTTTGAAAGGCAGCTTTGAGCAGACCACAGCGCACGCAAGCGTTGAGTTGGTGTCACCATAGCAAAGTACCCAATCTGGTTTCTGAGAAACTATATGAGGCTCAAGACTCTCAATAATTTTCGCCGTTTGCACAGCATGTGAGTGCGAACCGATGGTTAGATTTGCGATCGGAGCAGGGATGTTAAATTCTTCAAAGAAAATATCTGATAATTTCGAATCGTAATGCTGTCCAGTGTGGACGACAAGGTGCTCTACCCCTAGGCCGGAAAGTGCCCTATGTACTGGGGCTAGCTTTACAAACTGAGGTCGAGCCCCAACCACGCTTAATATGCGCATAGTTAGGTACCATTCCCAAAATGTCTTACAGGAATAGGCGAAATCATATTCGGATCAATTATATTTCTTCCGTCTACGACCAGTTTTGCATCCGGTAAATCTTCTGAAGTGATTTCGGTATACAGTTGGTGATCTGCCTGAACGATAGCGAGGTCGCAGGACTCTCCGAGATTATATGGCTCTAGTCCAAAGGATCGTATCTCTTCATCAGAGTACAAAGGGTCGTGGACAACTGGATAGCCTCCGAGATATCTAACGTATTCGGCTAAAGGGAATGCTCCTGAAAATGCAGTTTCTTTCACTCCGCCACGATAGGCGAGTCCGAGTATCACTACCTTCATGTCCCTAAGAGAATTGAACTGATCTAGGGCTATTTGAGTCACTCTTTTGGGCATTGACTCATTGACTTGAACTGCGGCTCGGGGCAGGCTGCACTCTGTATCGGTTTTGATATAGAATTTTGGGTATACGGGTATGCAATGCCCCCCAACAGCTATCCCCGGTTGGTGTATATGGCTGAAGGGCTGACTGTTTGAGGCTTCGATAATTGCATATGCGTCAAGTTCAAGTTCTTCTGCATGGAGAGCGAATTCATTAGCTAACGCAATATTTACATTCCGGTAGGTAGTTTCTGCAAGCTTTGCCATTTCAGCCGCCTCTGCTTTACCTAAATTCCAGACTCCATTTCGACGTGGCAGATCATCTCGGTCATCAAAATCAAGTATGCGCTCATAAAATGCAACTGCTCGGTCAGTTGAAATTGGATCCAAGCCACCGACTAACTTAGGGTACGCGCGCAGATCATCAAAGATTCGTCCGCTAAAAACTCTTTCTGGGCTGTACGCAACAAAAATATCAGATCCACAAGTTAGACCTGAAGTTTTTTCAAGCACAGGGGCAAACCGGGTGCGTGTTGTTCCAATCGGTAAAGTAGTTTCATAACAAACCAAGGTGCCGGAGGTCAGTCCTCCAGCGATATCGCGGGTCGCGGAATCAATAGCTGAAAAATCAGGGTCAGCTGATTCATCGACTATAACGGGCACAACGACTATTACATAGTCGGCTTGGCTAACTGCTTCCTTTGTGTTCGTTGAAGCTACAAGATAACCGCTATCAACAACTTCCTTAAGTAGCTCTGGTAATTTACTTTCACCTGGGAACGGGACTTGCGCACTGTTAATCTGTTCAACAACCAAATTGTTTATGTCTGCCCCAATAACATGTTCACCTTTAATCGCAATTTGAACGGCTAAGGGCAATCCTATTTTCCCAAGTCCCACAACACAAGTCGTCATTTTACTCCGATCTAGTCTTCGCTTGTGATGCAGAATCTAGAACTCTTTCAGCATTCTCCACAGCTAGAACTCCGTCGCTCATTGGTACTATTTCTCCGCCAACTTGAAGGACCATGTCTCTGAAACCTTCAAATTCAGTTCGGAGCGGTTCAGGCTTTGCAATAGCGAAACGGATCATATCCCCCTCTGCTACGCCACGGAATTGCGAAATACCTTCCCAGGGTGTGGGGGCATTTGCATTTTTATGAAAGGTTAGATCAGCAAGTAATGTGTCAGCGACTAATGAACCGTTTTCGCCAGTTGCAATTGTAAAGCGTTCTTTAACAGGAGATAGCCAGTTCACCAAATGATTTGTAACGACATTATTCTCCAGAAGGCCGGTTACTGCAACGAGATCCTCATGGTTTCTTCCCGCTTTGTGGGCAGTATGAGCAGAAATATTAGTGAAATTTGCTGCACCGATCCATGTTGCAAGATCTAAGTCGTGTGTTGCAAGATCTTTAACAACACCCACGTCTTGTATTCTGTTTGGGAAAGGGCCGATCCGTCGAGTCGAGATTTGATAAAGGTCACCTAATTCTCCTGCTGCAATCCTTTCACGCATACTTCGGATAGCAGGGTTAAATCTCTCAATATGTCCTACAGCGCCTACGAGGTTAGCATCGTCAAATGCCGATGCGATCCGCTTTGCAGCATCAGAGTCGATCGCAAGTGGCTTTTCAACCAATGTGTGCACCCCTGCTTCGCATAACTGAAGCGCTGCTTGCTCGTGCTTGCTAGTCGGGCATGCCACTACTGCCAAGTCAATTTTTTGCTCAATAAGTTCTTCTACAGATGAGACGATAAGTGATTCGTCAATGTTGCCAGTGCTATCTCCAGCCGGATCGGCGATACCAACAAGCGTTACTTTATCCGTTGAAGACATCACTCGCGCATGATTTTTTCCCATCATGCCCAGTCCGATAAGTCCGGCTCTTAGCGCCATGAGTTGACTGCCTCAACAATCGTATTCAATTGGTCTTCTGTCAAAAGTGGGTGGACAGGTATGGAAAGAGCTTGTTGAGTAGCCACATTTGTATTTGGTAAGTTAATTTCTTTGCCAAATGAAGGAAGCTCGTGGACGGGAGTTGGGTAATATACGCCATTGCCTATGTTCAACTGTGTTAGATGGTCTGAGAGCTCATTGCGCATATCAGTTTTGATAGTGTACTGGTGATAAACATGATCTACTTCGTTGCTTTCGGTTGGAACTGTTACTGCGGATAAGTTCTCACTCAAAAAAATAGCGTTCTGTTGGCGTTTGGTAGTTCGCTCCCGTAATTTCTGGAGTTGGACACGTCCAATTGCTGCATGGATGTCGGTCATTCTGTTATTAAAACCGATGACCTCATTCTGGTATCTCTTTTCCATGCCTTGATTTCGGAGGAGCCTGGCTTTTCTCGCTATTTCATCATCTGCTGTTACGATCATTCCGCCCTCACCACTTGTCATGTTTTTAGTTGGATAGAAGGAGAATGCTGCTGTACCAAAAGTGCCGACTGGCTGAGATTTATAGGTAGCTAAATGAGCTTGGGCGGCATCCTCGAGAAGCATTAAGCCGTTTTTAGCGCAAATTTCTGTTAAAGGATCCATATGAGCTGGATGTCCATATAGATGAACGGGCATGATCGCTGATGTGTTCTTCGTTATTGCTGCTTCTACTGCGATGGGGTCCATAGTGAAAGTATTAATATCGATATCAACAAAAACTGGGGTTGCTCCGCAGAGTGATACTGCATTAGCGGTAGCTGCAAATGTGAAAGATGGGATTATCACTTCGTGCCCGCATTCAATTCCTGATGCCAAAAGTCCCAAGTGAAGGGCTGATGTTCCGGAATTAACGGCTATGCAATGATGTCCTTCCATCAATAGTGAGAATTCATTCTCGAAAGCTTCAACTTCAGGGCCTTGGGCTATCATGCCGCTGTCTAGGACCCGCATTACAGCCTTCTTTTCTTCATTGCCGATAACTGGTTTTGAGAGGGCTATCATCTTAACAATCTACCTTTAGAATGCGCAGTAATAGGTGTATAGAAAATAAACTAATATAAAATAAATTAGATTTAGTCCACGCTTTCTAATGCATACTGATTGCAGGTATCCTTTAGCAAGATGAGGGGAGGAGATCAATGGAATTAAATCTCAAAGGGAAGCGTGTTGTTATTCCCGCATCTACAAAAGGCATACTGAGACGTGTCGTTGACCAACTGGTTGATGAAGGCTGTGACGTGGCTATTTGCTCTCGTTCAGAAGATACGGTTGCGCGTGCACTTCGAGAGTTATCTGGAGGAAAAGGTTCTGCAATTGGTCGCTCATGCGATGTAAACGACAAAGAGGATTATGAAGCTTGGCTTGAGGAAGTTGCTGAGCAATTGGGTGGAGTGGATATCTTTATCCCGGGAGTTAGCGCGGGTGGTGGTGCTGATAGTGAGCGAAATTGGTGGAAGAGCTTTGAGGTAGATGTCTTATCTACAGTTCGAGGGTGCGAAGTTCTCATTCCTCATATGAAAGAGTCTGGAGGTGGAGCAATTACATTTATCACTACAACAGCTTCTGTTGAAACATTTGGAGGTGCACAAGCTTATAACGCTATGAAGGGGTCGTTGCTTGTTTATGCAAAGCAACTATCCCAAGAAGTAGGGAAAGACGGTATTCGGGTTAACTGTGTATCACCTGGCCCTATTTACTTTGAGGGTGGAGTTTGGCAGATGCTCAAGGACACAATGGCAAAATGGTTTTCAAAAGTAGAAAGAGACCACCCATCTGGACGTTTGGGAACACCCGAAGAAGTATCAAACTGTGTGACATTTATATCAAGTCCCGCAGCCAGTTGGGTTTCGGGAACAAACCTAATAGTAGATGGCGGTTTCACTAAGCGTGTTCAGTTCTGACGGTGAGCAATGAAAGTTATACGGAAGAATAAAATCGTTCGAAGCAACCCTAAACAGAATCCATCAGGGACACCAATAGATAAAGCCCCTGACCGTGACCTTGGCACAAATATAATTCCCAAGGAACGCTATATCTGCAAGGATTTTATGAAGCGAGAGTGGGAGACTATTTGGACCAAAGTTTGGTTGCTGGGCTGTCGCGAAGATCAAATCCCAGAACCAGGAGACTATATATGCACCAATATCGGTGTTGAGTCTGTCATTATTGTTAGACAAAATGGGGGAGGTTTCAAAGCATTCCACAATGTATGTATGCATAGAGGGAACCGTTTGGCTGATGAAGGACTAGGTCACGCTGACCCCTTTGTTTGTGGATATCACGGTTGGAAATATGATTCTGATGGAACTTTTGTTGATATCCCAGACTTAGAAACATTTCCGCAAGGAAAGCCGCCATGTAATGGTTTGTCAGAACTTCCATGCGAGACTTGGGCTTCGTTTGTTTGGTTCAGCCTTAATAGAGATGTCGAGCCTTTGGAAGATTATTTAGGTGATTTGGTTGGCCACTTTGAGCCTTACCACTTTGAACGAATGGCAATGACCCGTTGGGTCACAGCCGAATGGAATTGCAATTGGAAAGCGTCAGTTGATGCTTTCGCAGAGTCATACCATACTGCTCAAACTCACCCTCAGCTTTTGTGGTATTTGGAGGATCTTGATCTTCAAATTGACTTGTATGATAAACATAGTCGGTATCTTGTTCCATTTGGCCTTCTGAGCCCCCGAGTTGACTCAGTAGGTGAAATACCACCTCCTTTAAAAGCTATGCTTCGTGGCGCTGGCATGGACCCAGCTTCATATGAAGGGTCAATGAACGATATTCGTGTCGCAGTGCAGCGATATAAACGTGCTACGCAGGGGGAGCAAGGTAAAGACTTTTCGGAATTGCATGATGAGCAACTTACCGATGATTTCAATTATTTAGTGTTTCCGAATGTGACGACAAATACGCATTCCGATGACCTGATGCTTTTCAGGCATAGACCGCATCCGGATGATCCTAATAAAATGTTTTTTGATATTTGGATGTTTGAGTTAATTCCTGAAGGTGAGGAGTGGCCGCCGTTGCCGAAACATGACTTTAGGCCTGCGGGGAGCACTCGGTCTTTAGGGATGGTGATTGATCAGGATGCATCAAATTTATCTACTGTTCAAGAGGGAATGAACAGTGATGGGTTCTCCGGTTTGTGGTTATCTGACCAGGAGTTGAGGCTAAGGCATTTTCATAAAACTATTTCGGATTATGTGGGTGGGTAGTCGATGCCAGTGGGGTCAATGGTAGGTAACATAGTTAGTGCCAATCTATTTGGGGGACTTAATGAGTAATAATCGTGAAGTGGTCATTGTTGATGCGGTTCGTTCTGCTACTGCCAAGCCCAATAGTAGGCTTTCGCGATTCCATGTCACTGACTTACTTGGTGATGTGTTGCAGTCGTTATTTGAGAGGAACAAAGTTGATCCTAATGAAGTTGATCACGTCGCAGGTGGTTGTATCGCTCAAGTTGGTGAACAGGCGAACAATGTTACTCGTACGGCGTGGCTTGCGGCTGGGCTTCCTATGCATATTGGGGCCTCAACTACATCTACGCAGTGTGGATCTGGTCAACATGCAAATACGTGGGCTCATTCCCTTATCGGGTCCGGAATGGCTGACATAGTTGTGGTTTGTGGAGTTGAATCGATGTCGCATGTTCCGATGGCATCGCAAATTCCTTTCGATGCTGATGGGAAAGCTTATTTAGGTGACCGTTATACAGATAGATATAAGGAGATGTATGACCCTACTAACCAACTTGAGGGAGCTGAGCGAATTGCATCAAAATGGAATTTGACGCGTGAGGAGTTAGATCATTTTGGTGTGCGCTCTCAAAATCGAGCTGCCATTGCTTGGGATGAGGGGCGATTTGAAGGCCAAATTATTCCTTTTGATGTTCATGGTGATAGTTCAGATATGCATGTGCGTGATGAGGGGCTTCGGGAGACAACCTATGAGGGTTTAGCGAAACTCAAACCCATTGCAGGGGTTGGCTATTTTTCGGAACCGGCGAAATATCACACTGCAGGTACTGCATCGCAGCTTGCTGATGCTTCCTCAGCGCTACTTGTAATGAGTAAGGAGAAAGCCGATGAATTGGGACTAACTCCTTTGGCAAAAGTCATTAGTTCCTGCTTAGTGGGAAGTGACCCTGCTTTGATGCTGACAGGGCCCATACCAGCGACCCAAAAGCTGCTGTTAGAAACGGGCCTTACAACTGATGACATTGATATCTTTGAGATAAATGAAGCATTCGCTGCAGTTGTGCTTGCTTGGGCGAAAGAAATGAAGATAGCAATAGACGATCGCGTGAATCCAAACGGTGGGGCAATCGCAATAGGTCATGCATTGGGGTCAACTGGGCCTCTCTTGATCACGAAAACTGTGCACGAGCTTCAACGATCTGGTGGAAAATTCGGTCTAATAAGTATGTGTTGCGGTGGGGGATTGGGTACCGGAACGATTATTGAAAGTCTTTAGCGTTCAACTCGGCCTTTTGAATTAGGTTATTGAGCATGCGGGAAAAGATAATCACATGCGCTGGAAGAAGCGCATACCAGTAGGCTCTGCCAAGGACCCCTTTCGGAACAAATAGGGCCTGTTGAGTCACTAATGAATTGCCGTTCTCTAACCGCTTCACATTCCATTCAAGCCATGCATGACCAGGGACTTTCATTTCGGCAAGTAACTGTAATCGATTCTCATTTATTGAAGTGACTTTAAAGAAATCGACGGTGTCACCAATTCGTAAATCGGTAGGGTGTCGTCTTCCTCGTCGAAGACCAACGCCACCTAATAGTTTGTCAACAAAGCCGCGAATTGCCCAGAGCCAATTAAATGCAAACCATCCATTATTGCCACCTACAGAAGAGATCGTTCGCATCAAAGATTCTTCAGGGGCTTGAGATATTGTTTCTCTCCTATCGACGAGTATCTTTCCGCCCGACCAAACAGGGTCTGACGATTCAGGGATAGCTGGATCTTTGAAACTACTAGTGTCAGACCACCGAGTAGGGATCTCTAATTCTTTGATCCTAGCGAGAGCTTTACCGATAGCTGCCTCAAGGCTATCCCGGTTTGAAAGGGAATTAGTTTCCGTATCTTTGTTTTGCACTACGACATCTGTGGTCAAGGAATCAATAAGAGCTCGAGCCAAGGTAAAGGGAAGTGGGCTAACTAAATTGACCCAATGTGAGGAGAGGCGCGGCGTTAGGACTGGAACAGGGAGAATTACCCTTCTCCGAAGGCCAGCGACTTTGGTGTAGGCGTGCATCATTTCTCGATAAGTGACCACTTCTGGGCCTCCTATCTCAAGGATGCTACTTTGCGGTGAGTCGGTATCAAGAACGTGGAGAAGATTCTCCAAGACATCCCCAATTGATATTGGTTGACACTTTGTCTTCGTGACCCAGCGTGGGACCACCATGACAGGAAGAACTTCGACGAGAGAGCGAAGCATTTCGAATGACGCGCTACCGGATCCGATAATCACAGCTGCTCGTAACTCAGTTACGGGGGTAGGTCCCGCAGCAAGTATTTTCCCAACATTTTGGCGGCTTTGCAGATGAAGGGATTTCGCTAAGTTGTCTTCTCCGAGTCCACCGAGATAGATGACTTGTTTGAGTTTGCTTTGGTAAGCAGCTTCTGCAAAAACGCTAGCCATGTTCTCCTCAGCTTCTGCGAAATTTCGCTGAGCTGTCATCGAATGAACAAGGTAAAAGGCTCGATCGGCATCTGCTAGAGCAGTCAATGTTTGCTCTTTATTTTGGAGGTCAGCCTCAACAATGTCGACTTGATTCGACCACGAACGATTAGCTAGTGATTCTCTTGATCTTGTCACGCATCGAACGCGATATCCGGATTCAAGTAATTTGGGAATAAGTCGTCCGCCAACGTAACCAGTCGAACCTGTAACGGCTATCAGTTCATCTCTGCGCATAGATTTATCCTAATTGGTTTTAGGACTTGCCGATCATTCGGAGAGCTTCCATCCGAGATGACATATCTTCGCGGAATACTCCATGTACTGCGCTCGTCACTGTAGTTGAACCGGGTTTTTGCACGCCTCGCATGGACATGCACAAGTGCTCTGCCTCCACAACGACAATTACGCCCCGAGGTTCTAAAATTCTTTGTAGTGAATCGGCAACTTCGGTCGTTAAACGCTCCTGAACTTGAGGTCGTCTAGCATAGCCATCAACTATACGAGCGAGTTTAGATAGGCCAGTGATCCTGCCATTTGCACTTGGTATGTACCCTACGTGCGCTTCTCCTAAGAATGGAAGAAGGTGATGTTCGCATAGTGAATATAGAGGAATACTTTTAACAAGGATCAACTCGTCGTGGTCGTGCCCAACGTCAAAAGTTTTTTCTAAGTGATGCGACGGGTCTTCTAACAAGCCGCTGCATACTTCGGCATACATGCGGGCGACACGTGCGGGGGTGTCAAGGAGGCCATCGCGCTCGGGATCTTCGCCGATAGCGTACAGGATTTCAGTAACTGCTCGTTCTATGCGTTCGTGATCAACCATATTCATTGGTAATAGGGGGTAACCCTATCAAAGCATCTTCTATGCTCCTGTGCCAAACAGTCAAGGATTGAGTCTATATAGTCAAATATGAGATAATTAGCGCAGGAT
>PATL01000042.1 GCA_002713605.1 bacterium
TACTAGAATTAAATTAGAATTTTATGTAGATAATGAATATAAATCTTTGAAATTTTTAGAACATTGGATGGAGTATATTAGTGGTGCAAATTCAAAAGTATCTCCTTTAGATGATGCATATTATTTTAGATTTAATTACCCAGAAGAATATAGATCAAACCAAACTAAGATAATTAAATTTGAAAAAAATTATAGACAGTTTCTTGAATATACTTTTAAAGGACTATTTCCTTTAGCATTGGATTCTACACGAGTTCAGTATCAAGAATCTAAAGTTTTAAAAGCAACATGTTCTTTTGCTTATGAGAGATATATTTGTGGAGAAGCTTCATCTGCTTCTGATAGAAGAGGAACTAGTATGAATAATAAATCTCAAGCAGCAGGTATATTTGGTGATAGTATTAATTATGGTTCTGCACAGGATGCTCTTAATTCTGGTGCTCCTACAGTAAATGAAGTTCAAAAACAACTTAAGTCTGAGGTTATTACTGGTCAAGATGGGTTCAAACAAGATTTTGATCCATCATCAATAAAATTCTATGATCCTAGTGGAAACTACATAGGGGATCAATGATAACTTTCAAATAACCCACCTATATACATATATGATTTGTTATAACATATTATGCCTTTACCAAAAATTTCAACACCTTCTTATGAGTTGGTAGTTCCTTCTACAAAGAAGAAAATTAAATTCAGACCTTTTTTAGTTAAAGAAGAAAAAATTCTTATTTTGGCTATGGAGAGTCAAGATAATGTACAGATTGCAAATGCTATTAAGGATGTTTTATCCTCATGTATTTTAACAAGAGGAGTTAAAGTAGATAAACTTGCTACTTTTGATATTGAATATTTGTTTCTTAATATTCGTGGAAAGTCTGTTGGTGAAGAAGTTGAAGTTATGGTCACTTGTCCTGATGATGGTGAGACACAGGTTCCCACTACTATTAATCTTGATGAGATAAAAGTGAACATTAATAAAAAGCATTCTAGTGATATTAAACTAGATGATACTTTAACTTTGAGAATGAGATATCCTTCTATGGAAGAGTTTATTAAAACAAACTTTACACCTAGTGGTGATGTTAATGTAGATGATACTTTTGAGATGATTTCATCTTGTATAGATCAGATATATTCTGAAGAGGAATCTTGGGCAGCATCTGATTCTACAAAAAAAGAATTGAATGAATTTGTTGAGCAATTAAATTCAAAGCAATTTAAACAAATTGAAGAATTTTTTGAAACTATGCCTAAATTATCTCATACTGTTAAAGTTACAAATCCAAAAACAAAAGTTCAAAATGACGTTGTGTTGGAGGGTCTGCAAAGTTTTTTCGGGTAAGTATGGCTCATGAAGATCTTGAGTCATACTATAAGGTTAATTTTGCGTTGATGCAACACCATAAATATAGCTTAACGGAGTTAGAAAATATGATTCCGTGGGAAAGAGAAATTTATTTATCTCTTTTAAAGCAATATATTGAAGAAGAAAATTTAAAACAGCAACAAAATGGCTGAACCCATTAAATCACCAATAGCATCAGGAATAAATGCCGTAAGAAACACTGTTTCTTCTAATGTTTTTAGTGGTGTGGGAAATGCTGAGATTGATCCAGTATTTACAAAATGGGTAAAGACTAGAAGTGATGGTGCGGATGATAATGTACGTGCTCAAAATGCAAATACATTAACTAATATAGATTTACAATTAAAAAATATTAGTAATCAGAATAGTGTATTAACTAGTGCCTTACAGGTAATAGCATCAAATTTAAATGTAGCGACAGAGTTAGATAAAAGAAGAGAAGTAGCAAAAGCAAGAAGAGAAAGACAAGCTGCAGAAGCTGGGTTGCGTTCAGGAAGAGAACAGCAAATTGAATCAAGAATTCAAATGGCACTCATGGCTCCTGTTAAGAAAGTTGGTACTAAACTTAAATTTAGTTTGGGTAGATTAACTACTTTCTTTGCTATTTTGATGGGTGGGTGGTTAATTGATAAAACTGTTTCCTTCTTACGAGCATTATCTGAGGGAAATCAAGAGAAAATAAAAGAAATACGTGTTACTATATTAAAAGGTCTTTTACTTGCAGGTGGAGCTCTTTTCCTTATTAAAGCAGGTCTTACAAAGATTGTATTTACTCTTGCTTCATTATCTGGAATTGTTGCAACATTCGGATTTAGGAATCTTGTAGCTAGACCATTCCAAGCTATAGTTAATTTTTTAGCCAAACAAAGATTACTTACTAATTTTAAAGGTGTTCAAGTTCCTGGTGGTGGCACTGGTGGTACTCAAGTAACACCGCCAAAAACTGGTAATACTAAGACAGATACAAAGGGGAATACTAAAATAAAAAACCAAAAGGGACCAAGACCAAACTTACCTAATACTAGATTTCAACAAGGTGTTTTCACAAAACCAGGAACTTTACAACTATTAATATCTGCACTTTACTCAGCTCAAAATATTGCTGAAGGTGCAGATGCTACTACAGAAATATTGGATACTGGTGCAGGTTTAACTGCTATGGGATTTGCTCCTTGGTTGACTAGCCTGATGGGATTAAAAGGTCCTTGGGGTTTGCTTTCAAACATTATTCTTTCTAATGTATTATTCTCAGGTGGTAGACAACTTAGAGATCCATTATATCAAAACACTATAAAACTAGCAAAATGGTTTAACACGCCAGGTAATGAGAATAAAACTATAGATGATTTACCTCCAGATCTTAAGGAGACTATTACAAACGAATTGGGTTCTGGTGGAAAATTAGAACAATTGGGTAAGGATTTGGAAAGTGGTAATATAATGCCATCTGCAATGTCTGATATAGATCCATCAGAACTTATAAAAGAAAAGGATAAAAATACTGAAGATTTAATATCAAACATGATGGGTAGAGGTGCTGCTAAAGCAAGAATGGAAGCAGCAGAAGAAGAGAAAATGAATAAGGAAATTGAAGCTAAAAAAATATCTGATCAGAAAATAATAGCAAGTAAGAATAAATCTGAGACTAAAAACTTAGTTGATAATTTATCTAATTTGGCTGAGGTATCACCAACGATTATACCTTTACCAATTGAAGGTAGTGAACAATCTCAAGATGGTAGTAATGTAGCTGCTGGTGCTCAAGGAGGATCTCTACCAAATATATCTCCATCAAATATCGCTAATAGTTATGTTTATCTTGCCTTGAAGCATTATCAGGTAGCACCAGTATAGTATGGCTAAGACTCCGTTAGTATCATCTGCAGATAGCCTTACTAATATAAGTAAGTCTTTAACAACTTTTGCGTCTAGCATGAGTAAATCTAGTCTTCTTGCTAGAAATATTGCAAAATCACTTAATAAAGATAATATATTTAAAAACCAAGTTATATCAGATGATGAATCGTTTTTCGTTAAAAGGAGACAGTCTTTTTTAAGAAGGAAGAGAGAGGAGGAGATAGAAGCGAATAGTACATCTGCGATTAAAGCACCAGGAAAAGCTATAAAAAATGCTGCTAAAGGATTTTTAGGGCGTTTGATGGATTTCTTTGCTCTTACCATGTTAGGTTGGGCAATATTCCAAATACCTAAGATTATTAAGGGTATTGGTGATTTAATCAATAGAATGGGAAAACTTAAGGATATTCTTGCTGGATTTATATCTGGATCTGTTGAAATGTTTAATGTTATGGCTGAAAAATTAGATGGTGTATTATCTTTTATTTTTCAATTTGATTTTGAAAAAGATAGAGATGAGATATCGAAAAATGTAGATACTCTTAATAGAAGATTTGGTATAATGACTGGCGATCTTACTGCTGGTATTAATGAATATGTCAGTTATGCGGATCAAGTTGATAAAGAAACTGCTGCATTACCAGATCCAGAAGATCAAGAGGAAGAAGAAGAGAAAGGTTGGTTTGGTAAATTTACTGACTGGGCTATTACACCTGTAGAGGAGAATGGTGATGTAGAAGATACTGGAACTGATGAAGTAGAAGAAGTTACTGATGAATTTGAAGGTATTGAAACAATGGCTACTGGTGGTCTTCTTAAAAAGGGAGAAACTGCAGTAGTTGGTGATGATCCTAGTGGTCAAGGAAAAGAATCTAAAGAATTAATTGTTGCTGATAGTGATTTACAAGTTATTCCGAATAATATTTTGGGTGCTTTGGAGTCTATATCTAGTAATATTTCTGGTGAGAAGACTAAAGAGGTATTAGTTTCTAATCAAAATAAAATCACAAAAGAGCAAAAAGAAATTGCACTATATGAAAACCTACTTTTAAAGGCAGAAGAAAGATTGAAACAGTATATAATAGATGATGATGTAAAAAGAAAAGCTGGCGTTAGTAGAAAAATTACGTTCTATAAAAATCTTATTGCTTCTAAGAAGAAGAAAAAGAAGAAGAAGATGGTCATTTCTCCACCAGCAGATGTCTCTAACTTCAAGGAAAAATTAAAAGTTGTTACCGAAACTTTACAACCAGAAAGAAAATCTCAAATTATTACGGTTCCTATTCCTACACAAAGTTCTAATAAACAAAATATGAATGTTAATATATCTGAGGGATCTAGAAGTAGAGTAAGTCGTGGGGTAAATATAAAGGAGTATTATAAACACTTATCAACGTTAATTACGGCATATACTTAAATGGCAGCATTAGATAAATCTATTTACGAAGAAATTATAATAACATCAGCAGATGGTAGTAAAACTGTTGATATTGCAATGGGTTCTTTAACCATTGATTATTATGAGGATTTATTTTCACCAGTTACAACTGTCAGAATGATAGTTGCTAATGATGGTTATACTATAACAGGTGAAGATGGAAATCTTCAATCTGTTTATAATGGATTGCCTTTAAGGGGTGGAGAAACTGTTAGTATAAAAATTAAAGGAAATTGTGAAAGTAATGGAGGATTGGATTTTACAGACAGACCATTTTTTGTGTCAAGTATTGAAAATGTTATTGTTACTAGGAAGACTGAATCATTTTTATTAAATTTGGTTTCTATTGGATCAATAACAAATGAAACTTCTAGAGTTGGTAAAAAGTATCCAACATCTCTTAAGATATCAGAATCTGTTAAAGATATAGTTAAAAATTATTTGACTGATGATCGTGATGTTGATATAGATTCTACTCAAAATAAGTATGGTTTTATCGGTAACATGAGAAAACCATTTACTACTTTAGTGTGGTTAGCATCTAAATCTGTTCCTGAAAAATCTGAAAAGGATTCTACTGCTGGATATCTTTTTTATGAAACTAAATCTGGATATCATTTTAGATCTATTGATAGTCTTATAGATGCTTCTCCTATAGAAAAATACCATTATACAGAGGTTATAAGATCTGATCCTAAAGATGATTATAAGATAATCGAATATAGAACATGTTTAAATGAAGATGTTTTAGGTAAACTTCAAAGAGGTGCATATTGTAGTTATAGAATATTTTTTGATCCTTTGACCTTTACCTATACAGATCCTGCTAAAGGTATATTTAAGGAGGAGAATTATAAAGGCAAATCAAAGACATTAGGTAAAGAAGTTAATTTACCAGGTAATTTGGGTAGTTCTCCTAGTAGATATATTACTGCAGTAAAGGATATTGGGACTTTAGAGAAGAAATCTGAGAACTATAAAGATGAAAATGCTGATCCAACTCTTAGTCAATCTCAATCTATGATGAGATATAATTCTATTTTTTCTCAACAAATGGTAATGACGATTCCATCGAATACTAATCTAGAGGCTGGTTCTTTAATTGAATGTGAGTTCCAATTAGCATCTGCTGAAAAGGATGCGACTGATACTGAGCAAAGTGGTCTATATATGATTAAAGAGTTATGCCATCATTTTGACAGTTGTGGATCATATACATCATTAACTCTAATTAAAGATACATTTGGATCTAAGTAATGTTAGAAGAATCAATATTAAAAAGTAATTTTGTAGGAAGGGATGGATTCAAGTGGTGGATCGGTCAAGTTGGTCCTGAAAGTTGTCAAGGAGATCAGATAAATGAGACTGGAAATGCTTGGGGAAATAGAATTAAAGTAAGAATCATGGGGTATCATCCTCAAGATCCAATTGAGTTGCCTGATGATGATTTACCTTGGGCACAAATTTTATTACCAGCAACTGCAGGAACAGGTGGTGGTGGAATGAATAGGTCAATTAGATTGACTCCAGGTGATAGTGTATTTGGATTTTTTCTTGATGGTGATGATGCACAATTACCTGTTATATTGGGTGCTTTTGGTAGACCTTCATTTGATCAACCATTAGGTCCTTACAAACAACCATTCCAACCATATACGGGATTTACATCAGAAAATCCTCCTAGTGCTTTTTTCGTTAATTCTGAAGTTGGTGATTGTTCTGGATCTCAGGTTATTTCTTTACCTGCAGATTTACCAGATAAATTATGTAAAGTTTTAAATGAGAAAAAGTTAAACAAATTTATTGGGGATTTTGGTGAGAAGATAGGTAAACTTAAATTTAATAAAGAGAAGTTAAAATCTTCTTGTATGGCATTGGGTAGAGTAATTGATATTCCATCTTCAAAAATACCTAATGCGAAAATTTGCATGACATTAATATCATCAGAAACTGAAAATATGATGAGTGATATTAAAAAGATAAAGGAGCAGTTTAATCCAGATGCATTTAAAGAAGAAATGTCTGGATTGTTTGATTTGGAAGAAGTTCAGGGAATTGCAGGTGAATTGGAATCTACAGCAAATGAATTGAAAACTGTTTTTA
The DNA here is from genome assembly GCA_002713605.1 of bacterium. The sequence goes on from PATL01000042.1 coordinate 6,768, forward strand.
AACCTTTCATGGACTCAAAGGTATCAGAACTTCAAGGTATTTTAAAATCAGAAGTAGCAGCAAGAAAGGATAGTGCAGCAAAACATTTAAAAATTTTGGGTGGTGGAATGGCTGCTTCTATGATGAGTAATTTGGAAGGTGAAATTGCTAGTAAAGCTAATGGTGGGATAAAAAAAGTTGGTGCTGGTGTATTTGCTGCTGTATTTGCAGCAACTAAAAAAAGAAGTAAGGCAAAGATTGCTGCTATTAGAGCACAGGAAGCATTTCTTCCAGCACTTAAATCCTTTAAGGCAGGTATGCCATGTGTTCTTCAAAATGTAACCGATGGTCTAGGAGATTCTCTTCTTGGTATGTTAGATGGTCTTGCTGAGAATGTTGATAATTTTACAAGTTGTATTCAAACACAATTACTTTCTGGTATAACAAATAGTATAATTGGTGGTCTTACTAAAGGTATTATGCCATCTATTGCAGGTATATCTAAACTTACTGGTGGACTTGATATTGGAGGATTTCTTAGAGGTAAAGCTGAAAATTTATTAGATATTGCTAGTATTTTTGAATGTGAAGATTCTCCACCTTTAAATCCAATAGATGTTCAGAAGATAGTATTTGGTGGTGGACCAAAACAAGCAGTTGATTCTTTAGTAGATGATATCCTATCAGTTGCGAATAAGGCAGATTCTTTAACTGGGGGGTTAGTGGATGCTGTTCAGGGTTTGAGTACTGCAGGTGGTGGATTAGGTATGTTTGATTTTATGAATCCAAGTGTATCTGTTCCTGGATTTAAGAGTCCACTTGGCGAATGTTATACTGGTCCAAAATTAAGTTGTGCTGGAGTAAAGATTAATATTTTTGGTAAAGGTGGTGTAGGTGCAAATGCTAGAGCAATCTTTGGGAATAAAATTGGTAAGGGAGTTGAAGCAGTTGGTAGTATTATTGGTATAGATTTAAAGAGTGGTGGGTCTGGATATAATGGCAATCCATTTATTGAGATTGTTGATGATTGTGAGCAGGGTTATGGTGCTGTCGCACAAGCAATAGTTGATCAGGATAGAAATTCTCCTACTTATCAACAAGTAGTTGATGTTATTATGATTTCTATTGGTGAAAATTATCCAGTTAAAGATGATGAAGAACCTGTTGTAGTTGATCATGTAGTTGTTATTAATCCTGGAACAGGTTATAAGAATGATGATGTTATTGAAGATTCTTCTGGTAATGAATATAAACCTTTAGTTGATGCTACTGGAAGAATTGTTAAAGTTACATCACCAGATAATAAAAAGACTAATGTAAGTGAAATTGATGAATTTCCACAACTTACAATTAGAACTCAAACTGGTGAGGGTGCTGTATTAAGAGCACAGTTGAAACCGAGACCTGAATATCAAGGTGAAGTTAAGCAAGTCATCGACTGTATTAGTTGAAATAAATAAAAGGGTAAGGTATTAGAGTATGACAAAACAACCAAGTTGGCAAAAAAGACAGGTCGATTCTTTTGGTAAGTTTAGAATTGAATATGGTGCTCCAACCAATCAGATGACTGGTCAAAGAGTTTATACTCTAATGGCAGAAGGCACTGGTGGTAATTCCAAATTGGGTATGAGAGATGATGGAAATTATGATATACAAGTTGATCAAACTATTACTATAGCTGGTGGAACTAAAGGGACACCTCCAAGAGATGGTAATGGTGTTGTAATTACTTCTGTTGAGGGTGGAATTTCAATTACATGCCAAAAGGGGAAACTTAGTTTAGTTGCTGAAGAGATTGAACTTGTTTCTGGTAAAGACATCTGGTGTTCTGCATTAGGTGGTCAGATGGTCATTAATTCAAAAAAATGCCATTTTAAGGTGAAAGATCTTGATGTTGATATGGGTATGTTTAGAGGTAATAATATACCAGGTGATGTTGTAGTTCGTGATGCTGGATTCTTGGCAAAAGTTTGTGCAGGAACCGAAGTAAATTTCCAACAGTAATATCTAATGTCAGATTCAAATCCAGACGAAGCTTCGTATCCAAATTTAGAATCGGTAAACGATGGTAATAACCATAGAGTCAGTAATGTTGCTGAATTCTATAATGATGTTCATGTCTATGGAAAATTATATGCTGATTTAGTTGGTGGATTAACTGGTGATGGTGATGGAACTTTAGAGATATCTAATTTAGATGTAACGAATAATGTTAATATTGGTGGAGATTTAAATGTAGAGGGTCTGATTGACACAGACTATCTTACAGTTTTTCAGAGATTAAATGTTGGTGCTGCTGGAACTATATTTGTTGCTATTTCTACTACTAATGGTAGAGATGGTGAAGGGCAGATTGGGGGTCGTGTAGGTGTAGGAACTACTCAACCTGCTGGTAGATTCGAGATTGGTATTGGTGGAGAAGGTTTAGATCCAGAAGATCCTGCAGATCCATTTAAATCTATTTTTATTGTTCATCCAGAAGGTGGAGTAGGAGTTGGCACTACAGCCCCTGTCGGGAAATTCCAGGTAGGAGTAGATTGTCTAACTATCACCAATGACTGTAGGGTTGGTCTGGGAACAACTCAACCTGCACAAAGATTCCAAGTTAAAGATGGTATAGGTGGTGCGGTAATAAGTAATGCTGGACAAGTTGGTGTAAGAACTTCTACTTTTGAAGGGACAGAAGTCTTTAAAGTAAATTCAACTGATAAATGTTTTGTTGTTACTGATGAGGGTAATGTTGGTATAGGAAGTTTAGATCCTACTGCTGTTCCTAATTACAATACTTCTGATGGAATAGTAAAACTGAATGTAGAAGGAACAGTTAAGATTGATCGAAATATAATTGACTCTGCTGATTCTCCAGGTGCAAATGGATATTACTTAGCAAGAGATGGAAATGGTATTAGATGGCAGCAAGCATCTCCTATTAATCTTGATGGAATGTATGTTCAAGATGAGGGTTCTAATCTTCCTGTAGGTGGATCAGCACAGCTATTCCAGTATTTAAATTTTGTTCAATTAGATAGTCAAGGTCTTGGAGTAGACACTTTAATTCCAATTCCAGATCCATCAAACCCAACTGCAGTTGCAAAAATACAAACACAGGATTTATGGGGACATACTAATTCTGCAAACAATTCTCCAATCTATAGGATGACGAAGGTTGGTATTAAGAATCAAACACCAGCAGTAGAATTGGATGTAAGTGGAGAACTTCATGTAACTGAGGCTGTTGATTTTGATGATACTTTAAATGTTGATGGTGATGTCACATTAAATGCTAAATTAGATGTTGACGGATTAACTACATTTAATGATGGTACAGATTCAACAGGAACCAATTCAGGTTCTGTTCAGATTGATGGTGGTGTTGGTATTGTTAAGAAATTAAATATTGGTGGTCAGACAAGAGTTTATGATACTACTGATGCTTCCTCTTGTACTACAGGTGCTTTAATTGTATCTGGTGGTGTTGGTATTGCTAAGAGACTTTTTGTTTGTGGTGATACTGAATTAGAGAAACTTACAGTAGATGATACAACAGATTCTGTAAACTGTACTACTGGTGCTTTAGTTGTTAAAGGTGGTGTCGGTATTGGTAAGAATGTTAATATTTGTGGTGAAGTGGATATTGTTGCATCAACACAATCAACTGATAAGGATAGTGGTGCTTTAGTTGTTGAAGGTGGTGTTGGTATTGAGAAGAACTTAAATGTAGGTCAGAATACAAAACTTCAAGGAACCTTAGAATTAGAAAATCATATAATTGATAAATTTGATAGTAATGGTGTTGGAATATGTAAAACTGATTATAGATTATCTACTTTTGATACTGGAGTTGGTGTTGGAGTATCTTGGAGACCATCTGGAGTTCAAACTAAGAGAACCATTTGGGTTACTAAGAATGGATGTGATGTTAATAGTGGATTATTGGAAGGTGATGCAAAGTATACTATATCTGCTGCAGCAGCAATAGCACAAGAAGGTGATACAATTAAAGTTCGTTCTGGTGTTTATTATGAAGATAATCCAGTTGGTTTAAGAACTGATGTTGCTATTTCAGGTGAGGATTTAAGATTAGTTACTGTTGTTCCAAATAATACTAATAAAGATTTATTCCACGTTAGAAATGGTTGTTTGGTAGAAAATATGAGTTTTAAAGGATCTGGTGGGACAACAACAACCCATCATGGATTAGCAGCAGTTGCCTTCCCCCCAATAGTTCAATCAGATTGGGCAATTGGTGGATATATTGCTCCTGGTCCTTCTAATGAAGGTCCTAGAGGAAGATACCAAAGTCCCTATGTTAGAAACTGCACTAACTTTATGAGTGGTAGTATTGGTATGAAGATTGATGGAGATCATGTTGATGCTTCATATACAGGAACCAATGATCTAGGACAAGATCTTAAGAGTATGGTTTGCGATTCCTTCACACAATATAATGAGGCTGGTATTGGTGTTTCTATTACTAATAAAGGATATGCTCAGTTAGTTTCTATATTTACTATTGCTTGTGAGAAAGCAATCTATTGTGATAGTGGTGGACAGTGTGATCTTACAAACTCTAACTCATCATTTGGTAAGTTTGGATTAGTTGCTGATGGTACAAGTGGTGTAGAATTTGATGGAAATCTAGCTGTTGCTATGGATCCAGAAGCTGATTTTATTATTGTTGCTAATTCTCAAGATCAGGGTAATAATAATAGAACTCCTTTTGATGGACAGGGTGCATACTTCCATTTGGATATGGCTGATTATCCAGATACAATTTCAACAGCTGTAATAACTGAACCAATGCAAACTATTAGATCTATTATAGTTGAGGATGGTGGTAATCCTGGTGATTATGCTGCATCTGCACCTCCTCTTGTTACTGCTACTCTTCCAGATGGACCAGAAGCAATTATTGCTGAGTTCTCACCAAACGTAAGTGCTGCTGGAACAATTACTTCTGTTGATGTGATTGCAAGTGGTAGAAATTTCTTACCAACACAGAATGTTGTTATTAGTATTTCTGGAACAGGGAATGCACAATTAACAGCAGATATGGATCCAATTCTATATACTGTAAGTGAATCAACTGAAGTTTCTAATATAGGAATATCAACAGTTACTTTTAATGAATTTATTCCATATGGAGTAAAATCTACTTCAAAGGTTGAATTTGTAAGATTAAGTAGGATTATTACTAGTTCACATTCGTTTGAGTATGTGGGTGCTGGTCAGGATATAAATACAGCTAACCCATTCCAGGCTGGAAAACCGATACCAGAGAATGAAGTTGTTGCCATTAATGGCGGTCAAGTTCCATTCACAAGTACGGATCAAAAAGGTAATTTTAGGATTGGTGATGGATTGACTATTGACCAGACAACATCTACTATTCGTGGTAGAGATTTCAATAGAGCAATACAAGCACAATTAACACCATTAATATTAGCATTAAGATAGTATGGCAA
>PATL01000036.1 GCA_002713605.1 bacterium
AAAACAGCTGCGAAGAAAGCTCCAGCTAAGAAAACAGCTGCGAAGAAAGCTCCAGCTAAGAAAACAGCTGCGAAGAAAGCTCCAGCTAAGAAATCGCCGTTTGATAAGAAGTTCTTATCAACCCAAAAAGAGTCTCTTTTGCTAGAGAGAAGCAAGTACGTAAAATCTGCGGCCTCTTTTAAAGCAGAGGCTGACTCTTTGATTGAGGGACGTGAACCAGGAGATGTTGATTTCGGGGAAGAAGGCGGAGAAGGTGATACCTTAGCAGTTGAACGAGAGAGAGATCTAGCATTGAGTGCTCATGCCCAGCAGGCAGTTGATGAAATTGATGCAGCTCTTGAGAGGTTGAAGAAGGGAACATACGGAATTTGTATAGTCTCTGGTAAAAATATTCCCAAGGAAAGACTTCGAGCAATACCTTGGGCAGCCGAAAGAGTTGAATACAAGGTTGGCGGAATGGGGTTTAGGTAAAACCTAGAGGGCTCATAGCTTAAAGCAGTAACCTAAGTCATAAGGAAAACTGCCTTTTAAGATTAGAAAGCAAACAAATGAACAAGAAGACTTTATTTTTTGTCCTACCATCTCTTGTAGTTTTGATGCTTGATCAAATAACAAAATCAATTGCTGTAGCTAAATTAGAACCCAGTGATCCGATTGAATTGTTTTGGACTCTGCAACTTAATTTGATTCGCAACGCAGGTGCGTCATTTTCAATTGGGAGGAATCTGACCCCGGTAATAGCGACGATTGCAATAATAGCTTCAGTAGTTATTGCATATTTGGGGCTTACTGAAACCAACCTGAAAATCAAATTTCTCTTTGGTGTAGTTTTTGGCGGAGTATTGGGCAATGTCGCAGATCGGATTTTCCGAAGAGGTGATGGGTTTTTGAGTGGGGAAGTTGTTGATTTTATTGATCTCCAATGGTGGCCAATATTTAACTTTGCTGATGTCGCTCTTGTTGTTGGTTTGCCACTCCTGCTTTATTACCGTTACCAAGTTGAGCGGGATATTGCGAATGGCTGAAGATAAAGTCCGTTACTATCTTTCAACACACCATGATGGGGAAAGGATAGATCGCGTTATAGCTTTCTTCTCTGGTCTTAGTAGGTCAAAGGTTTCTGAGTTGATCTCCGAGCGACTTATATTTCGCAATGGGATACCAATAAAAAAAGGTTCAGAGATAGCCCGCACGAATGATGAAATTAGTATGCCAGATTTTTTGAATGCAGTCGCTGAAGAAATTACTGCAGACTCGTCAATAGACTACGGGGTTGTTTTTGCAGATGATTCGGTAATAGTCGTAAACAAGCCATCAGGTTTGGTCGTCCATCCGGGGTCAGGCATAGCCAATGGAACACTAGTCAATGGCTTAGCAGCACAGTTCCCAGATTTGAAAGAACTCGGAGACCCTACTCGTTTGGGTTTAGTTCACAGGTTAGACAAAGGGACTTCTGGACTATTAATTGTTGCCAGAACATCTGAAGCTTTACACAATCTAAGATTTCAGATGCAACAAAGACAGGTGCATCGTCAATACTTCGCTATCGTTATGGGCCATGTTGAAGCGGATAAAGGTGTGGTTGACGCCCCACTAGGCAGAGACCCTAAAAATCCACTTAAAAGAGCAGTAATTCAAAACGGAAAACATGCTCGCACCCACTACGAAATAGATCAGAAACTTGAATCCCCTTTTGAAATTTCTATCCTCAGTTGCAGACTCGAAACCGGTAGGACGCACCAGATCCGGGTTCACCTAGCTGCAATCGGGCATCCAGTTCTTGGCGATGAACTGTACGGAGGCCGAACATCTTTTAATGTTGATAATCGACTTGCGCTACATGCTCAAATGTTGACATTTTCGCACCCGAAAACAAATAATCAGATGAACTTTGAGTCTCCGATACCTAATGAACTAGTAGCCATGAAAGACACTTTTGTATGACGATTGATCCATTAATCCCCGACTACACGGGTGCCTGTTTAAGCAATATTATTCCAGCACTTTTGGAGCATTCGGTGATCGGGTCTGGTTGGATACCTGATGAAGTCCTGGCCGCAAATAAGACAGTGCTTCTTCTTGTTGACGGATTCGGCTATGAACAATTCGTAACTTCTGAACAAAGAGGACTAGTTCCTAATCTGACAAAAATGAATTCAAAGAAAATTATGACTGTCGCTCCAACTACTACAGCTACAGCTCTTACTTCTTTAACAACAGGAAGGCCACCAGGGGAACACGGGATTATCGGTTACAAAGTTAGTATCGGGAATCAGATACTGAACTCACTTAGATGGACGACCGGAAGGGGAGTAGCAGTAAACGAGATAAATCCAAGTTCGTTCCAACCTATACCTCCATTCTTAGGTGAAACGATCCCTGCGGTATCTCCAGCTGAATTCAGGAATAGTGGTTTTACAGAAGCCCACCTTCGTAACGCACACTATGAGGGATACTTCCTTCCAAGTAATATCTCGCATCACATCGCGCAATGCTTGGATCAAGAAAGTCGACTTGTTTATGCCTACTACGATGGGCTAGACAAAGTAGGTCATATTCACGGCACGGGCTCCTTTCACGATGCCGAGATAGCCTTCGTAGACTATCTAATTGGGCAAATATATGAGATGCTTCCAAGTGGAACAGCTTTAATCGTGACTTCAGACCATGGAATGGTCAACGTTGGTGATTCTGTTATCGAAATAAATGATTCTGTTATGCAAAGAACTAATACTATTTCTGGTGAAGCGCGGTTCCTGTGGTTTCATCCTGCTCGGGGTAATCATGACAGTTTGCTTCAAGATTTACAAGATTTGTACAGTAACTGTGCTTGGGTGCGAACCAAAGACCAGATACTGGATGAAGGATGGTTTGGAAGACAGATTTCGGACCAAGCAAAAGAAAGGCTTGGCGAAATTGCTTTATTGGCAAGGGATACCATCGCTTTCTTAGATAAAGAAAATCCCGGTCCGAAACTAGTTGGTCGTCATGGATCGCTAACTGAAACGGAAGTTTATGTGCCATTAATCACTTCATTCAAAGACTGATACACGATGTTGCTTGCTGTAGAATGTCATTATGGATGAAAATACTCAACACGTAAAAGCTGAACAGGCCGAGATAGTAGAAAATGAGGATAAGCCAAGCGAATCAAATGGGGAGTTCATAGAGCAACCTGCGAAAGTGATGAGAGTTGGATCAATGCTACGCCAACTACTCGACGAACTTCGTGAAGTGCAATTAGACGAAGGAAGTCGTGATCGCATGCGAGATATATATGACACTTCTGTCCAAGAACTAGGTTCAGCTCTTTCTTCAGAATTGAAGAAGGAGTTAGACCGCATAACATTGCCGTTTGGCACAGACGAGATACCAAGCGAAGCAGAACTTCGGGTGGCTCAGGCACAACTTGTTGGGTGGCTTGAGGGGCTTATTCAAGGCATTCAAGCAACGCTTTTCGCTCAACAGATGGCAGCGCAACAGCAATTGGCGAATATGCGTGCAGGCGGTGAGCTCTTGCCTGGTGGCTCCTCCGAAACCTCACCTTCTCAAGATCAACAAGATTCTCAAGATCGACCAGGGACTTATCTCTAACCATTGGCGTATTCTCTCATCTTGTTGTAAATATATTAAGACTACAAATGACAAATATGTAGTTTGTCATACCCTAACAACAGGATTTAACGTCTAATGTCTAATTCGTTCACACATCTTCACGTTCATACTGAGTACTCAATGCTCGACGGTGCGTCACGACTTGATGAAATTGTCAAGGCAGCCGTAGAAGACGGTCAACCGGCTTTAGGAATAACTGATCATGGGAACATGTACGGAGTGCTTCCTTTCTATCGCGCATGCAAGGAAGAAGGAATAAAACCAATTATCGGAACTGAAGCCTATATGGCACATGAATCTCGATTTGAGCGACCGAGACGTGGGCGTGGGAAAGCTTCAGAATTCCCTGATTCTGGAGGAAATACAGATGAAGGACGAAAACTTTATTACCACTTAACCTTGCTTGCCGAGAATAACACTGGATATAAAAACCTAATACAGATAGCTAGCCGCGCCTATATGGAGGGTTTCTATTACAAGCCGAGAGTCGACTGGGAAGTATTAAATGATCACAGTGATGGTGTCATTGCCACAACAGGGTGCTTAGGTGGTCAAGTTCTGCAGTCTCTCCTAAGAGGTGATGAAGCTGAAGCATTAGACAAAGCTGGACGACTTCAGGAGATTTTTGGTAAAGATAATCTTTTTGTGGAACTTCAGGATCATGGTATTCCTGAGCAGAAACAAACAAATCCGGCATTAATGAAAATTGCAAGCAAACTTGGAGCTCCTCTATTAGCAACCAACGACTGCCATTACACCCATCAACATGATCACATCGCCCATGATGCATTGTTATGCGTTCAAACCGGTTCGCTGATAAGCGACCCAAACCGATTTAAGTTTCATGGAGATCAGCACTATCTTAAGACAGCAACTGAAATGAGATATCTGTTTAATTCAGTGGAAGTTGCCTGCGACAACACTCTTTGGATAGCAGAAAGGTCAAACGTTGAAATTGAATTCGGAAAGCCGTTACTTCCAGACTTCCCACTTCCAGATCAATTCAACAACGATGATGAATATCTTCAACACCTAACTTTAGAAGGGGCTAGGGAAAGATGGGGAGACAAACTCACTGAGGAAATTTCTGACAGACTTGCATATGAACTGCGCGTAATGAGCGATATGGGATTTTCTGCATATTTTCTGATTACATGGGACTTGATTCGTTATGCGAGAGAGCAAGGTATCAGAGTTGGACCTGGAAGGGGATCAGCAGCAGGAAGCGCTGTAGCTTATGCACTAAAGATCACAGATCTAGATCCGATTGAATATGATCTTCTTTTTGAGCGTTTCCTAAACCCATCACGAATATCAATGCCTGATATAGATATGGATTTCGACTCTCGTTATCGCGACGCAATGATAAATTACGTGGCGTCAAAGTACGGGCGTGATCATGTCGCCCAAATAATTACCTTTTCACAGATTAAAGGAAGAGCCGCAGTACGAGATGCGGCGCGAGTATTAGACAAGCCATATTCTGTTGGTGATCAAATAGCTAAAGCCATTCCTCCGCCTGTCATGGGAAGAGACACCCCCCTGTGGGCATGCTTGACTAAATCAGAATCTTACCAGGAAGGGTTCAAGGCGGCATCTGAAATACGGCAGATGTATGAGAACGATCCTGTTGTCAAAGAAGTAATTGACGTTGCACTGGGGCTTGAAGGTCTTCGTCGCCAGGACTCAATTCATGCAGCTGGGGTGGTTATCACCAAGGAACCATTAACCGAATATCTCCCAATACAAAGAAAGCCCGAAAAGGACAAAGATATTGAGGAGACACCAGTTGTCACTCAATACGAAATGCAGTCTGTCGAAGACCTAGGCCTATTGAAAATGGACTTTCTTGGTTTGCGCAATCTAGATGTAATTACAGATAGCTTAGAACTCATTGAAGAAACGGCTGGGGTTCAATTAGATATTGACAACTTGCCACTTGATGATGAGAAGACATTTAACCTTCTCGCAGCGGGCGAATCTATAGGTGTATTCCAATTAGAGTCGCCCCCTATGCGAGCTTTGATGAGAGCTTTGGCCCCCTCGAGCTTTGAAGATGTTGCCGCTTTAGTAGCTCTTTACCGCCCAGGCCCTATGGCGGCCAATATGCATAACGATTATGCCGACCGGAAGAACGATCGAAAACCCGTAGAGTATTTCCATCCAGATGCTGAAGAATTACTCAGAGATACATATGGATTGATGATTTATCAGGAGAGCGTGATGCGGGTTGCGCAGAAATTTGCAGGCTATACCCTCGCTCAAGCCGACAATCTTAGAAAGGCAATGGGCAAAAAAATACGTTCTGCCATGGAGAAAGAACGAGAACGATTTACTTCGGGTATGGAGAGTATGGGGTATGAAACCAGATTGAGCGAGGACGTATTTGAAGTAATCTCCCAATTCGCTGATTATGCGTTTAACAAGAGTCACAGTTACGGATACGGATTGGTTGCATACCAAACAGCGTTTTTAAAGGCCCATTATCCCGTTCAGTATATGGCTGCTTTGATGACCAGCGTTAAAGGAAGAAAAAAGGAAGATTCTGCAATATATCTTAACGAGTGCCGTCACATGGGTCTTGAAGTCTCAGTTCCCGATGTCAATACTGCTCAAATGAATTATTACCCTGATACTAAAATTGGAAATGAAAGTCAGCGAATAGTTTATGGGCTTTCAGCGATAAGAAATGTTGGAGAGGGAATTGTCTCTCTACTAATATCAGAGCGAAATTTAAACGGACCCTTTATAGATTTCTATGACTTCTGTGAAAGAGTTGACCTTCAAGTGCTTAACAGGAGAGCAATTGAAGCTTTGATCAAAGCAGGTTCGTTTGATTCACTTGGTCACACTAGGCAGGGCCTACTAGCAAGTTACGAACAGATCATTGAGCAAACTGTGTCAAGACGCCGTGAAAAGGAAATGGGTGTAATGACATTATTTGAAGTGGTGTCAGAGGATGCCTCACAAGTTTTTGATGACAAGGTTCTAATACCAGAGATAGAATTTGAGAAACAACAACGACTCTCATTTGAGAAAGAGATGCTTGGTAGATACATTTCGGATCACCCACTACGAGGCTATGAAGGAACTTTGAGAAGAAAATGCGATGTTACAAGTCAGGGCGTCAGTACTTTAGATGAGGGTAAGATCATAAAAGTCGGCGGCGTGATCACAGAAGTCAATAAGAAACATACACAGCGAGGAGACTTGATGGCAACTATTTCACTTGAAGATCTAGAAGGTGAAATAGAAGTCATAGTCTTCACAAAGGCGATGGCTCAGGTTGGACATAAACTTGCAACTGATCGCCCCGTAATTGTGACGGGGCGTGTAGATAGGCGAGATGAAAATTCAAAGATAATTTGTCTTGAAGTTGAAGAGTTGAAAAGTGATCAAGAGAGCAAAGTCACGTCAATAGATGTCAAGATCCCTTCAACCGGAACATCTACAAAACATTTAGAGAACCTTGCTTTGTTATTGTCCGAACATGCTGGTGAGTGCGACGTGTATGTGCACCTAGGATCAAAGAGAATTTGGCTCGGGGCCGATGTCCGGGTCGATCCTGACAGTGGGCTTCTTGGAGAACTTCGTGTTCTCTTTGGAGCCGAATGTATTTTGACTTGAAACTGACAACTCTTAAAGTTGCGTAAAATGTAATTACCGACTGAAATGGACTTAGGAGATGGTGAGGTAGCCATTAGTTTGGGGCGGACATGGGATTCGAGGTTGAAACAAAGGACTGCACTGCTGTCACGGATGCCGAGCTAGGAGAACTTGAATCATTATCCGCTGATTCACCGAACGCCATTTCAATGGGTCTGCTTTCAAAACAGGCTGAAGAATGGGTTCTCCTAACAACTGCACGCGAAAGCGGAAATCTTAAGGGTTATGTATTCTGTACCCTTGAGAGGATAGGTGGAACTCCTGCAGTGATTATGGGCCTTGGCTCAGTCATGAGAAATAATAAAAGGAACGCAACTCTGAAAGCGTTAATGAATGAACTCTATCACAGAGCTCTTATGGCTTTTCCCGACGAAGACGTTATCTTCGGAACTACGATTCTATCTCCAAGCGGTCTAGAAGTTTTTAAAGACCTAACTGATGAACTTCCTAAACCTTCTTATAGGCCAACTGGGGAAGAGCGTGCATGGGGTCGTCGATTCGCAAAACGACTTGGATTCTCCCAACTAGGGTTTGACGACAAGAAATTTATAGCAGTCGGAGATGGTTCCAAGCCATGTGTATTTGATCATGAAAGCCTAAAACCTGAGAAGATTGATAAAGATTTAATCGGCATGTTCTCGGATCTTAATCACGAAAGTGGCGATGCTATGGTGGCAGTAGCTTGGGCTATGGCGGAGAAACTTGAAAAACTCGGGTCCTGAATCGCTTTCAAACTTCCAAATTGTTTCTGGTCTCATGACCCAGCGTCGAATGGTGAGAAATTTCGCTCAAGAACCATTGTCGCCAGATCAAGCTCGAAGTTTTATTAATTTGGCTAGGTCCTCTCCAAGAGCAGGGAACACTGAAGGAATAAGATATTCACTTCTTGAAAATGAGAATACAGACTCATATTGGGAAATAACATTAGATGAGAATACAAAAGAGTCGTTTCCATGGCCCGGGCTACTCAACGCTCCAACTTTGATAATCGTCTGGGTCAATCCAAACAGTTACCTTCAACGGTACGCGGAGGACGATAAGAAAAAGACTGGATTAGGGGAAGATGAGAGAAATTGGTCCACACCGTATTGGTGGGTTGATGGGGGAATGGCAGCGATGTCAATATTGATAGCTGCTGAATCAGATAATTTAGGGTCATTATTTTTTGGAATTTTTAGTCATGAAGAAGCATTGAAAAAGGAATATTCAATTCCTGAAGAATATAAATCAATTGGCACTATAGCGATAGGGCATCCAGCTAAACATCAACGAGCAAGCAAATCTACATTAAGAGGAAGAGCTACATTAGATGAACTTATTTTCTAAATCTTGAGGCCAGAGAGTATCGGTACCAAAAAGAACGCTATATTCTATTTAGATCGGAGATAAGTTGTCAGAAGCTCAGGAAAATGAAACCACAGAAACATCCGAAAAAATTCCTTTTGTTGACTATTTAATTCTAGACAATCCTCCTTATTTACAGGCTCAAGAATGCATGAGTTGCGGTGCGAGATATTTTGATCGAAGGAATGCATGCGCCAGTTGCTTTGAAGATCAATTTCGTTCCGTAGCTATTGAACAAGAGGGAATAGTTACAAGTTTCAGCATCGTTCAAATGGGTCCGATTCCCTATGTTTCCGCAGTCGTTGATTGCGGAGGAACTAGCGTCAAATGCACAATCATGAATGTTGAGCCATCACCTGAACATCTGACTCTGGGCATGCAGGTTAAGTTAATGACGTATTCAATGGGAGAAGATAGTGAAGGTACAGAAGCAATAGCTTTTGGCTTTGAACCAATATAGATAGGAAGAAAAAAATGGGATCAGACACAATTTGGATTATCGGATCTAACATGACCAGATTTGGTAAACACCCTGATAAAGATGTTGTAGATCTTGCTGCAGAGGCTAGCCGTGAAGCACTAAAGGATGCCGATATTTCGCTCTCAGAAGTTGGAGTGCTAGGAGTCGGGAACCTTATGAACGCAGGTGCAGGTATCGGTCAGCAATTACAAAAGCAGATTGGACAAACTGGAATTCCAGTATTCAACGTTTCTAACGCCTGTGCAACCGGAGCAACTGCTTTGCGCGTAGCCATAATGGCAGTCAAGGCAGGAGAAACCGATGTGGGGATGGCAGTTGGAGTAGAAAAATTAGCCGGTGCAGGGTTATTAGGACAAAGAGGTCCTAAGCCTGAATCGGATACGTGGCAGCCAAGTGGCCGGTTTGGGGCGCTTTCTTCAACTGAAGGAAGGATAGGAACAAGTATCATGCCTGGCGTTTTCGCCCAAGTCGGAATGGAATACGGTCATAAATATGGTGGTGCTAGCTTTGAACTGTTCGCCAAAATTTCAGAGAAGAACCACTCCCACTCAACACTTAACCCCTTAGCTGCTTATCAGAAGAGATTCACATTAGAAGAGATAATGAATGATGTCATGATCGCGTATCCGAATACCAGACCGATGTGTTCCGGAAATTGCGATGGGGCCGCAGCAATGATTGTTGTTAGCGATGAGAAGATGAAATCTATGCCACTAGAAGTACAAAAGAGGGCAGTGAAAATATCAGCTTCGGTGCTAACTTCAGACCCATATGTTGATGGATGTCAGATATTGCCGGATGTGAATACACTCACGAGAAATGCAGCATCTCAGGCATATGAGCAAGCAGGTATCGGCCCCGAAGATTTAGACTTGGTGGAACTTCATGACTGTTTCGCAACTGCGGAACTTGTGCATTACGACAATTTAATGCTTTGTGAAGAGGGAGGCGCAGTTGACTTCTTTGAGTCTGGAGCTCCTTGGCGTGATGGATGCAAACCAGTAAACGTCTCTGGCGGTTTACAATCGAAAGGACACCCAATCGCTGCTACTGGAATTGCTAACATTCATGAGATCGTTATGCATCTGCGCGGTGAAGCAGGTGACCGTCAAATTGAAGGAGCAAGAGTTGGACTAGCTCATGTAATTGGTCTTGGGTCTGCTTGTGGCGTGCATATACTTGAAAAAGTCGCGTAAAATTTTTTACTGGATCAAGTTTAGGTGAACGATTCAGTGGTAACCGATAATATTCTCAGTCTTGATCTCTTTTGGGCTTTTGGGGATTCTAAACCTCGTGTAATCTCAAGAGGAGACTAATCAATGGAGTTGATATGAGTAATAATAGAAAGTTTTATATAAATGGCGAATGGGTAGAGCCCACCGGGTCGGATACGGTAGACGTTATTAATCCTGCAACTGAGGATGTTATTGGGACAATTGCACTGGGAACGCATGCAGACGTCGATGCAGCTGTTGCAGCAGCACAGAGTGCATTTGAAACTTTCTCCCAAACAACAGTTGAAGAGCGGCTTGAACTCTTGAATAAAATAACCGAGATAATCGGATCAAGGTCGGAGGATTTAGCCACCGCGATTACTTCAGAAATGGGAGCCCCTAGTGGTCTAGCCAAAGCAGCCCAAGCTGGAACCGGTCTATTCCATTTCGCTACTACGGCTGGTATTTTGGCAAATTTCAACTTCGAAGAGGAATTAGGAAAAAATTTGATTGTCAAAGAGCCTGTTGGAGTAGTTGGGATGATCACTCCATGGAACTGGCCGATAAACCAAATTGCCTGCAAAGTAGCTCCAGCTTTAGCAGCTGGTTGCACGATGGTTCTTAAGCCATCCGAAGTAGCCCCACTTAACGCGATAATATTTGCCGAAGTAATGGATGAAGCTGGAGTCCCGCCAGGAGTATTTAATTTAGTAAACGGTGATGGACCCACTGTAGGAGCGTACTTATCAAGTCACGCTGGGATTGACATGATGTCATTTACCGGTTCTACAAGAGCTGGAATTGAGGTAGCAAGAAATGCTGCAGCTACCGTTAAACGTGTAGCTCAAGAACTTGGAGGTAAATCTGCCAATATAATCCTGGACGATGCAAATCTCGAGGAAGCAGTAGGTCGGGATGCTTTCGGAATGTGTATGAATTCAGGTCAATCCTGCAACGCAGGTACTAGAATGCTAGTCCCCAATTCAAAGATGGAAGAAGCAAAAGCAATTGCGAAAGCTTCAATGGAAGCAGTATCTGTAGGAGATCCCACAAGTGATGGAACTACTATCGGCCCCGTTGTTTCAGAAACGCAATGGAACAAAATCCAAGGGTTGATTCAAGCGGGTATTGATGAAGGAGCAGAGTTAGTTTGTGGAGGGCTTGGTAGACCCGATGGGCTTGAAAAGGGTTATTACGTAAAGCCAACACTGTTTGCAAATGTAACTAATGATATGCAGATAGCGCAGGAAGAAATCTTCGGCCCTGTCCTAGTTCTAATTGGCTATGAAGACGATGATGAAGCAATTTCAATAGCCAACGACACAGTCTATGGATTAGCAGGATACATTTCTGGAAGTCACGACCGAGCAGTGCAAATAGCGCGCCAAATCCGAACTGGTAACATGCATGTAAATGGTGCTGGCCCAGACTTTAATGCCCCGTTTGGTGGTTACAAACAATCAGGTAATGGAAGAGAATGGGGTACTCACGGTTTAGAAGAATTCATGGAGGTCAAAGCCATACTTGGAGGTCTTTCGGCCTAAGAGTTATATGAGTCAACTCCTAAAACTAAAATTATGGTTCGAGGGTTCACGACCTAAGACTATACCTGCCGCATTAGTTCCAGTTATTGTAGGAACTGCTTCAGTAGAAATTAGCTTAACCATCTATAGGCTTTTACTTGCTCTTGTCGTGTCGATTGCACTGCAAGTCGGAGTCAATTATGCAAATGATTACTCTGATGGAATTCGTGGAACCGACCAATATCGGGTAGGCCCAAGAAGACTTGTGGGGTCTGGGCTCATCAATGCAAAAAAAGTAAAGTTAGCGGCGGGAATATCATTTTTGGTAGCTGCTATAGCGGGACTTGTTCTCGCAATTGTGACAAGCCTGTTCTTGATCCTTATTGGTTTCATAGCTATCTTAGCTGCCTGGTTCTATACAGGAGGATCAAAACCCTATGGTTATTCAGGGTTTGGAGAGATTTCAGTTTTTGTTTTCTTTGGGTTAGTAGCGACTGTGGGATCTTCGTACGTACAAAGCCAAACCATTGAATCAATTGCTGTCCTATGTAGCGTGCCGGTAGGTCTTTTGGCTTCAGCGCTTCTTGTAGTGAATAATTTCAGAGATATTGAAACTGACTCAGAGACGGGCAAGCAAACATTTGCGGTTCGGCTAGGTAAAGCAAAAACCCAAATGCTCTTTACGCTTTTACTCCTAGGATCTTTGGGGATGTATGTCTTGATAGCTATGCTGTACACCTACCTTGCCCTCATTACGCTTTTAGTTATCCCACTATCTCTGAAATTGATTAAGGATATTTACACTAAAGAAAGCGCTGAAGAACTTATAAAGATACTTGAGAATACAGCAAAACTTCACTTGATGGCTGGAATTTTGCTTTCAATTGGCTTGGTATTAGGTCTTTGAATTACGTAATTTGATGAATCTCGAGACGATTTCCAGCAGGGTCATGAAGAAATGATTGGAATGAGGAACCTATTGGCTTTGGGGGAGTTACGGTTATCCCAGCATCAGTGAGCAGTTTGTATGTTTCTTTAATATCCTCTACCAGTAGCGCTAAATGCTGACCATTGTCTTCGGGAACTATAGTTTCTCGTAGATGGATTTGAATTCCATCATTGGCTTGAAGCCAAGCACCAGTCCTGTCGTTAGGTTTTGCAACTTGTCGGAGGGCAAAGTATCTAGAATAAAAGTCAACAGCATCTTCTATGTTGTCGACGTTTATAGCAATATGGTGAATCCCCAATATCATGAATCTCTAGGTTTTTTCTCCAGTAAACAATTGGGCTGAGCCTGGAGCAAACAGTTTTCGTTCTACCTGCTTAAATCCGGCTTTTTCAATCATTGCCACTATCTCCTGATGCGGTGGTAAGTACGAAACAGATTTTGGAAGGTAGGAGTAGGCAGACTTGTCAGATAACAGAGCCCCGACTTTTGGAACGATTCGGTCAAAATATATGTGGTGACCCCAGTTTAAGAATCTGTTTTCGGGCTCGGCTACATCAAGGAAGCCAATTCTTCCACCTACCTTGAGCACGCGAGAAACTTCAGCGAAAAATGTTTCCAGCTCAGTGAGGTTCCTTAAGGCGAAGCCACAGGTAGCTCCATCAACTGAAGCATCTTTGATGGGTAAACTCAACACATCTGATTGGCAGAGGGGTGAAGAGGATCGTCCTGCTTGCAACATCCCCATTGAGAAGTCAAACCCAAGTGGAACCATTCCGGCATTTTCAAGTTCGCAGCAAAAGTCTCCGGTTCCACAAGCTAGATCAATCACTAAAGAATCCTTTTCTAGTTTGAGAGCTTGAACAGTTTGGTTTCGCCAACGAACATCTAAGCGAAAGGTCATGATTCTATTCACAAAGTCATATCTTGGGGCGATGCGATCAAACATGCCTTGAACTTTCTCCGCCTTTTCATCTCCTGTTGGGAGGTCCGGATTTAACTCCATACACACATCGTACTAATCAAAATATGTTTAGACACTATTTCTATAGGCTCTATTGGTGGAGAAATGTGTAAATCCAATATCTTCATAAATTCGAACTGCGGGCTTATTATCTGCCTCCACGTATAGCATCCCAAGGTCTGCTCCCACACTCGAGAGGTAGTTCAGGCCTGAGGTTGTAAGCGGTTTACCAAAACCTCTTCCATGGAAATCTGGGTCAACTGCTATTGCGTAAATTTCCCCTAGTACTAGGTCTTCTTCGTTGTGTACCTTCGTCCAGCAAAACCCTGCAAGGCGATTTTCAACTTCTAATAACAGGAAGCCCTCGTTATCAAACCATTCCTCTTTGAAAGTGTCATTTAGCTTCAGTGAATCTAGGGAGCCCTGTTCGGGGTGCCAAGAAAATGCTCTCGAGTTGACCTCAAGAAAAGCTTCATCATCAACGCCGCAAATGAATGGCCTAGTTGAGATACCCTCCCCATTGGGGGGAAGATTACAACGCATTTGCCAAAGGTTACGATAGTTAGAAAAGCCAATATCGTTCATTAAATCGTCATCATCTATTTGCGCATCTTCAATCCAAATTTGGATTAAAGAATCTTTGGCCATTGATACACTCCTCAAAGCCGTCTTTAATCCAACTAAGAGTAAATCGCGACTGAAACCCTTAGGCACCGTTAGCGAAAGGTCATAGCCAGAGGGGGTTTCATCGGAAATAAGAATATCCATATCATTAAGTTACTGCCCGTAGCCGTACTATGTTGTGAGCATGGCTAAACCAAGAACAGCTGAAGGGAGATGCAGGAGAACTAATGAAGAACTCAAATCTACATTTCCTGAAGCGAAGTGTGAACTTGAGTTCGGAACCCCCTTTCAATTACTGGTTGCGACTATACTTTCGGCCCAAGCCACAGATAAATCTGTGAATAAGGCAACGCCAAAACTATTCGAAGCATATGGAACTCCTGAGAAACTAGCGGTAGCAGAAATTGTAGAAATTGAGCAGGTAATCAAGACTATTGGGCTTTTCCGATCAAAAGCTAAGAACTTACAAGGGATGGCTCAAAGGTTGTTGGTGGAATACGGTGGAGAGGTTCCTTCCGATATGCATGATCTAGTAAGTCTTCCCGGTGTAGGAAGGAAAACAGCCAACGTTGTCAGAAGCGTCTCATTGGGATTACCGGGACTGCCAGTTGATACGCATGTCAGTCGGATAGTTCAACGACTTGGAATTACCCAAGAAACTGATCCGGTGAAAATCGAAAGGGCAGTGGGATCTATGTTGCCCGATGATGAACATGGCGAATTTAGCCTTAGAGTTATCCTGCACGGGAGGCAAGTGTGTTCCGCTCGAAAGCCTAACTGCACAGAATGCGTTCTGAACTACTTTTGCCCAGTAGCTTTTAAAGTTTAAGCTCGCTGGAAGCCCGTCTTAGACGTCTTGAGGCAGCGATAAGAGATCTCTCGACCTCAAATAGTTCATGCGAGCTAGCATCCAACCCGATCTCTTCCAAAGATTTAGCGGTTGAAATTACCCTTGAAACAAGATCATCAATTTGAAAATCAATAGATGACAGCTCAGCTATGCTTTGTTTTTTTAACGATTTATCACTTGACATATTAACTTCTTAACCTAAATTCCGTCACAAGTCACTTTGTAGGGGTATACCGTATAAGTGTGCTTAAACGAATAGACCTTAATCAAAAAGATATCGCTACGATCAGTTCGGCTCTTTCGGCTGTATCGCCAGCAAACGATGATGTTGAACAGACTGTTTTAGCGATAATTAACGACGTGAAGAGTCGAGGAGACGATGCTTTATGCCAATATGCAGAAAAGTTTGACGGTTTCATCCCCGAAAACTTTCGTGTCACTGACGCTGAAATTGATGAAGCATTTAAGAACTGTGAAACAGGCCTGATTGAAGCTATAGAAAAGGCGGCTGGGCGTGTTATGGAATTCCACAAGACCCAATTACACAGCGCTAGGTCATTCAAGGAAGGTAATTTGGAAGTTCAGACCGTGTATCGTCCTGTGACTAGAGCTGGATGTTATGTTCCAGGGGGGAGAGCCTCCTATCCTTCAACTGTTTTGATGACTGTAATTCCTGCAGTCGTTGCTGGTGTGAGAGATGTGGTCATCTGCACACCACCAGGGGAAGATAACAAGATCAGCCCCGCAGTATTAGTAGCAGCCCGAATATCTGGAGCTAGCTCTGTCTACGCAATAGGAGGAGCACAAGCCATTTCCGCTATGGCGTATGGAACGGAAAGCATAGCCGCAGTCGATGTAATCGTTGGTCCGGGAAATATCTATGTCGCCACTGCACAACGGATGGTCTCACAAGACGTTGGGATAGCCGCAGCTTTTGCTGGCCCATCGGAAATAGTTGTGATTGCTGATGGGACAGCAAACCCCAAATTTGCTGCAATTGACTTAATAGTTCAGGCAGAACATGGTCCCGACGGTCAGTCATGGTTAATATCTCCAGACGAACAAATTCTGGAAACAATACTTAAAGAAGTTAAGGTTCTCGTAAATAAATCAAAGAGACGACAAGAAATCATGTCAACATTTGATGAAGGCGGCTTTGCCGTTCTCACAAAAGATCTGCCCCAAGCATTCGATGTTGCGAACACAGTCGCTCCCGAGCACCTCCAGCTGATGGTAGAAAATCCAGAAAATTATCTTTCTCTCATCCAGAATGCCGGAGCTGTGTTCATGGGGAATATGGCACCTGCGTCAGTAGGTGACTATTACGCTGGGCCATCACACGTATTGCCCACTGATAGGAGCGCACGCTTTGCAAGTGCGTTAACAATAAATGACTTCATTAAAGATATTCATATCATTTCAATGGGTGCAGATGCCCTCAAGGAAGCCGCTGAGACCATAACAACAATCGCAGATGCAGAAGGCTTGGACGCTCACGCTGAATCAATTCGCCTTCGGATCGAGGGACTAAATGGCTTGGCCTGAGATAAGGAAAGACCTTAAATTATTCGAAGGATACCACTCTCCTCAACTTGCAGTAGAAGTGCGATTAAATACCAACGAAAGCCCGTTACCTCCCCCGAGTCAGTGGGTTAGCGAAATACAAAAAGTAGTTGCCACTATCGAATGGAATAGGTACCCAGACAGAGACGCCAACGAATTAGCATCTCAACTAGCTCAATCCCATGGCGTGCAACCAAATAATGTCGTATCCGCAAACGGTTCAAACGAAATTATCCAATCCATATTGCTCGCTTACGGGGGAAATAATCGATCCTCAATAATTTATGAACCGACCTATGCAATGCATGCCCAAATCGCCAAAATTACCGGTACTGAAATTATCTCCTGTGATAGAGATGGATCCCTTCTATGCGGGCACAGTGGACTAGAAACTCTAAGGACAACTAAACCGAATATAGTATTTCTTTGTTCACCAAATAACCCAACTGGGCTCATCGAACCGAAAGAAACAATCATCTCTGCTCTGGAGTACTGCTCCCAAAATGGTTCACTTCTAGTTGTTGATGAGGCTTACGGAGAGTTTTCTGACTGGTCAGCAATAGAGCTCGTGGATAATGATGCACCAATTGTCGTAACGCGAACTTTCTCAAAAGCTCATGGTTTTGCTGCAGGGCGGTTGGGATATGCCGTTGGTGCGACTCGAGTAATAGATGGAATGAAAGAAGTGCTACTTCCTTATCATTTAGATTCTTTTAAGCAAATAGCAGGACTAACGGCACTTAAATATAAGAGTGAAATGGCGCAATGAGTTGAATACCTGAAATTGCAAAGGGAAAAGGTATCTAAAGAGCTCAAAAGTCTTCCTCTTCAAGTTTGGCGCAGTGCTGCAAACTTTATCTTATTCAAGCCACTAGAGACTGTTGACATGTCTGGTAATGATCTTTGGAAAGCCCTTTTTAATGATTCGGTGCTGGTCCGTGATTGTTCAAACTGGCCAAATTTAACTGACTGTTTACGAGCTACAATAGGTACCGAACAGGAAAATAACTCGTTTATTGACTCACTAAAGGCGATACTAGGATAATGAAAAAAAGATTAGCGACTTTCAGACGTGAAACTAAAGAAACCTTAATTGATATCTCATTGGATTTGGATGGTATAGGTAGAACAGAGATTGAAACCGGAATACCATTTTTTGATCACATGCTTGATCAACTGGGACGACATGGAAATTTTGACCTTAGTGTAGAAGCAAAAGGTGATCTAGACATTGATGCGCATCACACGGTGGAAGATGTTGGTATAGCCATCGGCACATGTTTCAAAGAAGCAGTGGGGGAGAAACTCGGAGTCCAGCGTTTTGCTAGCGCATCGTGTCCGCTTGATGAAGCCCTTGTTGAGGTTTCGCTAGACCTATCAGGAAGGCCTTTTCATTTCTATGATGTTGAATCACCGGGACAGAAAATTCTTAGTGACCCACCATTTGACCCTCAGCTTATTGAGGAATTTTGGAGAGCTTTTGTGATGTCTAGCGAGATAACTGCGCATCAAGTGCTCATACGAGGAAAAAATACTCACCATATTATTGAGTCATTATTTAAAAGTACTGCACGAGCTTTAGGACAGGCAACGATGGTTAAGGGGGATAGTCTACCTTCCACAAAAGGCGTTCTGTAAATGGTTAAAGTCGCTGTACTTGACTACGGCATTGGAAATTTGCGGTCA
>PATL01000004.1 GCA_002713605.1 bacterium
ACAACTGCTACTGTTGGTATTGGTGCATTATTAGCACCTGCTATGACGATGCTTGGGGAATTACTTGGTACATTTGTTGGTGATTTATTATTTGAATTGTTTATGGGTGGTGGAATGAAAGCTGCCTTTGAGAAATTAAAAGGTGCTCTTGGTGGTATTTGGAAAGGTATTTTTAATGCTGGTAAGGCTATATTTGAGTTCTTTAGGAATGGATTTACTAAGTTTATTGAGACGTTCCCGATGGTTAAATTTCCCGAAGCTAGTATCGGGACAATGTTGGCGAATGTTTTAAGTATTAATCCCATCTATAAAGCTGTACTTAATTTTAAAGTTCCTGATTGGAAGGTTATACCTAAAGCAATTAGAGGATTCTCTTTGAGTTCAATGTTATCTACTCTTCCATCTATACCAGAAATTTTAGGATGGATTTTTAATCTACATCCTTTATTGAAGATGTTAGTTAAGGATGGAAAGGTAGAAGGATTTCCTGCGGTTTGGCAGTTAATGAATCCTGCTTTTATGGTTAAGCATATGGCATCATCATTCTTCGGTGTTGGAAAAGAAGAAGGAAAGAAAGAATCTGTTGCTAAAACTCCTCCAGATAGTCTTAAGGAAGGAAAAGAAGGTGATGATTTAAAAGAAGCAGAGAAGCAAAGAAAAGCAGAAGAGAAAGCAAGGAAAAAAGCAGAGGCTAAAAAGAAAAGAGAAGAGATAAAAGCAAAGGTTGGTGAAACGATTAGTAATGTTAAAGATAAAGTAGGTGGATTCTTTAAGAATATTGGACAGGGTATTAAGGATATAGCTGGTAAAGCTGTAGAGAAACATCCTGTAGTACAGGCAGGTAAATCAATAAAGAATGCTCTTAGTGATCCTATTAAAGAACAGGGTGCTAATAATATTGTTCCTATAGATACAAAATCTGTTTCCAAAAAAGCAGATGATGTTAGTGAGTATGCATCATATGAGGATGGTGCATCATCAACTATTATTATTAATACAGAACAACCTCCTTTGGAAAGTCCCGACCAGAAGAATAAAGAAGAAGTTGATATTTCTTCTTCTGCTGTTAGTGCTGATGATCCTTATGAGGTTCTAGATTTATATGGTTAAATATAAGTAGGGTATTATAAAAAATGACATCTAAAATACTTTCCACTAGTTCAGAACCTTCTTTTATTAGTGAAGTTACAATTACTTCTAATAAGGATAGTAAGCAGGTGAATATTGCATCTGGAATTTCAATGCTTATGTATTTTGAGAGTATACTACAAGATACTCTTAGAATGACTATACGATTTGCTGATTCTGGAGATTCTATTAATGGTAAAACTGTAAGAGAAGGATTACCTCTTGTTGGACAGGAGACAGTTACTATAAAATTTGAGGATAATAATGAAGTAAAGATTGGTGATAGTCCAGAGTTGGTTATGTATGTTAATAAGGTAACACCAATAGAAAATGATACTAGTAATGAATTAATACAAATAGAATTAGTAACAAAGGAGTTTATATTAAATGAGAAATTAAGAATTAATACTAGATTTGATGGTAAGATATCTGATCATGTTACGGCAATCTTAAAGGATGATGATAAGTATCTTGCTACTGAAAAAGAAATATACGTTGATAGTGTTCAAAATAATTTTAATTTTATAGGTAATAATAAGAAACCATTCTTTATGGTGAATGCATTATCAAAGAAATCTATACCAGATGGTCAACCTGATGCAACTGGGGGTATAGGAGGATCTGCAGGGTTCTTTTTCTATGAAACATCTGAGGGATTTTATTTTAAATCATTAGATGCTATATTAGATCCTACTAAAAACCCAAAGAAAAAATCTGTAATTTATAATAATACTCCTGACTCTAAAGGTCTTAATATGCCTGAAGGATATGATATGAAGGCACTACAATATGAATTAGATAATCGTATTAATGTACAGGAAAAATTAAAGTTGGGTGCATATGATAGTAAGATAATTTTATTTGATCCTTTTGATTGTTATTATCAAGTAGTTACTGATAAAGCATCTGATAAGAGTACTGAACAGTCTGCAGGTAGAGAGTTACCTGTATTAAATCCAGAGTTTACGGAAGATCCAAGATTTTCTGGTGCTAATAAAAATTTTACTAGGACTACTTATTGTTTAGTTGATCGTGGATCGTTACCTTCAGGAGATACTTCTGAACAAATTGATAAGAATGAAGAAGAAAATTTTGAGTATCTTAAAATAACTAATCAATCAATTAGAAGATATAATCAATTCTATTCATCAAAAGTCACGATTACCATACCTGGAGACTTTTCATTACATGTAGGAGATGCTATATTTGTAGATGTTCCTGGACTTAGTAGAGATAAGACAGGAAATAAAGATCAGCAGTCTGGTGGAATATATATTATAGCGGATTTATGCCACTATATGACCCCAGAAAATACCTACACTAAATTAAATTTAGTTAGGGACACTGTTGGTCGAAAAGGTACAGCAACTTAATCTTAGGAAAAATTATGACTATTAAACACGATTTAGAACATGAGGTCTACATTGACCCTAAAGATGGTAAGGAGCATACTAATCATGGTATGCATGAGTATACTAAGGAAGATCTAGAGAATGTACATGCTGATTATGATGTGTATCATAAGGATGATAAAGTAGATACTAATGAAGGTAAGATTAATGATTATCATACACGACATGAAGATAGTCATCTAGAAGTTTATTGTGATAATCATCCTGATGCGGATGAGTGTAAGGTATACGACGATTAACTTATGGATATCGGAGGATCATTATTTAATTCGGGATTTTTAGGTGCTGATTTCTTTTGGTGGATCGGTCAGATTGCTGACGACTCCACCTGGAGAGATAATATTAAGGCAGGTAAATATACGAATAGAAAGGATGTTCCTGGATGGGGAAGACGATATAAGGTAAGGATTATAGGTCTTCATGATAAAGAAGAGGAAACTGTTAAATCTGAAATGTTGCCTTGGGCACAGATAATGTATCCAGTTACTGCTGGTGGAGGTCAGAGTGGTGCTTTCCAGACCGCAAACCTCCGTCAGGGTATGTTTGTATTTGGATTCTTTCTTGATGGTAAGGAGCAATCTGTTCCTGTCATTATGGGAGTTCTTGGTAATAATTCTCAGACAAAATTAGAACAAGATATTGGTAACTCAGCAGCTAACCTATCTCCTACGAGTGGATATTCTGAGGGTCAAGTTCCTAAGAAAGGTACTTCTAAAGAAACTGTTCCCGAAACTGATTTAGTTGTAGATAAGCCAAAGAGTAATAGTGCAGCAGATGAAGCTGCATCGATGAATAATAGTTCTTCAGGAGCACAGAATCAATTTGGACTACCTGCTAATAAACAAGTAACTGATCAACAAAGAGCTGATATTAAAAGAGCTCAAGAGATTGGTGCTAAGTCTATAGAAGATGGTGGTTTAGGGTTGGAGGGAGAAGAGTACATTGAATATATTAAGAAAGAAGTTAAAAAAGGAATGGATAATAGGGTTAGAAATGCAAATGCAGCTTTATCTCCATCACAACCAGGAGCAACTAGAGAAACTATAGATGGTGTTCATTTAACACCTGCTTCTGATGTTATAAGAGAAGATTTATATAGAAAATCAATACCTGTAATGAAACCTGATGATATTATTGGATCTGCAATGAAATCTATGCAGATTGTTATTGATAATCTTACTCAAGATGTTGATAAGTACACTAGTGCATTGGCAGATGGTGGGTATATTGATGCTGTTTCTATGAATAAGAATTTACTTAATTTAAAAGCTACTCAATCAAATGCTGCATGTGAGGTATCAAAATACATGAAGATTATTATGGATAAGATGATGGAGTATGTTACGAAGACTTTAAATAAAGAGTTGTCTGAGAAGGTTGCCCAGATGCCATCTAGTCAAAGATGGATGATGGCAGATATGAAAGAGATAACAGGTATGCAGACACTACAAAATTATAATCAGATTACTGATAACATGTGCGGAACAATTGAAAAAGTTTTGGAGGATAGTATAGGTACGAGTCAGGTGCAAGATAAGTTTGGAGGAGTAATCCAAAGATTTATAAACCAAACTATATCAGAGGAAACTGGATTAGATGCTTTATCACAAGAAGATAAAGATATAATTAATGCTGAAAATATAGCTGAGAATTTTGAAGAATCTTTAGATGATGAAGGTCTATGGGATATTTCTACAATGACTAATGATTATCAGCAAACATTATCTGATGCCTATGAAATTATAGAAGATAATAAACTGAAGAAACCTAAAGTTCCTACATGTTATGCGGAAGAATTGGCTGCAAAAATTATAGTAAGTAATAAAAAATTGATTGATAAAGCAAATGATAATGTTGTTAAGAGTATTAATTATTTTATGAATGATATGCAGAAGATGTTAACTGAGAGTGGTGCAACTGAGGACAGTGGTGAGAGTATTAGTGGTCAGATTATGGGGATTACTGATGAAGAGGTATTAGATCAAGTGAGAGGAGGTACTGCATATCTTACTGCAACATCTGTTCCAACTGGTATCTATGGAAATATTAGTCCTGGAATTACTACAAGTTTAGGTAAGGGATGTATTGTTAATATCACTGTATCATCTGGTGGATTATCAGGTCAAGGTTCTCCACAAGCTGAAAATTATGCATGGATAGATAGGGGATCTAATTATGTTAATGGTAATCAGGGAGGTGTAATTTGCGATACTTCTGGGATTGGTACTGGTATGATGATTAATATGACTGTTGCTACAGGTGAAATACAGTCAGTACGAGTTCATACAATGGGCACGGGATATAAAGTAGGAGATGAAATTTATCCTCACATGCAAGGAGGAACAGGATCTATTGCAGGTAATGGTTCATTTAAATTAACTATGGTTGCAGGACCAGTAGATCCAGGTGGTATTGAGATAATTAAAAAAGGTGCTGATTATGCAGATGGTGATGTATTATTTGTTAATCAGGATAATTATGGAGTATTATCAACTGATGCAACATTTACTACTACATCTACCAGCACTAAAATTAAAAAGCAATTATCAGGAACTGGTCAATCTTTAGATGATATATTGGGATCTCTTGGTGATATTGGTGGCAATATGACTGAGGCTTTACAGTTTAAAAATATTACTTCTAATGTATTTCCGTTTGAGTTGCCTCCTAATGAAGCAGTCTCTGATCTTTATAAATTAGGAACGGGTGGTGCTTCTAAACCAGATTCCCAATTACCTAGTGTTAAAGGTCTTGCAGATAAGATTGATACGGTTAAGGAAACAATAGGTGAACCTGGAATACCATTTATACAACCAACTATAGGTGAAGAGGCATTAGATTATGTTGCTGCAAAGGCAAAAGTTGCTGCCAATCAATCTTCTTAATTATACCCTATAAATACCTAATATAATATAAATTATAAATGGCTGGAATTGCTGCAACTCAATTTAATATATTTGGACCTGCATCTCAGAGTGATATAACTGTTGGGTATATTTCTAGTGCGAGGGGATTTGTTCAGAATGTGAGTTTATGCGAAGCAAATGATTATGAAAAAGAAAATCCAGGAACATCATTTATTTTTAGAACGAGAGATAAAGTAGAATATCTTGGTATAGAACAAGTAAATAAGTTAGTGCCATCTCAACTGAGTCCAATAGCAGGTGTAGATGGATGTAAAATAGATATGGAGCACAGTTGTGATCCAACTCCTTTTGCAGAATTTCATGGTGGAGGTGGTGTCGGTGCATTTGCCAACCCAGTAATTGGAGAAGATGGTGGTGTACTATCATTAGATATTACTCATCCTGGTTACGGGTATCAGTATCCACCTAAAGTAGAAGTAAAGGATGAGTGTGGTATAGGTGCTGGTGCAGTAGCTCGTGTTAGAGTATCCGATGGTGATAATTGTGTAGAGCAATTGATACATTATATGGATGATATGGATGAGAATGTTCCAGAGATATGTGCTGATACTAGTGTTCCTTATGGTAGGGTTTGGGGTGTTGATGGTCAAGATACTGGAGTATGGGATCCTGAAAAATATACTAGGTATGCAGAAGATCCAGCACTTTCAGAAATTGATAAGTATATAGAGTCTCTTAAAAATTTACAAAATCCTTGGTGGACTGCAAGGGGACAATTAAATTTACAAAAGATAACTAAAGATTCTACAGGTGAAATTACTAATGTTGGTTATGCTGTTAGTACTTCTGAATGGTCTGACTTTATGAATCTTTATGGAGTTTCTCCAGTAGAACCATCAGATGAAATTGGATCTGCACACGGTGGTGAGGTTTTTGATTTTGAATGGAACTTAGATTTTCCTTGGGGTGGTGAGTATATCTTTAGAGGTTTGTATGATGGTCAAGTTGGATATGGTGATCTATTCATTGATAATCAAATTATAGGAACATTAAATCCTTCTAATGGATTAACTGAACCAATAAAATATGAAGTTGGTATTGCTACTTCTAAAATATTAGGTTTTAAACTTCATAATAATCCAACTACAAAGAAACAGCCTATACAACCAGACAAAAAAATTATTAATAGGGAAGCAGGTGGAAAATTTATAAAGGAAGGTAGTAATTATTTTTATAAAGTAGGAGGAAATGATCTTGTTGATATAGATTTTGAATTCTTCTGGGATAAAAGTATTGGAGTACCTGGACCACCACCTCCACCTGAAGTAGAACAAGCTACGTTCTGGGTTTATACTGCAGGTGGAGATAATTGCGGATTAAAATTTACATTTACAGCAGTAGATGGATCTCATAGTTTTGAGATAAAAGCAGATGATTATGTAGATGGTGGAGCACCTGCGGAAAAAAAGGTTATTGTTAAAACTAATGTAGATTATAATGTAGTATCAAGTAGGAGAAATGGTACTACTGAGCAAGGATGTCTTCAGGAAAATCGTTTTGGACGTAGGGGAATAGAGAAAGATCAAGGGACAAGTAAATGTATTTTCTGTGATAAAGTTGGATCAGCAGATGACGATGATGATTTACAAATCAAAACTACAAATGTATCAGGAGTCTTTACAGCAGGTGGTGGAATATCATCTGGATCAAGTAGACATGATAGTTTTGCAATAACTTATAAGTTAAGTAATTCGGATGTAGTTAATACTCCTAAAGAAAGACCTGCTATTACTAAGCTTACAATACAAACAGAGAAAGATCCTTTAGTTTTTGAGGTTCCTAAAACAGATAGGCAACCAGCTAGTACTGGTGAAAAACAAAAACCTTGGGTAAAGAGTCATCAAAATGATACTAACTGGGTAAGGAATAATAACACAGCATTCTTAAGATCACATGCTGTATTTCCAGTTCATGATTCTTCATTAAATGGTAAGCAAAATAAAGGAATATGGCATGTTAATATAACAACTCCAGGAAATTATACTGTAGAAGTTCAATCAGATGATACTGCATCAATTGATTGGGACTCAAACCGTGTAGGAGATACTAAATGGATAGATCAAAGAGTAAAATCATTTACTATTGCTAATGTTTCTGCAGGTATTCATAAATTGTCAGCAACAGTTAGAAATAATCCTAAGTATGGAACTAGATGGAGGAATAATCCAGGAGGGGTTGCATGGGTATTAAAAAATCCTTCTGGTACTGTTGTTGCTAGTAGTCTTAGTCCTTTTAATGATTCTATAACTACAGACACTCTTGGTAAAGGTGGTAAAGATTATCAGCAAAAAGGTAGTATAAGTAAGAAGGGTAATTTTAAGAATGGTAGAAAGTATAGAGTAACATTTGATAGACAGTCATATACTAAGGTTCCTCTTATTGGTGACACAGGACCTTCTAAAGAAGAAGATGATCAGTTGATTGATTTCTTTGATAGGGGTATAAGAGACGGTAATACATTAAAGATTATTACTCCCAAGAATGTAATTTTTGCTGCAAGAAATGCCTATCAATTATCAGAGGGTGATACTGTAGTTGTTTATGATGAGAATGTAAAGACTTCACCACAGACTATATTTAATACTTTACAATGGATGGGTAAAGCAGATAGAAGATTATGGAAAACTACTAATAAAGGTGGACTCTTAGGTAAGTATGGTATTGCTCCTTATGATACTGCATTAGCTCTTCCTAACATGCCTTATGCAGGTGATCATCCAATTGTATGGTCGAATGTTAACTTCCCTGCTTCTACAAATTATAATATAAAAGTTCATGTTGATGATGATGTAAAAATATCGATAGGGAATCAAGTTACATTTACTAAAATAGGATTTACTCATGGAAAAGATGCGACTACTTATGATAGCTTTGGAGATGCAGTTGAAGCAGTTGGTCAAGGAAAGTTTGGACATACTGGTGAGACGACTCATACTTATTACATAGAAGCAGGAACATATACTATTACTGCAGTTCTTAGTCAAATTCCTGGTGGTAGATGGCCAACAACTAACCCAATGGCATTGGCTATTGATATACAAGCAGAAGTAGCATATCAAACAGTTGCAGATCCTAAGAGTTGGAATGAAAATCCAATGGGAGTTGCGTTATCGATTGAAGCACCTGTACCTGCACCACCTCCAGCAATAGTTCCACCACTATTAGAAGAAGGTGAGTGTCCAACAAGTCCTATATTCTGGCATACAAGGATGAAACCTGAAGGTGCTAATTGGTATCCAGTTAAGTTTAAGTATTGGGATAAGTGGATGAATAAGTATGCAATATCACCAATACCTCCTTTAAATAGTGCTGGTAGTGATGGTACAGGAAATGCTGATGGTTGGAAACAAACATGGATTGTAAATGCACCTTATGAAGGAGAATATACTTTAAAAGGTACTGTTGATAATTTTGGTATTATTGAGGTTGATGGAGTGGAAGTTGCAAGTAGAAAGGATGATCCTGATGTTGCTTTTGTTGATGAAGAATTTAAGAGAGCAGGTTTGGATGTGGCAATAAAACCTGCTAATACAGAAGATAATTCATGGCCTCAACAAACAAAATTTTATATGTCGGAAGGTGAGCATACAGTAAGTGCTACTATTTCTAATTTTAGAAATTATGAAGTTAAGAAGCAGTTTATTACTCAGAAAGTTTTTAGTACTAAAGATTGGCAATCTGCTGCACCAATTAAAAGTAAGAGAGAAAATAAACCTCATGGTATAATGTTTACTCAAGAGTCTGGTAAGTATTATCTTGCTGCTTATGGTAATGATAGAGTTGATGCTGATCTTGGATATATATGGGATGCATTAGAGGGTGATACTCCTCCTCCACCTCCTGAGACAGAACAAGCTACGTTCTTTGTTTATACTTCAGGTGGAGATAATTGTGGATTAAAGTTTAGATTTACTGCAAGAGATGGAAAGCATAGTTTTGAGATAAAAGCGGATGATTTTGTGGATAATGGTGCAGCAAAGGAAATAAAGGTTACTGTTAGAACTAATGTAGATTATGATGTAGTATCAAGTAGAAACAATGGTAGTACTGAACAAGGATGTCTTGCAGAAAGTACATTTGGTAGAAGGGGAACGGAGAAAGATCATGGAACAAGTAAATGTATTTTCTGTGATAAAGTTGGTTCTAGAGACGATGATGATGATTTGCAAGTTAAAACTACGAATGTATCAGGAGTTTTCACTGCAGGTGGTGGAATATCATCTGGATCAAGTAGACATGATAGTTTTGCAATAACTTATAAGTTAAGTAATATACCTGTTTCAAATACTAGTTTCATTCCTCCATCTGTTGTTAAGGTTACTGTACAAACAGAAACAGATCCATTAGTTTTTGAGGTTCCTAAGATTGATTCTCAACCAGCGAATACTAGTAGTGGTGGGCAGCAAAAACCTTGGGTTCCTGTTAATGTTTGGCCTTATGTATACCCATCTGATAATGATCCATTAAGAAATCAATGGCATACTGGGGAATGGACTATCAATATTACCACTCCAGGAGATTATAAACTTGAGTTTCGTGCTGATGATAGATGTAAAGCTTCTTGGGATGGTAATACACTTTTTGGAACGACAAAAGAAAGGAAACTAACAGTTCGTAATGTATCTGCAGGTATCCATAAGTTATCAGCTTCAGTTTGGAATAAAGGTAAGTATGGAAGGACTTGGAAGAGTAATCCTGGAGCATTAAAATGGTTATTAAAAGATGCTTCTGGGACAGTGCTTGCTACCAGTCGTGATCCTTTTAATGATTCTAAGCCTTCAAGTAATACTGGTAAAGGTGGTGATCAATGGCAACAAAATGGAAATATTAAAAAAAGAGGAACGTTTAAAGCAGGTAAAAAATATGAAATTACATATGTAGGAGGATATGGTAGAAGAAAAGATGGCAGTGCTATACTTCAGAAACCAGTTCCTAATATTCTTGAGTCTGGTTGGATGAGTGATGATAAGTCAGCAGTTAAATCTAATCCTAAGATGGCATTTAAGAATCCTTGGGATATTTTGGAAACTATTTCTGTATATCAAATGTCTTCTGCAACTACTGAAGAAGAACTTTATGCAGATACGACAAGAAATGGTGTAACTTATAGTGGACCAGCATTATTTAATTACAGAGATAAGAGATATGGACCATTCATGAATGAGAATGGAATTTCTCCTGACTATCCAAAAGTTGGTGGTATGGAGCAGGTTGATTATACTTTTACAAATGTTAATTTTCCTGTAACAGGTGAGTATGAATTTATATTCCAGAATGATCACTCAGCAACTCTTTATCTCGACGATCAAAAAATAGGAACGAATTTCTTTATAGGACAAGAACACTCAACAGGTAGACATAGTATAGACCACACTGGTAAAGGTTTAGGTAAAAAGATAACAGTTAATAAAGGTAGGCATACTCTTACCGTAAAACCAACTGTCTATACAGAAGAAAGTGGAGGTCCAATAGGATTCATTGATGCTTTGTTCCGCAAACCATCTGATGATTATTTTAGAGGTTCAGCAGAATTTCTTGAGAATCCAAGTGGTTTTGCGATAGGAATAACAAGATTGGTTGAGGATGTACCAGAAGCAGGAACACCAGCAGCTGCAGCTGCATCAGGTAAATCATGGTATCAAAATCCTATTGGAATTAATGCTATAATTATTCCTCCACCATGTAAAAAGATTGTATGTGGAAAGGGTAGAGTTATTGATCCGTTAGTTGATGATCCTGGATGTGGTTTTGATCCACCAACTAGGGTTGTGATAGTTGATCCTCCTCCAGATGATCCAACAGATCGACTACCTCCTCCAACATATCCAGTTAGAGTTATTCCTACTGAGGTTGTTGTAATTAATCCAGGAATTAATTATAGTACTGGTATTGGTACTGGGGGTTGTCCTCCTCCAGGTGATCCTACTATATTTGTACCAGACGAATTAAGAGTACTTAATGGTGGTGGTGCTGAATTTATACCAGATTTTGATCCTTTTGGAAGAATAACAAGAGTTGGAATTGCTACACCAGGTAATGGATTAACTAGAAATCCTGAAATTAAAGTTGTTAGAGGCGATGATCCTGATAAATCTTCTAGAACTGGAGTTAACTTTGAGGCTAAGATTGTCACCAAAGTTATACGTGATCCAATGGATGGTGATCCTGATAAATTAATACAGGTAACAGATCTTGTAGGATTAAAACAGACTGGATATATACAAGGTCGTGCATACTATGGATCAGTTTACTATAAAAATAGTATTCCTTATGCTGGAATAACTGAGACTGCTGGTACACAAATACAAGTTTATGCTACTCTACAGGAGAGTATTGATGCACAGGCAACTACACCTCCATCTGCAATTCAGAGACAGGGTACTGATGTTACTAGCAATGATCCTAGACTTAATATTCCAGGAACTCCTGATAACCTTATTTAATAATTAAAATGTCTGCTAACGGACCTACCGCACAAAATACTGATAATAATAGGACTCCTTCTAGAGATAGTTTATTACCCTCTAATAAACCTAATAGAATCCTATCTCCTTTGGAGCAGGAAGAAGGTAGTAGGTATGACTCTGCTAAGATCAATTATACTGCTGTTGGGTGGGGTAATGATCATGGATCTGTTACTATGGGTCAGATTCATAAAAATTCGGATGTAACTTCAGCAGTAATGTTGAATGCAAAGGATGGATTGCATCAATTTTCTTTAGATAATGATGGAGTAAGAAGAGGATGGACAACTTCTACAAGCACTGGTGCATTTCAGATTAATTGTGGAAAGTATCCTTGGATTATGAAAGATAGTGAAAAGGAAGCACTTGATAGTTGCATGATTACAGCAGATCATGGTAATATTATTATTAAAGCAAGTAATGGTAAGATTAGAATGGAGGCAACTGATATTGAGTTGATTTCTAAGGGTGAAAAAACTGATAGAGGCAGTATTAAGATGACTGCCAGTGAAAATATCATAATGGAGTCTAAGAAGTGTCAAATTACTGCTAAAAATTACTATAAAATGAGTACACCACAAACTATGGAAATTATTGCTAATGGAGTATTAAAAATGTATGGTGCTGTAATTAGAGGGGTTAGTGATGCTGTTGATGTTAAAGATTCTAAGGTAGGTGGTAGAAATTTCCAACAAAGAGTTAAGGAGGGTGCATAAC
Organism: bacterium; assembly: GCA_002713605.1. Next base: position 12,649 of record PATL01000004.1, read on the forward strand.
AATGTCTTATAACGTAGACGATTTAAATGTGGGTGGACAATTAAAGGTTGGTACAGGTGTTAATGGTGCTATCCAAGAAGGGGCAGAAAAAATCAATGGATCTGCATTAGTTGAGGGTCCTATGGTTGTAGGATCACCTGATGCTTTTAATGAAATAGAAGGAACCTTAATGGTTGGACCTACTACTAATGATGATGAAAATATTCCAGAAGATTGTTCTCCTTACAAGACAGTTCTTGGACTTTCTGGTGCTCAACCACAAGCAATCTTTTCTAAAGGAAATTTATATGTACAGGGAGATATATTTGTTACAGGATCTGTTGATTGCTTTTCATCTGGAAGATTAGAGGCAAGACATAAAGCAGCAGATGCTTCTCCTAAGAAGTTTGATATGGTTCATCCCTCTAAGGGTGAAGGTAATCGTCTTGCTCATGCATGTATAGAAGGACCAGAGGTTGGTGTATATTTTAGAGGTAGACTCCGCAATAAGACTGAGATTGATTTACCTTCCTATTGGAAAGACTTAGTTCATGCTGAGAGTATTTCTGTACAGTTACAACCAATCGGTGCTCCACAGGATATTATTATAAAGAGATGGGATGATGAGAAAATTTATCTACATGCAAGAGGACCAATTCCAATTGATTGTTTCTATCATGTGTATGCTGAGAGAAAGGATATTAATGCTTTAGTTGTTGAGTATTCAGGTAAGGACTGGGATGATTATCCTGATAAAGATAACCATGATCCTAAGTATGCTGGTGTGATCAATACAAGAACTAAGTAAACAGGGGTTGACAAGGGTTGAGAGAGGTGGTATATTATATTTGTTGAGTTGACGAACCCAACACGGGAGTGACTGAATCAAACTTGCTGGCATAAGGCTAGTTAAGGTGATGAGACACAGGTGGTGCTGCACGTTGAAAACGTGAATCGACTTACCAGTCGGGTCTCAGACAGTGAGGTAAAAATCTACTAATGTAGCAATGCCCCTTACTTGTTGGTACACATTAATCCAACCTCCCACCCCAATTATTTTGGAGAATTATGGAAGACGAAGAGTATCTTACAAAGTGTGTGGTAGATCCACAACAAAAAACTGTCTACATATATTCCAGTGAAGGAGATACTAAAGAAGTAGTTTGTGATACTACAGAGGAGTTTATGAATGTGTTGAGTGTTATACGTGCCACTTGTCCTGAAGATCGTTTAGTTTACACGGAGCCTCTCTCAGGGAAAATCGACTTTTAATTCCAAAAAAGTCGGAAAAAAAACTCCGTAAAAAAATCGCCCCATTAGGTTTGGCATGAAATATCGAATTGACTCTACATATTGTTGGTATAGTGATTGGATAAACGAGAATAGTAAGGTTGTATTGATGTATTTTATCAATGGCATTCCTTTTACATATGATGAATTAGACGATATTGGTATATTAAAAGAAGATGCTCAAATAATCGCTGATTATGAAACTAAATATAATACTGAAGAGTTGTATAACTACTCTTGTTACTTAATGCAAGAAGAATTTCATCCATTAGTATTTGACTTGGAACTTGAGAATCCAGAGATATTGTTTAATGATAAATAATCCATAACGGCTATATGTGTTAATAAAATGGGTCTTTCCAGATTAGATAATTTTCTGAAATCGGCAAGGGGAACGATCCTCTATGTAAATCCAAACGATTTAGACGCAACAGATAGTGTTGAGAATAAAGGTAATTCGCTAACCCGTCCTTTTAAGACAATTCAACGTGCTTTGATAGAAGCATCAAGATTTTCATATCAGAAGGGATTGGATAATGATAGATTTGGTAAAACAACGATTTTATTATATCCAGGAGATCATATAATAGATAACAGACCTGGATTTATCCCAGATTCGAGACTTGGTAGTAATAAGTTTAGACTTAGGAATGGTGCGACTTCTGATAATTTACCTCCATTTGACTTAACATCTAATTTCGATCTTGCATCTCCAGATAACGAACTTTACAAATTAAACAGTGTATATGGTGGAATTATAGTTCCTCGTGGTACTTCTCTTGTTGGATTAGACCTTAGAAAGACGAAAATAAGACCAAAATACGTTCCAAACCCATATGATGCAAATATTGACAGAACTGCAATATTCAGAGTCACAGGAGAATGCTATTTTTGGCAATTTTCCATATTTGATGCAGATCCTAATGGAAAGGCATATAGAGACTATACAACTGCTAGTTTTGTACCTAATTATTCTCACCATAAGTTAACAGTATTTGAATATGCTGATGGTGTTAATAATGTTAATATTAATGATGCTTTTCTAACAGGTGTAGATGGTCAATATGATCGTACTGACCTTGATATGTACTATGAGAAGGTTGGTCTAGTTTATGGACAATCTTCAGGTAGACCAATTGAACCAGATTATCCTGCTGCAGGATTAGATATACAACCAAAAGTTGATGAATATCGTATTGTTGGTTCTACAGGTAAAACTGTTGGAATTAACGAAATTATTGCTGGTGATGGA
>PATL01000033.1 GCA_002713605.1 bacterium
ATAGCCAACTGATTTCCAATAGTTACGATAGTTTGGAAGACCAACATACATGCTTAGCGTCTTTCGATTGACCGACGCAGCTGCTTCTCTATCCGTGGAAATGCAGGTTGGAATCATGCCGCCGATAAAGAAATCACTTTGAGGTTTTTGACTCTGGTTCATTCGCTGCAAGGATCCTGCAATAGCGCTTCTCGCAGCATTTGCGAAGACAATTCCATCAGATTCTTGAGCACCTAACGTCATCATTTTGTCTCTCATAGCAGCGATAATTATGGGAGGTAAGTCTCCTACGCGTTTTGCCTCTTTATATGCGTGAATAAATTTTTTGGTGTCTTGAAGGGGTCTACCCGTTGAAACTGAAAGCCGTTCATTCATTGGTGCATGACTAACCCCTACTCCAAAGCGAAATCGTCCACCTGATATCTCATGTATATATGAGGCCGATGCAGCGTAATCTTGAGCGTGGCGAGTGTAAATATTTACGATTGAGGTCCCAAACGCAATACTGTTGGTATTTTCTGCAATGCTCTGACATAGACCCATTGCATCACCAAAGCTAGGGCAGTAAATACCTGAGAATCCTCTTTTCTCTATTTCCACTGCCAGGTCAAGCGTGGTTCTTCGCCGAGATGGTACAGCTGATAATGAAACTGCTGGAAGTGTATTATTCAATACGCATCCCAGAGATTGCCCTACTGACAACTAGTTGTTGAATTTGCTCTGTTCCTTCAAAAATGTCATGTATTTTTGCGTCTCGATGCCATCGCTCAACTGGGTATTCCCTTGTGTAGCCATAGCCGCCCAATATTTGTATTGCTCGTTCGGTTACCCAGGTAGCGACCCTTCCGGCCTTTAATTTAGCCATAGAACCCTCAGCATTTTCAAATTGCCCATTCTTTCCAAGCCATGCTGCACGCCAAGCTAACATCCTTGCAGCATCGATTTCCGTGGCCATATCAGCGAGCATAAAAGCAATTCCCTGATTTTGAATTATTGGTCTACCAAATGCGTAACGTTCTTTGGCATATTCGAGAGAATATTCATATGCTGCACGAGCTACACCGATGGCCTGCGCAGCAACTGCTGGCCTCGTAGCTTCAAACGTTTGCATAGCTGCTTGGGCGTTGCCTCGTTTACCCTCTCTCACACGCGCAAGTCGTTCATCAAGCTTTTCTTTTCCACCTAATAAACATCTTCCAGGCACCCTGACATTGTCCAATACAACCTCAGCTGTATGGCTAGCACGGATACCATGCTTCTTATACTTTTGTCCTTGAGAAAGCCCTGGAGTGTTTGGGGGAACGACAAAACTAGCATGCCCCTTAGAACCTAGTTCTGGATCTACAACCCCTATAACCACATGTATATCAGCTATTCCGCCATTAGTAATCCAAGCCTTGGTCCCATTGAGGATCCACTCATCCGCAGCTTCATCGTATTTTGCGGAAAGTCTGTAGCCTCCGACATCTGAACCGGCATCTGGCTCTGAAGCACAGAATGCTCCAATCTTTAAGTTTTGTGCGTCACCATAGCATTGCGGGACCCATTCTATTACCTGATCTCCCGAGCCCGAAGCAAGGATGCCTGCTGCCGCTAAACCTGACCCCATAATTGCCATTCCAATTCCCGCATCACCCCAAAAGAGTTCTTCTATTGCGACTGGCATTGTTAGTCCGGTGGGGTCATTAGACATCATTTCGGCCATAAATTCCCATCCGTATAGACCTATCTCAGCAGCTTGTTGAACGATTGGGTAAGGAAATTCTTCCTTCTCGTCCCATTCTTCAGCAGCAGGTCTTACAACATCTTCGGCAAACCCATGCACCCAACTCTGAATGCCTATTTGGTCATCGTTTAACTTTAAGGAAAAATCGCTCATCTGCACCTCTCAGATCATTCTTTAATTCTAGGGTGTCTGAGTGAAAATAAATAGTGATATACGTCTCATTGTTTCTGGAAGTCTACGCGATAATGGAAATTCGCCATTAACATTCCATAAGAATGCAGATATGAATAACCAAAAGAAACTTGAGAAATCCTATAAACCCCTAGAGGTTGAAGAAGCAATTAGTAACCTATGGAAAGAAACTGGATCATTTGATGCTATTGCGGGGTCATCAAGCGACACTGCTTTCTCCATAGTCATCCCACCGCCTAACGTGACCGCAGCTCTTCATCTAGGTCATGCTCTAAATAACACCTTGCAAGATGTTCTTATCAGATTCCATCGCATGGCAGGATTTCCGACCTTGTGGATGCCAGGAACAGACCATGCCGGAATCGCCACGCAGACTGTTGTAGAGAAAAGGCTAATTAATGACGGAACGTCACGACTTGAAATAGGAAGAAATGCCTTTGTTCAGAGAACTCAAGAGTGGAAGGACGAATACGAAAAAATAATCATTGATCAGCTAATCGCAATGGGGGCATCGTGTGATTTTGATCGCACTCGATTCACGATGGATGATCTCTGCGCTACAGCCGTCAGGCACGCATTTTTTATTTTATTTCAAGATGGATTGATCTACAGAGGGAAAAGGCTGGTCAATTGGGATCCTGTTACTATGACAGCTTTAGCTGATGACGAAGTGGAGATGGAAGAGATTGAAGGGTCTATGTGGTATCTCAAGTATCCTTTGGAAGACGATACAGGGTATGTGACTGTTGCTACCACTCGACCTGAAACGATGTTGGGTGACACAGCTGTGGCGGTGAACCCAAATGATCCTCGTGCCTCAGAACTCGTTGGCAAAATGATTCGTCTTCCAATTGTTGGAAGATTGATTCCTATCATTGCGGACGACTACGTAATCATGGCAGATTCTGATAGCAACGATCCAAAAGCGCAATTTGCCTCAGGATTTCTCAAAGTAACACCTGCCCATGATCCCAATGACTGGGAGATAGGTCTTAGACATAATTTGGCTGTTATTAATGTCATGGCCCCAGACGCAACAATCTCCGAGAGTTACGGATGGGATGATACTTCGGAGGAAGCTAAAAAGTTTGTTGGTCTTAGTAGAGATGAAGCCCGCAACGCAATCGTTGATTGGTTTAGCGAAAATAAACTACTTGCTGACGTAAAGCCCTACGCTCATTCTGTTGGGCATTCGTATAGAAGCCACGTACCTATAGAACCATGGCTGAGTTCACAATGGTACGTTGCAGTCACAGATGATAAATTACGCGGCTCTGCTTTGAGGGCGCAGGACCCCTCTCAGAGTCCTATTCTCCCTTCGGATGTTGAAGCCCGCAGCAAAGATGATGGAGACGGGGGGTTAACTTTTTTCCCTGAGAGATATGCCAAAACATATTACTCCTGGCACGAGGGAATTAGAGACTGGTGTATTTCAAGACAATTATGGTGGGGGCATCAAATACCAGTATGGGTAAGAACAGTCCCAGAAAATGAAACCGAATTCGAAGCATATGAGGATGATTGTTTAGTAGCTGACAGCGAGTGGGTACGAAGAGGTGCTGCGCACAAAATACGACGAACAGAAGAGGGCCTAATAGAAGAATCTATTTGCGTACCCCCACAGAGCACCTTACAGCGACTGGAAAAACCTGAAAGTACTACAGAATCTGATTTGATCAACCTTCTTGAAAATCAAGGGTTTGAGCGAGATCCCGATGTGCTAGACACTTGGTTCTCTTCCGCCCTGTGGCCCTTATCAACCATGGGATGGCCTTGGCCTGAAGACTTCCCTGAAACTGAGGGGTTGCTAGATTTCTATAATCCCACATCTGTGCTTTCAACCGCTCGCGAAATCATTACCTTATGGGTAAGCAGGATGGTCATGTTTAATCGCTACTTCCTCAACGGACGCCTCCCTTTCAAAGACGTTTTCATACACGCAATGGTTCAAGATGGCCATGGTCAAAAGATGTCAAAAAGCTTGGGTAATGGAGTAGACCCTCGCGACATAATTTTCAGCCATGGAGCAGATGCGATGCGATTTACCTTGGTGCAAATGACAACTGATACTCAAGATGTTCGAATGCCTGTTGAAATGGTATGCCCTCACTCAGGTGTATCTTTTGAACCAGAATTCGTGCGCACCCAAGCAGGTCATCTAGTTGCTGCCCCTATTCAGGTATCACCACAAGATGACAGTAAACAAATGGTCAGCGCTTACGGTGCTGCTTCCGGAGTTGCTGAACCAAATAAACAGATACCACTCGCGAGGAACACCTCATCTAAATTTGATTTAGGAAGAAATTTCACCAACAAGCTCTGGAATGCAACCCGATTTGCATTAAACAGAATCGATGAAGAGCTCGTTACGAACATCGATCTAGCAAATAGGCCGTTCATAGATAAATGGATTTTTGCACGATTAGATGAAACGACCCGAAAATTAGAGAAATCAATAAAGAAATATCAATTCAATTTTTTTGCAGACACCCTTTACGATTTTATTTGGCACGACGTATGCGATCGCTATTTGGAAGCTGTGAAACCATCTATTGATAGTGACCCTGAACAGCAAATGGTCCTAGCTAACCTTCTTAACGCTGTATTGAGAATAATGCATCCGGTTTGCCCATTTGTAACAGAAGCTCTTTGGCCACACGTTCGTCAAGCAACAACATCTACCGTAAAAGGTGTCAAACTGTCTGATTCAGAGATACTAGCGACTGCCTCATGGCCAAAAATCGAGATAACACAAAGTATTTCGCCCTCTCTCATCAGTGACTTCAACAGCGCTGACCAACTCGTTTCGCTTATCAGATCTACGAGGGCAGAACAAAAAGTGAAACCAAAGCAATCCATTGAACTCTACGCCCCGAGTCCGGTACTTGATCTGCTTGATAGGGTAAATGGATATGTTCAAATTCTTTCGGGTATCGGAGAAGTCAAACCCCTACAGGAAGCTCCGTCTGATGGTTCTACCGTCATTACTTTTGAAGGAACGGAAATAAAAATCTCAGGATTAAATAGTGATATTGACATAGGAGCTCAAAAAGTTCGACTTGAAAAACTGATAGCTGATAAGGAAAAGCAAATTAGTGGTTTCAAGGGGCGTTTGAACAACGAAGGTTATTTGTCGAATGCCAAACCGGAAATAATCGAGGAAACACGAAACATGCTTGCGTTAGCGGAAGCAGACCTTGAGGCTGCACAACGTTCTCTAGCTAACCTAGATTAGCGTCACATTTACTTTTCTTGTTTAACCCAAACCGTACGCTGTGGGAATGGCATCTCGATACCTTCCTCATCAAAAGCTTCTTTTATACGAATTCTTAGCTCACGTGCGACAGCCCATTGCTCAGATGGGTCTGTTTTGGCAACCAGTCGAAGAGTAATACCATCAATTCCAAGATTCTGAACTCCCGTAACTTTAGGTTGCTCGATAATATCTCCATCAAGAAAGCTATCATCCTGCCAAAGACCCTCAGCGACATCTTGCATGACCTGTTGTGCTTTTCTCAAATCAGTATCATAAGCGACGTCTATATCCAGTACAGCTCTTGACCAAACCTGTGACCGATTCCCCACTCGCGCTATTTCTCCATTTGGGATATACCATACACTCCCGTTAGTATCCCTAAGTATCGTCGTTCTGAGAGTCATTCTTTCTACCGTTCCAGAGGCGAGACCAACATCAACGGAATCCCCAACTCCGTATTGATCCTCTACGAGCATGAACATTCCAGATAAGAAGTCTTTGACGATAGATTGGGCACCAAATCCAACTGCTACACCGACAATTCCAGCACCTGCAATTAGTGGTCCAAGATTTATACCTATCTCACCAAGAGAAATGAGCACGGCTACTGTCCAAATTACTAAATTAGCGATACTTGAAAGAACGGAAGTTAAAGTCTCAGTCCTTGCTTTTGTTCTTATATCTGATTGCTCACCCTGTAGGACATTGCTGGCTAGAACTTTGTCTTTAATCTTTTCGATTCCTTTTATTTTTTGTAATTGTGCAAGTGCTCGGTTTTCTCTTTCAGCAGTGAGGCGCTCACCAAAATGGACGATGGCTCGTTTGACGACCCTTGAGCCTATAAAGGCCGCTAGAAGAACGATAAGAATTGTCAACGGTTTATCAACAGCCCAACCGATTACTGATGAAAGGGTTGCATTTCCTGATGCATCATAAACCCATTCGCAAATCTGGCCGGGGTCATTGCCACATGCATCAATAAGGTCATCATTCACGGATTGCAAAGGAATTAAATCAAAGGACATAGAGAAATCGTAGAGAGTCCGGTCTTCATCATTGGTGATGGTCATAAAAAAAATCATCATCTAGCATAAATAAACTTATAGTTCTAGAAAACTTATTTTTTATTATGTGATTTTCATATATTTTATTAGAATAAACCTATGAATAACATAGGTTTTAAAAGTTATGAGTAATTTACGCATTGGACAGGTGGCCGATCTTCTTGCAGTAAGTACTGACACTATAAGATCATGGATAGATGATGGAAAGATCCCATCAAGCAGAACCAGTGGCGGGCACAGAATAATCAAGGGGGCAGATCTCGCCAGATTCTTAACAGACGCTGACAATGATCCCTCCATCACTACGCATTTATCTGCCCGTAATCGATTTTTAGGTCTCGTCACAAATGTAAAAAAAGGTAATGTAATGGCTCAAATCGAAATACAAGCAGGCGGTCAGAGAATAGTGTCCTTGATCTCTTCAGAGGCAGCAGAAGCAATGAAACTAAAACCCGGAGTAGTTGCTGCCGCAGTTATTAAGTCAACAAATGTTGTTGTTGAACTCCCCTGATTTCACCCTAAAGGATAATTTTTGGAATGAAACTATTCGTAAGCATATGCCTAGGCGTTACTTTATTATGTTTTAATCTGTCGTGTTCTGCATCAGGTGACTCTCTCCGAGTTCTAGCAGCAGCATCGCTAACAGAAGCATTTGAAGAAGTAGCTAAAGAGTTTGAAAATAACACAGGTGTCAAAGTTACGATTTCGATTGCCGGAAGCTCATCATTAGCAACTCAGATAGAAGATGGCGCCCCCGCCGATGTAATTGCACTTGCCGACGAAGAGACATTTGAACGAGTTAAGACATCCGGTCGCCTTACCCAGCATGATGAAACCATTTTTGCTACAAACTACTTAACCATTATTACACCCATTGGAAATCCGGCATCAATAAAAGAAATTTCTGACTTTGAGGGCCACATCATCGCTCTTTGCCAAGAACAAGTCCCGTGCGGTCGTCTAACTAAAGAACTCACTAACTCATTATCAATTCAGATCAAACCAGCAACGTGGGAACCAAATGTAAGGTCTGTCAGAACAAAAGTGGAATTAGGAGAAGTTGATGCAGGACTCGTATATATCACTGATGTAACAAACCGAGTTGTTTCAATTCCAATCGAAGAAAGCGAACAGATAAAAACTAGATATCCAATTGCAATAGTCGATAACGCAAAACCTTCCGCTGCGGAGTTCGTTGATTTTATTCTGTCTTCCACCGGACAAGGAATCCTAAATCGCCTTGGATTCGGAGAGCCCCAGAGATGAAAACAAAACAACGACCGGTACCCACCAGTATTTTGGTAATAGCCACTATAGGCTTTGCTTTGCTAGCGATCCCATTTATTGGCTTAGCTCAGCGCACTCCCTGGTCTTCGTTTGCTCAAATAGCAACAGAGGAAACTGTTCTACGATCCATTAGTCTCTCAATGATTATTGCAACAAGTTCCGCTTGCATTTGTTTGATCTTGGGAATCCCACTCGGTTGGATTTTAGCTAAGGCCAAATTTAGAGGACTGAAAATAGTAAGAGCAGTTGTTCTTCTGCCGATGGTTCTTCCTCCAGTCGCAGGAGGAACCGCATTACTGTTTGCACTGGGAAGGAAAGGTTTCATAGGGGAGAAATTAAACAGCTGGCTTGGGATAACCCTTCCGTTCACAACTGCAGGAGCGATAATAGCTGCGACGTTCGTTGCGCTACCCTTCTTCGTCTTGTCCATTGAGTCGTCCGCCAGTGAACTAGATTCAAAACTAGAGGAAGCATCTCTAAATTTAGGAGCTACTCCGATAAGAACCTTTTTCACAGTGACTCTTCCTATGTTACGGAATTCGATATTAGCTGGCATCGCTCTCTCTTGGGCAAGAGCACTTGGCGAATTCGGTGCGACTATTACATTTGCAGGAGATAATCCTGAACAAACTCGAACCTTGCCGTTGCAACTATTCGTGGCATTAGAAACCAATCCCGAAAGAGCAATGGTTATAGGCATGCTTATGGTGTTGATCTCTCTGTCTGTTCTCATCACACTCCGAGGGAATTGGCTGGGTCGGCGATGACAGGAATCTACCTATCCGGAGAGACAAGACTTGGAACGGAAGGATTTGAATATTCGTTCGAAACAGGAACCAATAAACGCATAGCCATCATAGGTCCAAACGGATCGGGAAAAACCACATTATTACGCTTAATTGCTGGACATGAATACCTTAACTCAGGTTCACTAAAAATTGATGAGGTCATTTACGACGAACCAATTTCAAAACTCTTTGTTCCTCCGCACCTCAGAGAACTTGTCTTACAACATCAGGGAGGAAGCGTGTTCCCCCACTTAACAGTCGAAGATAACGTTGCTTTCCCCTACCGAGCCAAAGGGTATTCAAAAAGAAATGCCCAATCGCTTGCTACTGAAACCCTTATAGATTTTGATTTATGGAAACTCAAAGACAAGTATCCAAAACAACTCTCAGGAGGGCAGACTGCACGCGTTTCCTTAGCTAGATCTCTAACTAGGCGACCAAAGCTACTCATGCTTGATGAACCTACGTCAGCACTTGACGTTGAGTCGGTAAATCAAATCCATCAGATACTTCAAAAGTTGGATACTACGCTCTTGCTTGTTTCCCATGACCCTGTTGAAGTCCTTAAACTGTCAGATTACATCGTTGCTCTTGAAAGCAACAAGGTTATCCAGTTTGGTGACTTAGAATCAATCATTCACCAGCCTGCAAGCCCATGGCTGAGCAAGTTTTTTGATTTAAACCTAATCTCAGGAGTAGCAACTGGCCTCGAATTTAAATCTGATGGTGGCGAAATTCTTCTATTGCCTCAACATTACTCCGGAAACGTTCAAATAAGTTTCCCTAGTTCAACTGTCTCACTCCACCTTTCCCCCCCAACCGAGTCTCCACGCAACAAGTGGAAAACTACAATTACCAGCCTTGATAGGAAAGACAATCTTGTCAAAATCAAATTGAGTGGTTCGTTTGATTGCTATGCAACAATTACGCTTGCTTCATTCCATGAAATGGAGATTGCCTTAGGAAATACGATCTGGGCTTCTATAAAAGCTACCGAATTAAACGTGCTTCCGAGCACCACCCCTGCTAAAACTTAAGCATGCAGTCGTTCTCAACAGCTGACCTACTTGACGAATATCCTGAGTCGATTGTGCTTATGGAAAATTTTCTTTCCTATGGCGAAGTGTCAACATTCTTTGGCAAAGCGAAGACAATCCACGCACCGGAGGACAATTCTTTAGTTCGTCAATCACTTGAAACAAAGGGAAATAATCAAGTTCTCGTAATAGACGGAGGAGCATCCCGGGCCTGCGCTTTGGTCGGAGACCAACTAGCGCTGCTGGCAATAGAAAATGAGTGGGCTGGTATTATTGTAAATGGATATATCAGAGACTCGGCAGTCATCGCTGAAATGCCTATAGGAATAAAGGCTCTGGGAACAAACCCCAGAAAAAGTATCAAAAGGAATCGCGGGGAAGTTGATATCCAGCTAACTATTGCACAAATTCCGATAAAACCTGGCATCTGGATCTACTCGGATCCTGACGGGGTCATCATCTCGGAACACAATCTTCTTGTCTCTGAATAAAAAAACCAAAAAATATCCAACAACTATTGACACGGGTGTAGTTACACGGCTGTAATTATATTCCAACCACTTTTTAATGAAGAAAAGCAGTTGGGTAACTGAAATCTTGAATCCATGAGTAGCGGAAAAGAATTCAGAGCAAGAACCACATAAAACTGGTTCGCTAGTTGGGGACATTTGAGGAGAAACGATGGCACTATCAGAACCATCCATTGAGAAAGAAAACAGCAAACAAACAACAGAAGAAAAACTCAATGGAATTGACGAAGGTAACGTTCAGGTCATAGCCGGACCTACCGAAATTGAGGGGTCCGGTTCTGACAAAGAGAACGGAGCAAAAGCTAAGTCTGAACAAACTACGACCATGCGCGTTCGTAAACGAAACGGGGACCTTGAAGAAGTAGATGTCAACAAAATCGTAAACGCTGTTGCACGTTGTGCTGAAGGGCTCATGGGAGTAGACCCTATGCGAGTCGCAACACGAACAATATCAGCCCTTGCAGATGGAGCGACTACAAGAGAACTTGATGAACTATCAATACGAACAGCTGCTGGATTAATTGTTGAAGAGCCTCGATACTCCAGACTTGCTGGACGCCTGCTAGCGACATACATAGATAAAGAAGTACGAAACCAAAACATTCCGTGGTTTACTGAATCAGTCATAAGAGGCCACGAGCTTGGTGTAGTAGGTGATAACGCATTGGCTTTCGTACTTGATAATGCTTCCACTCTTAATGCAGCAATAAATTCAGGCAGAGATAAGAACTTTGAATTCTTCGGGCTCCGCACAGTCTACGACCGATACCTCCTACGACACCCAGAGACTAGAGATGTAATAGAAACGCCACAGTATTTCTTTCTTCGAGTTGCGTGCGGACTTTCCCAAAATGTTGATGAAGCAGTCGCATTCTATGACTTAATGTCCTCTCTGGCCTATCTTCCTTCCAGCCCCACACTTTTTAATTCTGGAACTACTCACCAACAACTTTCAAGCTGCTACCTTTTAGATTCCCCTGAAGATTCACTTGAAGGAATCTACAAGCGATATACAGACATCGCTCAACTCTCAAAATTTGCTGGTGGCATCGGAGTCGCATGGCACCGGATAAGAAGTAAAGGAAGCCTTATCAAAGGCACAAACGGACTCTCAAACGGTATAGTCCCTTGGTTAAAAACCCTGGATAGCTCAGTCGCCGCCGTGAATCAAGGGGGAAGAAGAAAAGGTGCTGCGTGTATCTACCTTGAAACATGGCATGACGATATAGAAGAGTTCCTTGAGCTCAAACAAAATACTGGAGATCATGCAAGAAGAACTCACAATCTAAATATTGCAAATTGGGTACCCGACCTCTTCATGAAAAGAGTTGAGAACAACTGGCAATGGAGCTTATTTGACCCTAAAAAAGTCCCTCATCTAACTGACTTATTTGGCGAGGAATTTGAAAAAGCATACATTGAGGCAGAAGAAGCAGAACTATACGAACGACAAGTAGATGCTCAAGATCTTTACCTAAAGATGATGCGAACATTAGCCGAAACTGGAAATGGCTGGATGACGTTCAAGGATGCATCGAACCAAAAATGTAACCAAACCTCTGACAACAAATCTGAGAACGATTACGACGGTGGCACCCGTGTAGTGCACTTATCAAACCTATGCACTGAAATAATCGAAGTAACAAACCAATCAGAAACAGCTGTATGTAACTTAGGGTCTCTGAACCTCGGATCTTTCGTCACTTCCGACGAAGTAGCATCATTTGATTATGAAGAACTAGGAAAAACTGTAAGGCAAGTGATCCCATTCCTTGACCGTGTAATAGATATAAACTTCTACCCAATTAACGAGGCGGGTAACTCAAATAGCCAATGGAGACCAGTCGGCTTGGGTATGATGGGACTACAAGACGTGTTCTTCAAAATGCAGATTCCTTTTGACTCTGAAGAAGCAAAAGAAATATCAGCAAGAATAAGTGAAGAAATATATTTCAACGCTCTATGGGCATCAACTGAACTCGCTGAAAAGAATGGCGCTCATGACACATTTACAATGACGCGAGCTGCCAAAGGGGATCTGCAATTTGACCTTTGGGGTGTTGAACCAACAGATCACGAACGTTGGAGTGGCCTACGCCAAAGAATTTCAGACCACGGTTTACGGAACTCACTGATGATAGCTATAGCTCCCACTGCAACAATTGCTTCAATAGCTGGGTGCTACGAGTGCATTGAACCCCAGGTTTCTAATTTATTCAAACGCGAAACTCTTTCGGGAGAATTTATGCAAATTAATAAATACCTTGTCCATGAATTACAAGAGCGAAACCTATGGGATGAAGAAATGAGAACAGAACTAATCCGGAATGAGGGTTCTGTACAAACAATTGAAAGAATCCCTGACGACTTGAAATCCGTATATAGAACTGCTTGGGAAATACCAATGAAATCCCTAATCGAAATGGCTGCTGACAGGGGTGCCTATATAGACCAGAGTCAATCATTAAACCTTTTCATGGAATCACCAACAATAAACAGACTTAGCTCTATGTATATGTTTGCCTGGAAGTCAGGAATTAAAACAACCTATTACCTAAGATCTCGCCCCGCTACGCGAATTAATCAAACTACAGTCAATACTTCAAGCCCGACACCATCAGGTGGAGACGGGCTAACCAATAAAACATCTGAAGAGCTCGCTTGTTCATTAGAAAACCCCGAATCATGCGACTCATGCCAATAACCGGAAACAAGTAAAGGATATTACAGAAATGGCCCTTGCCAACGAGAATAGTTACTCAGTTGACCCCAACGGGTTGCAGTCAGATCAACAGATTGATAGCGAAATAAACCCTGCAATTCGACCAGATAATATCTTAGACCCTGGCTTCAATCTCACTCTACGACCAATGAAATACCAAGTATTTTTTGATATGTACAAAGACGCTATTAAAAATACTTGGACTGTAGACGAGATAGATTTCTCCGATGATCATGTTGATCTAAGAAAAATGCAACCAAGCGAAAAACACCTAATCAGTCGACTAGTAGCATTTTTCGCTACAGGTGATTCAATAGTCTCTAATAACCTAGTACTGAATCTATATAAACATATCAATGCCCCTGAAGCCAGAATGTACTTAAGTAGGCAACTTTACGAAGAAGCCCTTCACGTCCAGTTCTATCTAACGCTATTGGATTCTTACATACCAGATATGAAAGAACGCGAAGAGGCCTTTGCAGCTATTCACAATATCCCTTCAATCAAGGAAAAGGGAGATTTTTGCTTTAAATGGATGGGAACAATGGAGTCGCTAGACAAGCTAACAAACGAAGACGAGCAACGCACCTTCCTAAGAAACCTAATTTGCTTTGCTGCTTGTATAGAGGGGCTCTTCTTCTTCGCCGCTTTCGCATACGTATATTTCCTAAGAGATAAAGGTTTGCTAAATGGGCTAGCAGCGGGAACAAATTGGGTCTTCAGAGATGAAAGTGCCCATATGAATTTCGCATTTGAGGTCGTCCGAACGGTTCGGAATGAACAACCAGAACTTTGGACAACAGATTTAGTTGAAGATATTAAAAACATGTTAAGAGAAGCCGTAGATTGTGAGATGAAATTTGCAGACGATGTCCTTGGAGGCGGGATCACTGGAATGAGCCTTTCCGACACACGCGAATACCTTCAGTTTGTTGCTGACTCAAGACTCCAACAATTAGGAATTGAACCAATATACGGTTCAAAAAACCCGTTTGATTTTATGGCGTTACAAGATGTTCAAGAGCTAACAAACTTCTTTGAGAAAACTGTAACTGCCTACCAAGTCGGAGTTGAAGGAGAAGTCGAATTCTCTGACGACTTTTAGTTCTCCAGTCCCCTAACTGGAATCAAGCCAAGCTCGGTGCGAAAGCACCGAGCTTGAGCTCTTTTACGATGACTCTTTAAATAACTTGAGTATTACTTTCGCTGCTTCAGTAGCAGATAAATCACCATTTAAAACTTGCTCTTCGGTTTCAGAGACCGTTTGGGAAATAGACGCTTCATTTTTCAAATTATGTATTAGCTGATCTTCGACCATAGACCACATCCATCGAATCTGCTGTTGTGACCTTCGTTTGCCCCAAGCACCAGTCTCTTTAGCATCTGTACAGTGATCGTTTATGTGATCCCAAATGATAGAAACTCCTTGACCAGTTAGCGCTGAACAAGTGAGGACAGATGTAGCCCAGTGGGATCCAGTATTTGATAATAATGCCATAGCTGATTGGTAATCTCGCGCTGATTGTTTAGCGCGTAATTCATTTTCTCCATCTGCTTTATTAACAGCGATCAGGTCTGCTAACTCTAGGACTCCTTTCTTTATACCTTGAAGAGAATCTCCCGACCCTGGTAATAACAATAGAAGGAAAAAATCTACCATTTCAGATACAGTAACTTCGCTCTGCCCTACCCCTACTGTCTCGATTAAAATCACATCAAAGCCGGCTGCTTCGAGAATAAGCATAGTTTTCTGAGTTCCTCTTGAGACCCCTCCTAGAATCCCTGAAGATGGTGAAGGTCTAATAAAGGCATTTGGGTCGGTGGACAAGCGATCCATCCTCGTCTTATCACCAAGTATTGAGCCTCCAGAAATTGAACTTGATGGATCAACTGCAAGCACAGCTACTCTGTGCCCTATTGATGTCAAATAACTTCCTAATTCATCAATAAATGTGCTTTTCCCAACTCCGGGAGAACCGGTTATCCCCACTCGAATGGCGTTCCCAGTTCGTGACGATATCGATTCAAGAAGGTTATTGGAAATCTCTATATCTGAAATACTCGAACTCTCAACAAGTGTTATTGCTTTTGATACCCAAGTTCGGTCCCTTGAAATAACACCCGTAGCGATGAGTTCGAGCTCATTATCTTGCATAATTAGCCAATCGACTTTAGAAGATCAATGGCTGCATCAGATATGACAGTTCCAGGTGGGTAGATAGCGGTTGCACCCGCATCATATAGCTCTTGAAAGTCTTGCGGTGGCACTACACCACCTACAACGATAAGAATATCGCCACGTCCGAGAGCATCAAGTTGGGCTTTTAACTCGGGGACAAGCGTTAAGTGGCCTGCAGCAAGAGAGGAGACACCAACAACGTGGACGTCAGCTTCAACAGCTTGTTTGGCAGCTTCTTCGGGCGTCTGGAATAAAGGCCCAATATCAACATCAAAGCCTAGATCAGCAAAAGCCGTGGCTATGACTTTTTGTCCTCGATCGTGACCATCCTGTCCTACTTTGGCAACTAGGATTCTTGGCCTGCGACCGTGATTTTTAAAGAATTCTTTAGTCTCTGATCGGACTAACTCTATTTTCTCGTTATTTTCTCCCACTTCGCTTCGATACACTCCTGAAATTATTTGTATTTGAGATTTATGTCGATCGAATACTTTTTCTAAAGCATCACTGATTTCTCCAACGGTAGCAAACTCTCGGGCAGCATCTATGGACAGGGCAAGTAGGTTGCCGTCTTGCGTAGCTCCATTGGTTAGCCGTTCAAGTGCAGCTTGGCATGCCTGTTCATCTCTTGTATCTCTTAGCTCAACGAGTTGTTGAATTTGTTGGTACCTTACCTCGCGGTTATCGACTTGAAGTATTTCCACATCATCTTCTTTATCAAGTATGAATTTATTTACTCCAATGACCGGTTGAATTCCAGAATCAATTCTTGCCTGTGTTCTCGCAGCTGCTTCTTCAATTCTTAATTTAGGGATTCCAAGGTCAATTGCCTTTGCCATCCCTCCGGCATCTTCTATTTCCGAGATATGTTTCCATGCACGGTTAGCTAGGTCATGGGTGAGGCGCTCGATGTAGTAAGAACCTCCCCAAGGGTCAACAACTCGGGTAGTACCTGATTCATGCTGGAGGAAAAGTTGTGTATTCCTTGCAATTCTGGCTGAGAATTCTGATGGAAGAGCTAGTGCTTCATCAAATGAATTTGTGTGCAGGGATTGCGTGTGCCCCTGCGTAGCTGCCATAGCTTCAATACATGTCCTGATAATGTTCGTATAGACGTCTTGGGCAGTTAGGCTCCAGCCGGAAGTCTGGCTATGAGTCCGCAAAGATAGCGATTTAGGATTCTTAGGTTGAAATTGGCTAACAAGCTTTGTCCAAAGTAGCCGAGCTGCTCGTAATTTCGCGACCTCCATATAAAAATTCATGCCGATACACCAGAAGAAACTTAATCGAGGGGCAAAGGCATCTATATCTAAACCTGCACCAAGCCCCGAGCGAATATATTCAACACCATCTGCTAAGGTATACGCCATTTCCAAGTCAAGAGTCGCTCCTGCCTCTTGCATGTGGTAGCCCGAGATAGAAATGGAATTAAACTTTGGCATCTCCTTTGACGTGAACGCAATGATGTCAGAAATAATTCGCATTGAGGGTTTTGGCGGATAGATAAATGTATTTCTAACCATAAATTCTTTGAGAATGTCATTTTGAATGGTTCCAGCGAGTTGTTTTGTAGACACGCCCTGTTCTTCTGCTGCAAGGACGTAAAGAGCAAGAACTGGGAGAACAGCCCCATTCATGGTCATCGAAACGCTCATTTTATCCAAGGGAATCCCATCAAATAATTGCCTCATATCGATAATGGAATCAATAGCAACTCCCGCCATCCCAACATCTCCAGATACTCTCGGGTTGTCTGAGTCATATCCACGATGAGTTGGTAGGTCAAAAGCTACAGAAAGCCCTCTTTGTCCAGCCGCCAAGTTACGGCGATAAAAGGCATTAGATTCGGCAGCCGTAGAAAATCCAGCATATTGGCGGATTGTCCATGGCTGGTTGACATACATGGTTGGATATGGGCCTCGTAAAAAAGGAGGGAACCCAGGCAGAGTATGAACAAAGTCAAGGGACTTGAGGTCATCTTTCATATAAAGAGGCTTTATAGGAATTCCTTCAGGAGCATGCCAAGTATATTCTTCTGTATTTATGTTCAAATAGTCAGAGCACAACTCATCCCAGTCAGGGAATTTATCATCATTAGTTATAGGAAGAGGAGAAAAAGGAATTGATTCAAAGTCAGGAACTGGCATTACATCTCCTCAGTATCTGTGATCATGTCTGAAATCCTAAAATTCAGATACTGACTATTGTCATTGCTTTGTGATCTTGGATATGGATTCCTTTGGAGATCAGTTGCTAATTCTTCTCGAAATGAATTCACACCAATTAAAACCTTCTCGTCAGACAGCACTGCAGATTTATAATTATCTCTTGAAAGGTGTGCCTGCTTAGTATAAGAACCCGAAACAACTTGCTGTTTGAATCCACCACTTGATTCATAATCCTGAAATCTTTTCCATGATTTCGCGGCTATATCCTCCGTGAGCGACTCAACGTACCATGACCCTCCAGCAGGGTCTACGACCCGATGGATATTTGATTCCTCCATAAGAACAAGATGGGTGTTTCTGGCTAGTCTCAACCCAAATTCATTTGGTATCCCAAAAGCACTATCAAATGCAGGAATAGAGATGATATCAGCTCCTCCAGTAGCTGCTGAGAAGCAACCTACTGTTGTTCGTAACAGATTCACCCATGGGTCGTCTCGAGATATTAGATAATCTGAAGTTTGGGCTTGTATTTTTATTTGAAAGCTCTCTATCCCACAAGCCTTTCCTATATTCAGCAGAAGAAGTCTCAAGGCACGTAATTTGGCAATGTCGAGGAATTGGTCAGTTCCTATTGAAACAACAATCAGGCACTGTTTCAAAGCTATTTTCATTTCAACACCGGCTTTTTCCATAGCTCGCAAATAGACAACAAACGTTGAAAGCACTCCCGCAATTTCTGTAACTGTATCAGCACCTATTTGCGCGTATCCCAAACCATTAATTCGGAATGTAGTTGCTTGTGAAAAGTTGTTTGAAACTTGACCCGCCAGTTCAGCAGAACCAGCGAGATATGATTCAAATTCACTAACTTCAAGTGAATTATTTAAGAGTTCCCCGAGAGGGTCAACGCCGAGATCAAAAATATTCCCAGATGATTCAGGCAGTTTATTTGATAGGTAATCAAAAAGTTCAGAAGCAGCTAAAAGGCTTTCGCTTCTACATGAGAGACCAATTCCTGCCATATCAAGCATAACCTCTTCTAGAAGCTCCTCGTACGGAATCGCCTCCGTCCTCTCAATTGCCAACTCGATGCTTCTAGCTCCTCGAGAGAGATCCTCTAAGATTAGTGAATTCGCTGAACTAGCATCTGTGATCCAGTGACGTTGGCGGATATCCCAACCATTAAGATTCCCAGCCGGATTTGAGGAACGTAAGCCAACTCCACCAGACACTAGGTCCATTAATCCCTCAGTCATCTCATCCGTATAGATAGGGTTTATATGCAAACCACCTGCCAGATCAGAGTGCAAGACTCGCTGTATATTGCCTTCTCCTACAACAGCTTCGGCTGCTTTCAACCAAGCTTCAAATTTAGGAGTTCCAGCACGGTCCCAAAACAAAATTTTATCTTCTGACATAGTTCTACAATAGGCGTTTATTGAAGTACTTTCGCACTTTTCTTTGACAGCGTTGAGCAGCTGCTGACCCATTTCAAGCTGTGACATCCTCCATAGTGACAAAAGACACCGCCTATTGAGGAGCAATAAGTACTTAATTAAGGCAGAATATTAATGGTCTTAATTCAAGACCACCCCCCTACCAAAGGATTAATAATGGCAAAGAAATCATCTCACCATTTACAATACGCTGATTTTGCCTTTGCGGCATCAGCGACTCCGCAAGAACTTGAGACACTCTGCAGGCTTACAACTCGTATAGACGTAAAGAAAGGAAGCATCCTAATGCATCAAGGCGCATTTGGAAATGAAGTGCTCTTGTTAGTTCATGGACAGCTTGTTATTGAGAAAGACGGAAAGCTGATAGCATCTATCGCCCCCGGCGCGGTTGTAGGTGAAAGAGCTGTGATTCTTAATGAACCAAGAGATGCGACCGTTCGAGCGGCTTATGGCTCAACTATATTAGCTATGTCTCGAAGCGAATTTAATACTCTCTTAGCTGAATGCCCAAGTATCGCTAGGAATATACTTGAAGAAGCACTTACCCGAGCATAGCCAGCAGTCATTGAAATACTAAAATATCCCTAGCTCCAGCATTAATGCTGCGGACACATGTATTTTAAAGCGTAGCAAGATTTAAGAAAGCTTAGAAATGACAACGACTGAAGATAACTCAGCTTCTGCAACTGGAGTAGTTGATGTCAGTGCACCCGGCGCTGTCCCATTCGTAGAACTCTCAGCTACAAATTTCGGCGAGATATTGTCACTCACAGAATCTATGACAAATCAAGGTTGGGTTGTTACTACACCTGCTGGCCCGATGGTACTAGGCTACAAGCAGGTCAAATCTATTCTTAGAAATCCCGAGTGGATATCACTTCTATCAAGCTTCTCCGCTTTAGATCAAATGGAAAATGGGATTTCTGATTTGAACGTCATGCTTGAACAAGCTCAGCGAATTGTTCCCGAAATTCCTTCAACAGTCAAAATGCGCCCAAATGTCTTATCCGTAGAAGGAGAAGACCATAAACGGCTACGACGACTGGTTAATTCTTCATTCACCTCTGGCAATACAAATAAACATCGTGAATTCATGAAAAATCATGCAGACAGCTTGGTCTCAAGCATAGTTGGAAATGGTGGAGGAGAACTTGTCTCTGAATTCTGTCGCCCTTTCCCTGTTCCAGTGATTTGCCGCATCCTCGGGGTTGATGATAATGACTGGAAACTTTTTGACGAATGGGCAGACATAATATTCTCTGCCCTCGACGCAGATATTGAGTCCGTTATTGGACGTTTAGGTGAAATATCAAAAGCTCAAAAAGATCTTGACGCCTATATCCAGAACCTAATCGTTAAGAGGATCAGTTCCCCAGAAGATGATTTACTAACTGAGCTAGTTCAAAGTCACTACAACGATGACCGCCTCTCACATGATGAATTGAGCGCGATGGTTGAAGCTATATTACTCGCTGGGACTGACACTACCCGAAACCAGTTAGGAGCAACAATTGCGGTGCTAGCAGACCACCCAGAGCAGTACCAAGCATTAAGAAATGACCCTTCTCTCATTCCTGCAGCTGTAGAAGAATCACTTCGGTATATAAGCGCTGTTAGAACAACCGGTCGCTTAGCTACTACTGATCAAGTAATAGACGGGATTCTCTTTCCTGCGGGAACAACAGTCCTTCTGGGGCTTCACGCTGGGGGACTTTCTGAAGCACAAGAAAAGGGGTTCGAATTTAATATCTTTAGAGAAAGTGGCTGTCCTCATCTAGCTTTTGGGTCCGGAGCTCATCACTGCCTCGGCGCCTCACTTGCTCGCGCTGAGTTACAAGAAGCCTTGACATCTTTTGTTGAGAAGGTTTCATCATATGAGCTTATTTCTCCAGTTGAGTGGAAACCTCTGTCAATGGGAATCTGGGGTCCAGCAAAACTTAAAATCAAAATTTTAGGTGACCATAAAAGCGATATATCCCAGAATCAAACAAACTTTAAGACCACAGTCAAGGCAGAGTCAAAACTTGAAGAAAACCAAACATCTGAAATCATCAATCAGTGGATCCGGGAGGCAGATAAGAAGAGGCGAACACTGCGCCTATCAATACCTGATCTGATAAGGAAGCCAAAATTTCCACCGTTAATTCGTTTGCTAGTTACAGTCTTCCGATTCGGGAAAGCTTTCATATTGTGGAAAGTCCGAGACCGCAAAGCCTCAGCATCAGAGAAACAAGGGCTCCTTTATGAAAGGCTTCGCCATGTTGCTGAACTTCAAGGACCCACCTACGTCAAGCTCGCTCAACTAATTTCTGCAGCGGAAGGCGTCTTCCCTGAAGCTCTGGTTGCTGAATGTAAAAAATGTAGAGATCAAGTATCTCCAGAACCATGGAAAGAAGTTTCAAAAGTTCTCAATGATGAATTAGATAACAGAAGGTCAGATATTGTTTCAGTGAATCAGGTTCCTATTGCTGCTGCTTCAATTGCTCAAGTGCATGAAGCGGTTCTTAGTAACGGTTCAGATGTTGTAATAAAAATACAACGACCGGGAATACGAAAAAAGGTAATTGATGATCTGAAAGTGATGGCATGGGTCGCTCCGAAACTTGTAGGTAAAATACCAGTCGCTGCTCTTGCCAACCCTCCTGCCCTCGTCGAGCTTTTCGCAGAAACAATCTGTGAGGAGTTAGATTTCAAACTGGAAGTAGCTAACTTATTTGAGATCAGAAGAGTTCTTTATTCAAATTTGAAGCAAGAGTGGGAAATTCCCGACCCTGAGCTCGGACTTGTTACCGAGCGAGTGATAGTTATGACTAAGATTTCTGGCGTATCACTTGGTGATTCAATAGCTATGGGAATTGATAGTGAGAGTAGTTCTGCCGTCTTCCGACAGATGGTTGAAGGCCTGTTAGAGGGCGCTGTTATCCATGGTATTTTCCATGGAGACTTTCATGCAGGAAACGTTTTTCTTAACCAATCAGAAAAAATAGGTCTTGTAGATTTTGGAATAACGGGTCGACTTGATGGTGCTCGGCGTCAGGCATTTCTCAGATACGTAGTCGGTCTAATGACCGGAGACGTTGAATCTCAAGTCGTTGGAATAAAAGACCTAGGGGCTTTCCCTGAAGATGCTGACATAGGTCTGTTGATAAACGAATTCCAACTTGAGCGCAACAACTTTGACCCTCTCGAGCTATCAGAGGAAGAATTTATTGATGAATTTCGAGGTCTTATCAAGGGCCTCCTCGCTGAAGGTGCGCGCATTCCAAAAGAACTTATGCTCTTTGTAAAGAACTTTGCTTACCTATCGTCAGTCATGCAGGAACTAGATCCTGAAATGGATTTACTTAATGAATTCTTGGAAGTTGCGTCTGCTTTTTTTGGCAGAAACGGGGTACGAGTTGCGACCGAAATAGGGTTTTCACTAAGTGCTGATGATGTGAATGATATAACCTTTAGAAGGGTTGCTGGTATTCGAGAGAGTGTTCCTTCCTTAACATGGAAAGAGCTTGGAGAGCGAAGAAATTCTTTAATGGACAGAATGGATAGACGGTCCATTAAGCAAATTATTGAATGAGATAAGATCGTCTTTTGGGTTTCTACTAGCCAAAGAAATCAAGGCCAAGGAGTTGTTATGAATTCATTTGAAAAACCAGCAGTTGATGGACTCTTTGAGGGCAACCCGCCAACTGAATTAGTTCTAGAGGACCTAATCATCGGTGATGGGGCAGAGTGTGAGTCCGGACAAATTGTCAGTGTGGATTACGTCGGTATCTCATGGTCTACAGGTGTCGAATTTGATTCATCGTGGTCTCGTAACGAAGTTTTTGCTTTTCATCTGGGAGGAGGACAAGTTATTTCAGGATGGGATGAAGGCTGCAAGGGTATGAGAATTGGAGGACGCCGGAAACTCATAATCCCTCCAGAGAAGGGGTATGGGTCCCAAGGCGCCGGTGGCGTTATAGCCCCTAACGAAACGCTTGTTTTTATAGTTGATCTAAGAAGCATCGGTTAGCTAGGAGGATAAATGCAAGAAGATGAACTCAGAGGAAAAGTAGCGGTAGTAACAGGCTCTAGTCGAGGAATCGGTAGAGGTATCGCTGTGGGGCTGGGAGAAAAAGGAGCAACTGTTTACATAACAGGGAGATCAAAAGGAGATGGCCCTTTAACAATCGATGAAACTGCCAAGATGGTTAATGATGCTGGAGGCGTAGGGGTGCCCGTGTCGGTGGATCTCGGAGACGATGAACAAATAGTGAGGTTGTATCAACAAATAGAAAGTGATCACGGCAGACTAGATATTCACGTTAACAACGCTTTCAAGATCCCTAACCCACCTGTATGGGGGGGTAAATTCTGGGAGCACCCTATTCAAGTGTGGGATGACCAAGTCGGAATTGGCCTCCGTGCAGCATACGTAGCCAGTGTTCATGCAACGAAACTGATGATGTCAGGCACCGATTCTCTGAAATTTATTGCGAATATCTCCTCGAGCGGATCGGAACGCTACGCCCTAAGCGCAAGTTATGGAATCGCTAAGATGGGAACAGACCGCCTCACTCGTGATTTTGCAGTTGAAGGTAAAGAAGATGGACTTTGCGTTATAGGTCTTTGGCCGAGCCAAGTATTAACGGAATTCATTATAGAAAGTATTGAAAAGGGAGACATAGAATTAGATGAAGAGAACTCCGAAACCCCACTCTATACGGGACGAGTTATAGCTAAACTTGCCACAGATGATCAGAGGTTCGAGCGAAATGGGCAAGTTTTAACAACAGCTGAATTAGCAGTACATTATGACATCAAAGATGAGCGTGGCAAACAACCAAGAGGTAAGCGCAATCCTACGCTATTCAGAGAAATAATTTAGCCATCAACTTATTCAGATGTATTAGGTGACTCAACAAGACGTTTTGGAGGAGAGTGAGAGCCAGGTTCTCTGCTTCGCACAATGCAAGATTGACTTCCGATCGCACACAGAGTTCCGTCTTCTGACCAAATATGGATAACACCATGCCCAAACCCGCTAGCTATCGCATCGACTCTAATGTCAAGTAAGTACCAGTCACTGGGAACCAGATCAATTACTCTCAAAGTGTTATCAAGGCTTGTTGATCCTGCTTTTCCCTGTTGTATGAAGCTGATACCCATAGGTACATAATCACCCAATACAGCAAATGTAGCTGCTGATGGTTCCAAGAGCTCTGGCATTCGACTCCAAACTGCTATTCTGCCCGGTTCAATTTCAGTTGGTTCTTCAGCTCCTACGGGTAGAGCCCATCTTTGTTCAATTCGCGAATCAAGAGAATCATTAACATTTGAAAATCGTTCTCTTACCGGACATGTTTCTGGCTTTTGAACTTCTGGGGGCAGACAGTAGGTTCTTTCTTCAGGGTATAAGCGAGTACCTAAAGCAGCATTGACCGTAATGATTTCTGTTCCGCCGACATGTCCAACAGCTCGTGCTTGTGTTGTCTTTTTTCCATGAACGGCTAGGGTAACGTCGAAATCTACGACAGTGCCAACTTTAGCGAACAGGAGGTATTGAGCTGTCGCCCAAACAACAGGTCGGTCGCTTGTACCCTCCATGGCTGCTATTGCTGCTCCAAGACCACTACCACCAAACATTGCACGATGGCCAGTAGAGATACCTTTAGAGACTGGTAGATGCCAACGGTGCGGGTTATGTGATGGTTCTAAACCTAACCATGTTCGTGCGTCCATGTTTTGACGATACCTTAGAATTTGCTAAAGAGTTTCAATTAGCTCATTACGTATTTCTGTAGCAAAAAAATTTGGATTCTCCATTGGGGCAAAATGAGTGTATTCAGTAAACGAGCGGAATCGGCCATTAGGTAATTCACCAGCAATTATGGGTGCTATTTGTGCTGGACCTTCTTCATCTCCCCCTGCGGCCACACTCACTGAAGTCTCTACAGATGCTAAATTTTCGAAGATAGTAGTTACAGAGCTCTCAAATACCTGGGCTTCGATTTCGCCTCTGCATTTAAGAATCACACCTTCATTGTGGTCACTAAATCCATAATTGACGTACGCCCATAATGCATCTGAATCTACTCCGGAAAATGGTGGCCTTGAGGCGTAGCGTTCGTATGCTTCTTCGCGAGATGCAAATATCTCTTTTCTTTTCCTTGCTGAAGCTGCAAGAGACCCACCCTTTGAGTTCTTTTCAGTAAAAGTCGTTGGAGAAATAACTATAGGCTCGAATAACCATGCAGCTTTAAAAGTTGAAGGTCGAATTTGTTCAGCAAGAAGTATGCTACTTGCCCCCATGCTGTGACCCACAGCGAGTGCTGGGTCAAGATTGAGTTGGTCGATAACACATAAGAGATCCTCGGCCATTCCGACCCAACTCATGGAGGTGCCTAACGGCATAGAACTATTACCATGACCCCGAAAATCTAGAGAGACGCAATGGAAATTATTGCAGAGTTGTTTACAGATTGGATCCCAGTATCGCCCATGGAAACCAGTCGCATGGCAGAAAACAATCGATGGGCCTCCTCCGCCATAATCATGGGCGGAGATGAGAACCCCATCACTTGAACCGTGAATGCTAGTTGCTGGACCGACGTGTTCGTTCATGTTGGTAGCCTAGCGGTAATACTGGTTTCTAATATGGTATTAGTTATGGGGCTTTAACTTGCGGCTGTTCTGTGCCTTCGTAAGCCAATTACGGGGGTTGTGGGTGCAAATCCAGCTTCAGCACGTTCTATCTCTGATTCGCCTCCCCAGAAGCCAAGTTCTTTTTGCTGGCGTGCATAGGTTTGGCAGTCAGCAAGAACTTCGCACTCAAAGCAAACTTTTCGAGCACGATTCTCACGT
Organism: bacterium; assembly: GCA_002713605.1. The sequence goes on from PATL01000033.1 coordinate 25,250, forward strand.
CGTTCTCTAGCAGCCGGCCTTTCGCCTGGA
>PATL01000034.1 GCA_002713605.1 bacterium
AACTTAGAAATGGATTTCGGTCCCATGCCCGTGCATAACTTAGGACCTATTAATTTCGCAACCCGTTTTATTCTTTCGTCAGAAAATGAACCTACACATACCCTGTTAGTTGAATTTGTTCTAATGATTAGTTCCGCAAGTGGTTTCACAGCAGCATCATGTTTAGGGTCAATATTGAAATTTGCATCAGGGAATTCTTCTAACAATTCAATGAGTAATGGAATCGGTTCACTCCCATCAATTAAAGCATGTGATAAATCCGAGAAGGTAAAATCTCCCACCTTTCCCTTACTGTCAGTCACTCGATCTAGTTTGTCATCATGGAAAGCAACTAGTTTTCCGTCTTTGGTCGTATGTACATCAGTCTCCATGTATCGGAAACCCAAGTCATAAGCGCCCTTGAACGCCTTCAAAGAATTTTCTGGAAAATCCAGTATTCCCCCTCTATGGGCAAAGGCAAGTGGAAAGTCAGATTGTAAGAAATGCTTGTCCGGCACAACTCGACGCTATCACATTAAGGAGTAAATTTATTGAAATTTCTGGTAGTCAACACGGTTTGATCATCGAATCTATAGCGTATAAGTATGGAAAGACGCACAAAAATAATCGCAACTATTGGCCCAGCTAGCGACTCTGAATCTGAGCTAAGGAAAATTATTGATGCAGGTATGGACGTTGCGAGATTAGGGCTTGCTCACGGCACTTTAGATGAAGCTATCGATAGATTTAAGCGTGTACGTCAAGTTGCTGCGGATTTATCAAAACGTGTCGGAATCCTAGTTGACTTACCGGGGCCAAAGATTCGATCTGCAGCTTTCAGTGATGAGGGTGCTGAATTAGTTAAGAACTCTGAGATTTCGATCGTTCCCGGTAGTCGTGGATCTGATGAGAAAGTAATTGAAGTAGAGTACGAGAATGTTTTGAATGATCTTTTGCCCGGTGACGTAATCCCGTTTGGCGATGGGCAAGTAGTGGTAAGAGTTGAGAACGTCTCTGCATCAGGTGCCACAGGAATCGTTACAAGTGGAGGACGTCTTCACGGTAGGCCTGGCATACGCATTCCATCCGAAAGATTAAGTTTGCCAACTCCTACAGATAGTGATCTAAGGAAGCTAGACGCTTTTGTTGAGCTAGGTGTTGATATGGTTGCCGTTTCGTACGTACGTTCTGCGCATGACGTCCGTCGAGTTGGTACAGAACCTCACCCTCGTGGCCCCTTGGTAGTTGCAAAGATTGAAACCAGAGCAGCGGTGGAGAATCTCAAAGGAATAATAGAAGCCTCGGCAGGTATCATGGTTGCGAGGGGGGACCTGGGGACAGAGTTTGATCTTGCCGATCTTCCGCATTTGCAAAAGAAAATCATCGCTGAATGTATAGCTGGTGGTCTGCCAGTAATCACAGCAACACAAATGCTTGACTCAATGATACAGAATTCCTCACCTACAAGAGCCGAGGCTTCGGATGTTGCAAATGCTGTTTTTGATGGAACTTCCGCTGTGATGCTCTCGGGCGAAACTGCTATTGGCGAGTACCCCGTTGAATCCGTTGAAACGATGTCTCGTATAGCGCAGCGTGCTGATCAGGCATTCGATTATGAGCGGTGGGCTGAGAGAGTTGCGCAACTACGGCAAGATCCTGAAGATGAATCGTCTTCTAATGGTTCGGAGGGAATAACAGATGCGATGACTTTGGCTACGTGGCGTGCTGCCAACGAACTTGACTTAGCGGCCCTCCTCTGCATTTCTGGCTCAGGTTTCACAGTTCGCTCTATGGCGCGTTTTAGACCTAATGTACCGATATTGGGAATGACAATGGATGACAGAACAGCTCAGCAGTTAACCTTGAGTTGGGGGGTGACTCCCTACAGAATTACTAGCGAACTGGGTTATGAAATACGAATCGAAAATGCAATCAGTGTTGCTATCGCTGAAGGTCATGTAAAGCCAAATGACTTAATTGGGGTGCTTGCAGGTATAACTGGGGATTCACCCGCAACAGATGTTCTAAGAATTATGAGAGTCCCCTAATCATTATGAGCGAAATTACATTCAATAAAGGAAAAATACCTGAGACAAGATTGCCTGGTGAGGATCCGTTATTTGAACAAGAGATTAAGAAAACGAGAGATAATGAATCTGCTGACAGACGTTCTATGTTGTTAGCACTCGCTTCTAAGAATCCGGAGTCAATAGGCATCTGGTGTGTTTTAGGTATATCTTCATCTGAAATGATGGAATCGTATTCGTATTTCCGTGTAGCTTATCATCGCGGTCTTGACTCATTGCGAAAAAATGGATGGCGGGGTTCCGGCTTCGTGCGCTGGGAACATGCAGGTAATAGGTATTTCTTATTTGCCCTTAATCAATTGGCAGAGATATCGAAAGAGATTGGAGACTATGTAGAGGCAGAACGATGCAGCCTTTTCCTCCGTCAACTTGAACCTGGTTGGGAACAACTACAAATTGACTCACTGTAAATGAGTTTCTCTGGGATTGTTCTTAATGGCGGTTCGTCCTCTCGAATGGGTCGTAATAAAGCCGAAATCCTATACAAAGGAAGACGACTTATTGATATTGCTGTTGAATCGCTCATTTCAGCTGGAGCGAATGACGTCGTTATCGTAGGTGGCGGTACAAAAACCAGTTCACTGAAAAAAAATGCTAAATATTGTGAAGATTTATTCCCTAATGAAGGGCCTCTTGGTGGTGTAATAACTGGTTTGAAAAATGTTGAAAGCGATATAGCGGTTATTCTGGCATGTGACTATCTGGATATTGATAGCTCACTAGTTCTTGAGTGCGTTTCTAAACTCAATTCAAGAAGTATGGCTTTTCCGGTTTATGAGGGGAAAGAACAGTTTTTATTTTCCACAATACGAGTCGAAAGTTTAGACACCCTTGAAATGCAGTTCATGAAGGGCGTTCGATCGATGCTCGAAGCCACCGATTTTTTAGATTGCGAATCATATCATTCAGCGCACCCTGAGAAACTTCGAAGCGCTAATACGCCATCTCAATTAAATGAGGACTAGTCTGGAGAAGTCAGATTTAGGAAGGAGCATCTTGACAGAAATAGCTGAAATATCGGTAGATCAGCTCGCTAAATTAGACTTGCAAAGTATCTGCCTCGTTGATGTACGCGAGGAGTATGAATATGTAGAAATGCGAGTACCGGGGGCCGAATTGTTACCCTTGGCGGAAGTCCCAGAACAAGTTGAAAAATTCCCCAAGAATAAACCAGTTTATTTAATTTGTGCCTCTGGGAATCGCTCGAAAGTGGCTGGTGAGTACTTAGCAAAATTCCATATTGATACTATTAACATAGCGGGAGGGACGAAAGGGTGGGTTTCGTCAGGACGCGCTTACAACTCTGGAGATGCAGACTTAGCCCTCTTTTGATATGAATTCTGACTTAATTGATGCCGAAGTTGTTAATGACCAAGCTGGATTGGTTTCTATTGTTAAAGACCTAAGCAAAAGTGATATTTACGCTATCGATACTGAATTTCACAGGGAAAAGACGTACTTTGCAAAGCTTGCACTAGTTCAATTGCGATGGAGAAATCGTTTGGTCATCATTGACCCAATAAATTTAGACCTAACTATTTTTTCAGAACTATTCGAATCAGACTTAATCGCAGTCTTCCATGCCGGTTCACAAGACCTTGAAGTTCTTCATCGAGCTACGGGGGTAGTTCCTACCAATATTTTTGATACGCAAATCGCTGCTGGATTTCTTGGTATGCGAACACCCTCACTGGCTTCACTCCATGAGAATTTGTTGGGTGTGAAGCTAGCAAAAGGCGACAGGCTAACCGATTGGTTTCAACGTCCGTTGACAGAAAGCCAACTTCAATATGCTGCGTCCGATGTTAGGCATCTACTTGATTTGCACAAAATTCTCACTCAGAGACTGATAGAACTTGAGAGGTTTGAATGGGCCTCAGCGGAATTTGCATCTTTTTTGGATCGAAGACAAAAGTTGATTGACCCTAAAGACGCATGGCAGCGAATTAAAGAAGCTAAGCATCTCAATAAAGAAGCACGAGGAGTAGCCCAAGCCTTAGCCGAATGGCGAGAAATAACTGCCCAAAAGAATGATATCCCGAATCGCTATATAATGTCTGACCTTGCTTTGGTGGGAATTGCGCAAAGAAAACCAACAAAATTATCTGAGTTAAAGAATATTCGTGGTTTTGATTCCACACAGTATCAAAAGGAGAAAGGTCAGCACCTTCTTAGAATTGTCGAAAGAGGTTTGAAGACCGACACTATTCCCAGCCTTAAAAATCAAAAGAAACCTTTGCCCCCAGAGATGCGTCCAGCTATTACTTTGCTTTCTGCTTGGCTCGCACAATTTGCAACTGACAAAGACATAGATCCTGCGTTGTTGGGAAGCCGTTCTGATATAGAAGAACTTTTGCGAGGTGAAAGCAATAGCAGGCTACAGAAGGGGTGGCGACATGAAGAAATAGGCGAGCAAGTTGATAATTTGTTGAAAGGCAAATGTTCGCTTGCGTTCGAAAATGGACGCTTAGTGATTGAGAATAGAGGAACTCTCCTGTAAAGCGCACAAACTGCGTGATCACGACTAGAATAGGGTTGATCATCCCCTTAGATACTTGGCTGTGTGGAGGAATCATGAAAAAGGGAAGACATCGAAGGTACGAAGAGGCTAGAGCCTTAAAGCAACAAAACGATCAACTCGATAATCTGTTTGAAGAAGATGAAGGTCCTTGTCTGGAATGCGATGCATTGCCTGGTCAGGATTGCAAAGAATGGTGTCTCGCTAGGTCAGAGTCAATTTAGGACTAGTTTGACATAATCCATCTAAGTCAAAATCTGCTTCATTCTGCAGCTACTGGAATATGCTTTCTTTGTGAATTGTGATCACTGTGTGGCTTGTAGAGAGTGTTGCGTTGAATGAGTTTTCGACCTAATGGCTTGCATAATTCTTCAAATTGGTTTCTTCCCAGCATTTGTCCATGCTTTGCTCCAGCGGCGCGAGAGATATTCTCTCCGTTTAATGTTCCACCAACATCATTTACTCCAGCTTGAAGCATCTGCTTCATTCCATCTAGGCCTATCTTTACCCAAGATGCCTGAATGTTATCTATATAACCATGGTAGACAATCCTTGCTATAGCATGAACCAGAAGATTTTCTCGAAAAGTTGGGCCGCGACGAGCTCCTTTTCGAAGATAAATTGGTGAAGCCATATGAACAAAGGGTAGTCCCACGAATTCAGTGAAACCTCCAGTATCACGCTGCAGCTCTCTTGTTCGGATGAAGTGACGAGCCCAATGCGTGGGCTCCTCAACACTACCAAACATCATTGTAACATTTGATCGTAAACCGATGTCGTGGGCGGTTTTGTGAGCATACAGCCATTCTTCAGTTGAGATCTTATCTGGGCACAATACGCTCCTGATTTCGTCATCTAGGATTTCAGCTGCCGTACCAGGTAGAGACCGAAGCCCAGCATCGTATGCTCTCTTTAAGTAGCTGCTTAAAGGTTCGCCTAAACGTTTGGCGCCCTCCGTAACTTCAAGCGCGGTGAAGCCGTGAATATGCAAATCGGGGAGTTCATCATGGATTGCTTGGCACATGTCAATGTAGTAATCGCCATCAAAATCTGGGTGAATCCCGCCTTGCAGGCAGACTTCGGTAGCCCCATTTGCATGAGCTTCAGCAGCGCGAGCTATAACCTCTTCTAAAGAATGCAAATATGGTTTACCTCTCAAATTTAAAGAAAGAGGCCCTTTTGAGAAACCACAAAATTTGCATTTGAAAGTGCAAACGTTTGTGTAGTTTATGTTGCAATTAGATACGAAAGTGACTGCATTTCCGTTTATAGCTTTACGAAGAGAGTCTGCATAGTTAACAATTGTGCGTACCTGTCCACCTCTAGCTTTAAATAATTTTACGATCTGTTCTTCTGTAATATCTAGACCTGAGGAGACTTCATTGAGTATCTCATCGATCTCTTTTGATTTTTTCGGTTTGTTCAAAAGAAGGTTAGCTGGAGATGTTGAGGAGCCAGAGTACCACTGTGTTGAATCTTCTCCGACTTGCGCTACTTCAGCGCCATCATTTACGTTTGTAACAAATTCGATCTTCTCAGGAAATATTGCTCCAGGATCATCTCGGCTGAGAAATTCGCTATCGGAACGATCCATGATGGGAAAATGCAATTTCTTATCGATCCATTTTTCAGAATCTCTGACGAATTCGGGGTAGACAGTCAACCTTGGGGCAAGAAAGTAACCATTATCTTCAGAGATAGATCTTAAACGATCTAATGATGGCCATGGTCTCTCTGGGTTTACGAAATCTGCGGTGACCGGAGATACACCTCCCCAATCATCAATCCCTGCTTTGAGCAGAATTGAGAAGTCGTCAGATAGATTTGGTGGTGCTTGAAGGTGAATATCATTAGGTAACAATATTCTTGCTAGAGCAATTGTTTCAAGATAATCATTGTGTGGAGCCGGCTTCTTCTTGTGCATCGTCGTTCCAGGTTTAGGAAGGAAGTTCTGAACAATCACTTCTTGTATGTGTCCGAACTCATTATGTATGTCAGCAATAGCTTTAATGGTCTGAATCCTATCTTCTCTGGATTCACCGATACCTACTAATAACCCAGTTGTGAAAGGAATGGACAAATCGCCGGCATCTGTGAGTGTTTGAAGCCTTCTACGAGGGTCTTTATCGGGAGCCCCCCGATGGCAGTCAAGATCTGCATTCAGTGATTCAATCATCATGCCTTGCGATGGTGATACTTCACGAAGCATTGATAATTCTTCTTTCGAAATCGCACCGGCGTTAGCATGTGGTAACAGCCCTGTCTCATCAAGTACTATCTGAGCCATTGCGTAAAGATAATGTATTGTGCTTTCATATCCACGCTCATCTAGCCATTCCCGAGCGGCAGGGTAGCGAAGCTCAGGCTTCTCCCCAAGAGTGAAAAGTGCTTCATGGCAACCAGCTGCCGCACCTTGGAACGCAATTTCTAGAACTTCTTCTGGTGAAAGGTAGGGTGCTTGAACTCTTGCTGGAGGTTGAGCAAAGGTGCAATATCCACATTTATCTCTACAGAGGTGGGTAAGTGGTATAAAAACCTTAGGTGAGTAGGTGACTCTTGATGCAAAATTAGTATTACGGATACTTTGCGCTTCAGACATTAAACTTTCAAGTGAAACAGTGGATAATGCGTTCATCTGATCGCCTTGATGGTGGAGTTGTCTGAAGATCGACTGCCTATTTCACTTGGGTTTACCTGAACGTCGCAGCGTGGGCATAAAGTAATTTGCGTTAACGCCGTACCGCACTTCGCGTGGGTCAGAATCGTAGGCGGATTACCGTCTGCGTACCATTTATCTCCCCAATGCATTAATGCAATAAGTGATGGTGAAAGATCCTTTCCCTTTTCAGTAAGATAGTAGTCATTGCGTACAGGGTTGCTTTGATAGGGGCGTTGGATAATAACTCCAGCAGCATCAAGTTTGCTTAATCGGTCGCTTAGAATATTCTTTGCGATGCCAAGGTCCTGTCGAAGTTGTTCAAATCTACGTACTCCGCGAAAAAGGTCTCGCAGTATCAATATAGTCCATCTGTCACCAATGACGGACAAAGTTGAATCAATAGAACATGGGTGGGTTTTATCGAGCACAAAGTGATGCTAGCAGGTAGGTTTCAAATTGCAACTCACTAGATAAGTGTGCTTCCTTTTATTGAAAGTGTCTCGAGTAGGTTTTCAAATGACTTCTCAAAAGCTTCTACACCTTGCAATTCAAGTAAACTTGCAACTTCATTTAAATTGATACCGAGTTCTTCAACGCCCCAGATAATTTGCTCAGCAGCATTGAAGTCAATGTCCACAGTTCTTTTTAAGGTTCCGTGGTCAACGAAAGCTTCCAGTGTTACATCGGGAAGGGTGTTAACTGTATTGGGTCCAATTAGAGAATCAACATAGAGAGTATCTGGATATAGAGGGTCTTTAGTAGAAGTAGATGCCCAAAGAGGCCTTTGGAGTTTAGCACCGCGCTTCTCTAATGCTTTCCACCGGTCAGTGCTAAAAGCTTTTAGAAAAGATCTATAAGCTAATTGCCCCTGAGCTACTGCAGTTTTCCCCTTAAGGTCAATAGATGTGTCGCTTCCAATGTTATCTAAACGCTTATCAACTTCAGAATCAGTTCTTGAAATAAAGAAAGAAGCGACCGACGAAACATTTGATAGGTCGCCTTCTCTTTCCTCAAGTCCACTTAAATATGCCTCAATTACTTGTTCGTATCGCTCCACAGAAAAAAGCAGGGTTACGTTGACCGAAACTCCTTCGGAAATCATTTGCCTGATAGCAGGTATCCCTTCTGCTGTTCCAGGTATTTTTATATAAATATTTGGAAGATCTAGTCGATTATCTAAACTTTGAGCAGCTTGAATAGTGCGATTGGTATCTCTTGCTAATCTCGGATCAACTTCTACAGATACGAAGCCATCAGTACCGGCACTCTTTCGATAAACGGAATCAAGTATTTTGGCTGCTCCAGCAATATCAGTTATTACCAATTCCCAGTAGGCCTCTTCAACGGAGCTACCACCTTGGATAAGGTCTTTGAATTGCTTGTCATAAGCATCGGATGTGCTTATGGCCTTTTCAAATATTGAAGGATTAGATGTGAGGCCACGGACACCACTATCAACCCACTCTTGAAGTCTCCCTGAGCTAACCCACTCTCGTCGTAAGTTATCCAACCACGGACTCTGTCCGAAATCCTCATAAAGCTGAAATAGCAATTACTTTCCTCCCGTTTTAACTTCTTTGTCTATGTTGCTTATATTGATACCGAGCGCGTCCATGGCCTGGTTTCCTGGAGCGGAAGTGCCAAAACGGTCAATTCCTATGCACCTATCGGCATATCGCGACCAACCAAGGGTTACTCCTGCTTCAACAGAAATTACCTTTTTGCTAGCTGAATATTCTTCCCACATCTGTATTTCAGGCGAAAATTGCTCAGCAAGTTCCCAAGAGGGAATTGACAATACGTTCACCGGTTCATGGGCAGCGTATTCCATACAAAGAGAAACTTCCGAGCCAGTTGCAATAAGAGTCGCGTTTGCCTCCTCATTTTTCTTTAAGAAGTATCCTCCCTTCTGAGCGAGATCAACATCGGTTTCAGCAAGTATAGGTAAGTTTTGACGTGACAATATCAACGCAGTTGGTCCATCATGATTCAAAGCAGTGATCCAAGCAGCTACAGTTTCTTTCGCATCTGCGGGTCTTATCACTAGTAGATTAGGTATGGATCGGAGAGACATTATTTGTTCAATAGGCTGATGTGTCGGCCCATCCTCACCGACCCCAACTGAGTCATGGGTAAATGAATAAATCACTTTAGCGTTGGATAAAGCTGCAAGGCGGATTGCTGGTCTCATATAATCACTGAAAACTAGAAAAGTTCCTCCAACAGGCACTATGCAGCCGTGCAAAGCGATTCCGTTCATAACAGCTCCCATCGCATGCTCGCGAACCCCATAGAAGAGCTGTTTACCAGAAGGACAGGATGGAGTTAATTGTTCACAACTCGTTAAAGCTGTTCCTGTGTTGCCGGTTAAGTCAGCGCCTCCAGCAATTATCGACAAGTCCCCTGCTATTTGATTAAGACATATTCCACTTGCTACTCTAGTGGCCACACTTTCTCCCACGCTTTCTTCATATAAACTCTGTGTGGATGATAGGCTCCAAGTCCCCATATGGTCTTCTGCGTGCCAGCTGTATGCTTCGGCTTCTTGTTGGTGCCGTTCTCCAGCTGTTCTGTTCATATCCAATACTTCAGAGGGAACGTAGAAAGATTCTTCTGGAGGCAAATCCATAAGCCTTTTGGTCTCGAAGATTTCTTCATCTTTAAACGCATAGCCATGGGCACTGGGACTGTCAGTCAGAGTGGGAGAGGGGTACCCTATATGCGTTCTTAGAATGATTATTGTTGGCGAGCTTGTATTTGATTTAGCTTCAAGCAATGCATTCTCGAGTACATCCAAGTCTTCACCAGATTCACCAAGATCTATGACATTCCAACCGTATGCTTCAAACCTTTTGGCAGCATCATCTGCAAGGGAAAGTTCAGTAGGCCCATCAATAGTTATGTGGTTATCATCATAAATGCAGATGAGGTTTCCTAATTGCTGACTGCCTGCAAGAGAAGCAGCCTCATGGCTTATCCCTTCTGAAAGGTCACCATCACCGCAGATTACGAAAACATTATGATTAATGTTCTCACTACCGAATTTTGCTCTCAGCCAACGCTCAGAAATTGCCATACCTACAGCGTTAGCGAAACCTTGACCTAATGGCCCTGTCGTAACCTCAACTCCATCTGTGTGGCCGGCTTCTGGGTGTCCTGGAGTTAAGCTATCCAACTGTCTGAAGTCCTTAAGGTCCTCCAAAGTTAGCCCGTACCCCGTCAGGTGAAGCATTGCATATTGTAAAATTGATGCATGCCCAGCACTTAAGATAAAACGATCACGATTAAACCAATTGGGGTGCTTGGCGCTGTATCTTAGAACACGAGTGAATAGAACATGAGCAAGGGGTGCAAGCGCCATCGCAGTTCCTTGATGGCCTGAACTAGCTGCATGAGGGGCATCCATTGACAAGCCTCGAATAGTATTGATCCCTATTTGCTCTAAATCACTATCTATCTCAATTTCTGTCATGTCGCTCCCATCAACGTGTATACATTAACTTGCATGAAGGCATAGAGCAGGAAATTAAAATTAAATTTCCTATGTACCAGCTTTAATTGTTAAAGGCACCATGATCGGCTCATCCTGATTAAGCCGACAGTGGGCAAAAACTATTCCCTGATCAGTTAATTCTAATTCAGCTCTGATTAATCTATAAGCAAATAATCCTGGCTCTATTTGTAAAGGTTGTACATTTCGAGCAATTTGCTTTTCCTCGAAATGATAGGTGACTTCCAAAACTCCAGCCCCATTTGAATCGTGGTCGCTGTGAATAAGCACTACCAAGTGAGGTGCAAGCGTCAAAGGAAAAGGCTCCGAAACGGCAATAGTGAACTGAACACCTGAAAGATTTAAGCGCGTCAGCCCATTCTCAGTCTCAAACATTGATATATCGTCAATAAATAAAGCCGCTAAAATTTTCATAATGCCCTCGTTTGAAAACTACTATTCCTTATGCAGGCATGGCAACTAAGAGTGTTGGTAGGCATAGTCAAACAGGTAGTGTTAAAAAATGAACTCATTAACAGAATTTGAAAGCAAGAGACTATTGAGTAAATTCGGACTAGTCTCTTGCAACGAATCAACAGCTAAAAACTATGAAGAGGCCGCCGCCGCCGCTTTGGAGGTCGGATATCCAATTGTTCTAAAAATATCTGGCGATGGAACTGAACATAAAAGCGAGTTGGGCGGAGTCAAGTTAGGAATAAACAATCAGGATGAATTAAGTGTTGCCTTCAACAATATGGTTGTAAATAATAGTGAAGTTAGTGAGTTTCTCATTTGTGAGCATATTGTGGGAAAACGAGAATTTATAGCTGGCTACCATATAGATAAGGATTTTGGTCCAACAATTATGTTCGGTTTAGGGGGGATTTTCGCAGAAGCGATCTCGGACGCGTCATTTCGCCTGCTTCCATGCTCTCGGGAAGAGTTACTGCGTATGGTCTATGAGCTAAAGTCCAATGCTTTACTTAATGAATTCCGCAGTGAACCCGATGTCGATCTAGAAGCCCTCGCAGACACGCTAGAGGCAATTGCAAAGTGTGGTTTAGAAGACCCGTTAATAGAAGCTATTGACGTGAATCCTATTGTGATAAGTGGTAACCGGCCTGTTGCGGTTGACGCACTTGTTATTAAATCATGATGCATCAGCCGAATCTGCATACACTATTCAATCCCAAAGGAATTGCGGGAGTAGGGGCTTCCACTCATCCAGGGAAATTCGGTTTTGTCGCTCTCCACAACATAATAGCAGCTGGTTTCGAAGGGAAAATATTCGCTACGAACCCAAAAATGCCAGAGATACTCGGAATACAAACTCTCAAGTCTGTTGATCTTATTCCCAAGGATTCAATAGATGTGGCAATGATTTGTCTGGGGCCTAAGCAGACAATTGCCGTTCTTCCGGAATTAGCAGAAAAAGGAGTTAAGGCAGGATTTGTGGTATCGGGTGGATTTCGTGAGAGCGACGCCGAAGGAGTCGAATTAGAGGATGAGTTAGTTTATGTTGCTAATTCTCTCGGAATAACTATTGCTGGGCCCAATGGGCAAGGCTTCGTTTCAACGCCAGCGAATTTGTGTTCGCAAATTGTTTCTCCGTACCCACCCATGGGAAATATATCAATCGCAAGTCAGAGCGGTAACATACTCTCAGCGATGTTAAATCTATCCCGTGCCAAGAATATTGGGATAGCGAGGGCAATCTCAATCGGTAATCAAGCTCAGCTAGCCATAGCAGATTATATCCGCTACTTCGGAAGGGATTCCGAAACAAAAGTTGTTGTAGCCTATGTTGAGGGTTTACCAAATGGAAGAGACTTCTATAACTCGCTGAAGGAAGTGTCCAATGGAAAGCCAGTTATCGTTGTCAGAGGGGGAACAACCTCCGATGGCGCTAAAGCAGCTTCAAGCCACACGGGATCACTGGCTTCTGACCAAAAAATTTTTGAAACTGCAGTGATCCAAGCCGGGGGTATCTTAGCCAATGATCCCAATGAAGCATTTGAATTTGCCACAGCTTTCGCTACAAAGCCGTTGCCAGTCGGCAGAAAAGTAATTGTAGTAACAACTGCCGGTGGTTGGGGGGTCATCACTGCTGACGCAATCTCTCGGTCAAATCTAGAACTCTTAGAACTGCCACAAGATCTAGAAGAGCAAATTAATGAATATTTGCCCCCTCGGTGGAGTAAAAGTAACCCGGTGGATCTAGCTGGTGGCGAAACGAGGGATACGATTCCTGCACTTATTCCGCTTATACTCGAACATCCACAAGTTGATTCAATGATTTTCTTAGGGCTAGGGATCCAAGGTAATGTCGCTAGAACTTATATAGAAAGCCCTGTAGCAACTACTGAGACGAAAAAGATGGCTAATTTCCATATCTCCCAAGAAAAGAGATACGCGGAAGCCATAATGCAAGCATCAAAAGATTTTGAAAAACCGGTGTTCGTTGCAACAGAAATCGGAATTACCGATTCACATAATGCAGGACCAAAAACCTTAAAGGATTTTGGCGAAGCGTGCTTCAGTTCACCCTTAACAGCAGTAAAAGCTCTAGAAGCAATGACAATTTTTTCCGGCGGAGAACGTATGGGTTGATAACAGATATGAGAATTTACAACTAGACTCTGATCGTGCTGCAACTTCTCAAAAGAATTACATTACCTTTATTGATTTTGGCTGTCTTGATTGCTTTGTTGAACTTCAAAGACCGTTTTGCCTATGAAGAAGTTCCGATCAGCACAGCACAGACCGTTGAGACAATGGATTTGGGAACACCCGTTTTCTCGTTACGGCGTGCACCAGAACTCCTCACTTCTCCATTAGCAACTCAGCAATTACAAGAAAATCTCTCAGAGCTAGTAAACTCCCTTCCAAACTCAAGTTGTTTCGCTATTTCGGCGGGTGGGGAAGAACTTTTTGAGTTCCAGAAACAACTTCCGCTGAATCCTGGTGGTACACAAAAAATTATTACCGCCTATGCAGCGCTTGCACAATTGGGAGCAGATTATCAATATGAAACAGTTATTTCTGCCGATCGAGAAACTGATGCAGATGGCAACCTTCTAAGTAGTGATTTGTACGTATTCGGAAGCGGTGATCCAGTTATCCGGACGGATGCGTTCATGGAATTACTGCCGGACTCATATAGTTCGATTCGGACTAGTGCAGATGAAATGGCCGATTTAACTGTTGCTATGAATATTCTCTTCATCCAAGGAGCAGTAGTTGTAAATGAGAGTCGCTACGACGAAGAGCGAACGATTGTAGGTTGGGGACAAGAGTTGAAAGAATCTGCTGAGATTGGTTCACTTTCTGCCTCACTGCTGGATAGTGGCTTTGACGGATTGAAACAAAACTATTCCCAACAGCGTGGTGAAAATCCTTTACCCTTAACGCCAAGTGTAAATCCCGCTAAAAGTTTTGCAGCTAATTTCGATGATCTACTTGAGGCGCGCGGCGTTATCATCCTTCGAGCGGCGAAAGAAATCAATAATATTGAGCAGGATACTCTTGTCGAACTCCTGACGATTAAATCGCCAACACTAGATCAGATAACAAAGCAGATGCTAACGAATGACGATAATGTGACAGCAGAGATGATCCTTAAAGAAATTGGACTTTCTCGAACCGGACAAGGATCAACTGGAAGTGGCCTTGTATCATTGCCAGAAATCTTAACTGCTAACAGTCTCCCAAATACTGAACTATTGCTCATTGACGGTTCAGGTTTAAGTCGTGACAATCAAGCTACATGCGGATTATTCCAGGGCATCCTTCAGGACGGTGAATATGGAATCACTCTAAAAAAGGCACTTCCATTAGTTGGGACTGAAGGTATCGTCAGTAACGTGCTTCTAGGAACTCCATTCGAGTCAAATCTAGTTGCATATACATCCTTTGAAACAGACCGTGGTGCTATGGTCGGCTCCTATACCACTCCAGAGGGCCTTGAGATGCACATTACATATATCGCTAACTACGATGATGCAGAACGTGCTAAGAACATTCATGAGAGCTTCCTGAACGGACTTGCTCAGACATTAAGCGAATTTACAGGCGGCAAAACGCTCGAAGAAATGGGGCCAAGGTCGGTAATCGAGTGAAATGCAGGAGCTAGCTATGTTCCCTCTAGGGTCAGTACTTTTCCCAGGCAGTCTTCTGCCCTTAAGGATCTTTGAGCCAAGGTATTTGAAGTTATTTTCTGAGTTGACAAAAAATGACTCTTTTTTGGGAACATGTTTAATAGAGAAAGGCCATGAAGTCGGCGGTCAGGACATTCGTTTTTCTTACGGCACACTATGCAAAATCACTGACTTGAAAGAACTGAGGACAAATCAACTTGCCGTACATTGTCTAGGCATCAAAAAAATAATGGTAACAAAGTGGCTGCCTGACAATCCATACCCTGTTGCTCGAATAAAAGAGCTAGATGAAGATGAAAATGCAGATTATGACTTCCAATTTAAACGGGAAATAATCGAAGAACTTGAACGTTGTTATGTGCTTCTTGTTCAAATGGGGGCCATACCAGCAAAAAGCATGGATATACAGTCTTTAGAGAATGTAGATCTTTTCACAGCATGCGCTTTAGCCCCATTGGGACAGTTAGACAAATACAAATTACTAGCAGCTGAAAACCCAAAGGAACGTTCTAGTCTGCTCTTGGCACAAATCACATCTGAACGTGAAACGCTTGCAGCTATGAGTAGACTTCAACAAGGGGAGACTTGATAGTCAATTCGTAGCGAGTAGAGATAATGAAAATTGAGCAGGATATAATTTCGGAAAAACTTACTGAATTGCGTTCCCTTCTTATTCGGTATGCCAAACAAGAAATTAGGGACCCCATAACAGCACTAACTAGATGGCTATCTTTAGGTCTACTAGGAATGTTATTCCTAGCCGCCGGAGCCGGTTTTGGTGCATTAGGGATGCTCAGGCTACTACAAAATGAGATTTCATTATTCAGTGATTCTCTTTCGTTTATGCCATATGTACTGGTATTCGTATGTTTATTAATTGTGATAATAGTTTCCCTAAAAGCTTTGAGGAGACACAATGAGCTCCGATGATTCAGAAAAGATAACGCCCTCAGATATTCAAGAAAAAATTGAAGATTTCAAAAGTGAACTCATGACAATATCAGGTGGATTTTCAGTGCTGCAGAGAATTGGACCATCAGCGATGACGCTTCTAGGAATATTTCTACGAGGTAGTACAAAGCGCAAACGTAAAGCACAAAAGGGCCCCATTGTCCAAATTCAACTATTTCCCAATGTAAGAAAATATTTTCGTCACTCAAACAATGAGACTGAAATCTAACGCTGAAATGTTTCTAATATGACGAACGTAAATAGGCTCTTCCAAGAAGGGGATATGCTATTGCTTGTAGATCAGAAGGATCGGAGATACCTACTCACCTTAGAATCTAACTTAGAGTTTCATTCACATTCTGGTTTTGTCTCCCACAACGATTTAATTGGGAAAGAAGACGGAATAACGGTCAAATCTACTGGTGGTCTTGAATACCTCGCACTACGACCTACAATGTCTGATGTTATTTTAAAAATGCCACGCTCTGCACAGATTATCTATCCAAAGGATATTGGGCCTATTCTAATTGCTGCTGATATTGCTAAAGGAGATAAAGTACTTGAATCCGGAGTCGGGTCTGGCGCATTGTCAATAGCACTATTACGAGCTGGAGCAAATGTAACCGGAATTGAAATAAGGGAAGACTTTGCACAAAGAGCCCGCAAGAACGTTGAAGCTTTCTTTTCAGATATAACGATAAGTGACCGTTATAGGGTAATAATTGGAGACGCATACGAGCAATTGAATGGTTCCGACTATGACAGAATCGTCTTAGATATTCCTGAACCTTGGCGTGTCATTGATCACGTCGAGAATTGCTTACGACCAGGAGGTATTCTTGTCTCTTACTCACCAAGTATTATGCAAGTGTCACGACTTACAGACAGACTCAAAGAAGATAGTTTTGCAATGACCAAAACGCAAGAGATACTTTCTCGATCGTGGCATGTAGATGGAAGAGCGGTTAGGCCAGACCATAGGATGGTCGCCCACACAGGGTTCATAACTAGTACGAGATACCTAGGAAGTTAATCGCATCAGTTATACCTCAAGATAAATACATTCTCCGGGACACTCTTCTGCAGACTCAATCGTAGCTTCCTCTTGTCCATCAGGAACAACAGCTAATCCCTCAGGGCCACCTGGATCGGAGTAGACTTTCTCACCCTCTACGACATACGCTAATCCATCATCAAGAAGCGTAAAAACATCTGGGGCTATTTCTTCGCAAAGTCCATCGCCGGTACAGAGATCTTGGTCAATCCAAACTTTCATTTATATCCTTCGCTACTTCAGTACAAACTAATTATGTACAAATCTTATAAGAAATGTGTGGATGTTAAAACACTTTCTGCGAGAAGTATGTCACATGGCAAAAAAAGTTAAATATAACAAGAAGGCATGGCTATTAAGGCCCAAGGCTTCTACGATAGAAATATGGCGGTAAATGATCTAAAACGACAATTGGAAAAGTCACAAATTGAAATAGAAAATCTGCGTACGAGACTCGAATCACTTAGAGAACGAAATAATAAATTGTCAGAGACCAACTCGTTAGCTCCAAAGCGTATTGCGCTGCTCGAAGAAAAGCTTCGGGATTCAAAAATTCTGTTAGCCAAGGCTGCCAAGGAGAACGACAAACTTATAGCTGCTCTAAATGAAACACGGACTCAGATTGCTGCACTTAAGGTTGAAGTAGCTAAGCTAAGCCAACCTCCGATAGGGTACGGTACTTTCTTAAAAGCAAACGAAGATGGCACAGTTGATGTCGATTCCAACGGCAAAAAACTACGAGTGAATCTTCACCCTGATATCAGTATCTCGGATCTACTTGAAGGCGACGAAGTTGCATTAAACGAATCACTAAATGTCGTACTTCATCGGAATACGGAAAATTTAGGAGAAATCGTCACCCTCATCGAAGTTCTTACAGAAAGTAATCGAGCGCTTGTAAAAGGTAGAGCTGATCAAGAAATGATCATGAACTTGGCTAATGAGATTAAAGGAAATGAGTTGAAGCCTGGGGCTTCTTTACTCGTAGCAAGCAAAACTAACGTGGTGGTGGAAGTGGTAAATAACCCAGAAAGCCAGAAACACCTTACATACGAAGTACCTGATATCACTTACGAGGATATTGGCGGGTTGGATGAAAAAATCGAACTAATCCGAGATGCGGTTGAGTTGCCTTTTCTTTATCCGGAACTATTCTCAGAACACAAACTGCCTACCCCGCGAGGAATATTGCTATACGGTCCACCAGGTTGTGGAAAAACGCTTATAGCCAAGGCAATCGCTAATTCCCTAGCTACCAAATCTTTAAGCGAACAACCAGATAAAACTATTAAAAGTTATTTCTTCAATATTAAGGGTCCCGAATTGCTTAACAAGTATGTTGGTGAAACTGAACGGCAAATCCGAGTTATCTTTGAAGAAGCAAGAGATAAATCAAAAGACGGGCATCCAGTAGTAATTTTCTTTGACGAAATGGAATCTCTCTATCGAATTAGAGGAAGCGGAATAAGCTCGGACATGGAATCAACTATCGTTCCCCAATTGCTAGCAGAACTAGATGGAGTCGAGGAACTCAACAATGTAATCGTTATAGGAGCTTCCAACAGAGAGGACCTTATTGATCCAGCTATCTTAAGACCAGGAAGGCTAGACATAAAGATAAGAATAGACCGACCAGACCATGATTCAGCAATTGCAATTTTTGAACAATACCTAAACTCAGATATTCCTATCTCCGCCAGTTGTATCGAAGACCTAGGCGGAGGTGACATTGATAAAGCAATACGTGTAATGACTGAAAAGGTAGTCGAAGAAATGTATGCCACAGAAGAGCGTAACGAATTTCTCGAGGTTACTTATCAAAATGGAGACAAACAAATCATGCATTTTAAAGATTTTGCCTCAGGAGCCATGATTGAAAACATAGTACGTAGATCGAAAAAACATGCGATCAAAAGATTCATTGAGACAGACGAGAAAGGCCTCACATTTGATGATTTGATGCGTTCCGTAAGAGAAGAGTTCAGTGAACATGAAGATTTGCCAAATACAACAAACCCCGATGACTGGGCAAAGATTTCTGGAAAGAAAGGCGAGCGGATATCAATGATCAGACCCTTATTAAATGCTGACATGAATCCAGAAAGCACTCAAACAATTTCAGGTCAATATTTATAAATGGCCATCCCCAAGATCTGCGGCATAGAAACTGAATACGCAATAATTCAACCAAAACTTGATGAACAAAATCCAATACATGCTTCATCAGTGTTAGTAAATGCTTATGCGAAACAAGCTGAATTATCTACAAAAGGCGGAGTTGCATACACAGTAGAATGGGATTTCAACGATGAGACGCCGGATAACGATGCAAGGGGCTTAGCCCCTATAGGGTCTTTACCGCCTCTAGTGGAGACCCATCTTGTTAACGCAGTATTAGAGAACGGCGCAAGATTTTACGTAGACCATGCGCATCCAGAAATCTCCACTCCCGAATGCATTGACGCTTTCCAGGTAGTTAAATACGATCGTAGTGGGGAGAAAATTCTTGAAAAAGCGATGTCTCTTGCGAACGAGGCTCTTCCTCTTGAAGAGGAAATTATCGTTTACAAAGACAATTCAGATGGAAAAGGAAACTCATATGGCTGCCATGAGAACTACTTAGTCGATAGGCTTACCCCATTCGGAGACATCATTTGCCACGCTACGACACACTTTATCACCAGGCAGATTTTCACAGGTTCGGGCAAAATCGGCGTCGAAGCTACTGGAATCGATTCAAATTCAATTAAGTATCAATTAACTCAGCGCGCAGATTTCTTTGAAGAAGAAGTCGGTTTGGAGACGACTTTAAAACGTCCCATCATAAATACTAGAGATGAACCGCACGCAGATGCTACAAAATATAGGCGCCTTCACGTTATCTGTGGCGATGCAAATATGAGTGAAACCGCAACATTTTTGAAAGTAGGATCGACATCAATATTACTCGCAATGATTGAAGATAGCTTTCTGAGCAAAAGAATCGTCTTCGACAATCCAGTCCGGAGTATTAAAGAAGTTTCACACGATCTAACATTAAAAAAACAGCTATTGGTGAATGACGGATCAACTATCACAGCGTTAGAAGCACAGTGGGAGATTCTTAATTCCGCTTCGGCATATATCGAAAAGGGTGGAGGAGAATTCACTGGGGGAGAAGTTGCCAATAAAATTATAAGTACTTGGGAAAAAATATTGACAGGTTTAGAGGAGAACCCTGAAAGTCTCCGTTCAGAAATAGATTGGATTGCAAAAAGACTCTTAATTGAAAGTTTTGCCAACCGGAATAATACATCTGTATTTGACCCAAGAGTACGATTGCTTGCCTTGCAGTATCACGATGTAAGGCAGAAAAAGAGAATATCTGAAATTATTGGTTTAAAAAAATTGATTACTGATAGTGAAATTACTAAAGGAATTGATAGCCCTCCAGAAGAAACAAGAGCTTACTTTCGAGGTATGTGTCTGCAAAAATGGCCTGACTCAATAGTTTCAGCTAATTGGGACTCGCTGGTATTTCGATTGGAAGGTGATCATCTTAAACGAATTCCAATCCTTGACCCAAGTGAAGGATCTTTAGAAAAAGTTAGATCATTATTAGGGCGAGTAACTTCTCCTAACGAATTGATAGCAGAAATAGAGTCATCTAATAAATGACTAACGTCTTTATAAGGGCTAATATCTTACTCTAGGAGCAAACATGGCTGAACAAGAATATTCAAAAGATCAGATACCTGATCAGGATTCAGACACGTCGCTTAACGAAGACGAAACAAGCCAGAATCAAGCGAACTCTGAGCTTACGAGCGAATTAGACGGGCTATTAGATGAGATAGATTCCGTGTTGGAAACTAACGCAGAAGAATTTGTTAAATCATATGTGCAAAAGGGTGGGCAGTAGTTGACACGCCTCCTTGCAGGTACCATTGAAGTGTGACATTGCCTAGCTTTTCAACTAAAGACGATCCGGGTCCAAACTTTGCGGCTCTTATAAAAGAATATGAAATTGCACCTCTTACGGTGCAACATCCACTTGAGAACCTTGCGCATGGGACAACATGTGTTGCTATCAAATTCAAAGACGGCGTTGTCCTCGCAGGAGACCGTCGTGCTACAAGTGGTCACCACATAAGTCACCGAACGTTAGATAAAGTATTTCAGTCTGATACCTACTCCGGAGTTGCTATTTCTGGAGCCGCAGGTCCTGCGATAGAGATGGTGAAGCTATTTCAGCTTCAACTAGAGCATTATTAAAAGGTAGAGGGGAAATCGCTCTCACTTGAAGGAAAGGCAAATCAGCTGAGCTCCATGATACGTCAAAACCTTCCAGCAGCTATGCAAGGAATGTTAGTGATTCCGTTATTCGCTGGCTTTGATACAAGAGAAAAGATTGGAAGGATATTTCAATATGACGTAACAGGAGGTCGGTACGAGGAGAAATCCTTTGCCACTACAGGTTCTGGAAGCTTACATGCGACAACAGTAATCAAATTAGGTTTTAAAGCAGAATTGTCATCATCTGATGCAACCGAATTAGCTGCAAACGCAATATTTGAAGCATCAGAGGAAGACTCTGCGACAGGCGGCCCGGACTTGATACGGGATGTATTCCCAACTATTTCATTAATAACAGAAGATGGATACTCACCCATGACTCATTCCGATGTGTCATTAATATTCAATAGGATTATTGAAAATCGTATTTCGCGCAACGAGGATCTACAATGAGCATGCCGTTTTATGTGAGCCCCGAACAAATGATGGAAGATCGTGCTGATTATGCACGGAAGGGCATTGCTAGAGGTAGAGCTTTAATTGCTGCCTCCTTTAAAAAAGGCATATTAATTGTGGCCGAGAACCCCTCAAATACTTTGCATAAGGTAAGTGAGATTTATGATCGAATAGCATTCGCGGGTGTAGGGAAATACAACGAATTTGATCAATTAAGAATTGCTGGAGTACGACATGCTGACTTAAAGGGATACTCTTTCAGTCGTGACGACGTTGATGCTAGAAGCCTTGCAAATCAATATGCCCAGATGCTCGGACACATTTTTACTCACGAGATGAAACCCATGGAAGTAGAAATACTTGTAGCGGAAGTAGACTTCGAAGGTGAGAATCTTCGGAATCAAATGTTCCATATTCTCTACGATGGTACTGTCAAAGATGAAAGTTCATTCGCCGTTCTAGGTGGTGAAAGCGAAGCAATTTTTGAAAGATTTCAAACCTTATATAAGGATAATATGCCACTAAAGAAATCCTTAAATGTCTGTATCGATGCTCTAACCGCAGGAGAGCATGATATTGAGCCAGATGACTTGGAAGTGGCAGAACTTTCAATTAAAAATGGCCGAAGAGCATTCCGTCGCATAGCCACCTCAGAAATTCAAGATCTGATCAATTAGCATTCCGCTATACAAATCTTGAAAATTTCATCTAGCGTATGAAATGGAGACTTGATGGAACGCCGTATCTTTGGAATAGAAAGTGAATATGGGGTAACTTGTGTCTCCTCTAACGGACAACGACGTTTGAGCCCAGATGAAGTTGCGCGTTACATGTTCAGAAGAGTGGTTGCTTGGGGTCGAAGCAGTAATGTGTTTCTAGAAAATGGTTCTAGATTGTATCTAGATGTCGGCTCCCATCCGGAATATGCCACACCAGAATGTGATTCGGTATATGACGTGGTGGCACATGATAAGGCAGGAGAGAGAATACTTGAACAACTCCTACAAAATGCCGAAAAACGTCTAGAAGAAGAAGGGATAGACGGCCGCCTCTATCTTTTCAAAAATAATACTGATTCAGCAGGAAATTCATATGGTTCACATGAAAACTATTGCACCACCCGAAGCGAAGATATATCTCATTACGACCAAGTACTTATCCCATTTTTTGTGAGTAGACAGATTTATTCTGGTGCTGGCAAAGTACTACATACTGCAAGAGGTGCAACGTATTGTATTAGTCAAAGAGCAGAGCATATATGGGAAGGTATCTCAAGTGCTACAACTAGAAGCAGGCCAATAATAAATACTCGAGATGAACCCCATGCCGATGCAGATAGGTATAAACGACTTCACGTAATAGTAGGTGACTCTAACATGAGCGAATATGCATCCTTTCTGAAGATTGGATCAGCTTCGCTTGTTCTCCGGATGCTCGAGGAACGAACAGTAGTAATGGGTGACCTGACGCTCGAAAATCCTATACGAGCCATACGAGAAATAAGCCAAGATTTTACATGTAAGAGAAAAGTGCGTTTAGCAAATGGCCGAGAGCTAAGTGCCTTAGACATACAATCTGAATTTTTAGAAAAGGCGATAAAATTTTCCGAAAGACGTGAACTCTCAGATGAAGAGAGACAAGTACTAACGATGTGGGAACATTGCTTAAATGGACTCAAAAGAGACCCATTTCAGCTACATCGAGAATGCGATTGGGTTGCAAAATTTCATTTAATAGATAGATATAAAGGAAAGCATTCGCTTGATTTGTCTGATCCCAAGATTGCGTTGCTTGACTTGCAGTACCATGATGTGGATCGATCTAGAGGCTTATTCTATTTAATGCAACAATCTGGTTTGGTAGAAAGAGTCTGCAGCGATAAAGATATTGTTCATGCTGTTACAACTCCACCTCAAACTACAAGAGCAAAGCTAAGAGGAGATTTTATAAAGCGCGCGAAGGAACAGAATCGTGACTATACAGTGGATTGGGTTCATTTAAAGTTAAATGACCAAGCACAAAGGACTGTTTTATGTAAGGACCCTTTCGCATCTAGCGATGAAAGGGTAGAAAAACTAATTGAAAGCCTCTAGCAAACGTAGATTAGAGTTACCGTAAAGTTATGGCAGCAGAAAAACTAGAGAGAATCTTAAAGCTTCTCGCCGAATTGCTTAACGCATCAACACCACAAACCGCCGAAGAGTTAAGAAGAAAAATAAATATGTATCCTGACAATCTTGTTGCCTTCAGGAAACAATTTAGTAGAGACAAAGCGGCATTAAAGGATATGGGAGTTCCCTTAGATGTAATTTCAGTTGGGTCTTCCGGAAAATCAGCGGAAGCATACTTTCTTGATAACAAAAAATATTACCTACCTGATCTTGATCTAACTGACGAGGAACTGTCACAACTTAATTATGCATCTAATAGCATTCATCTTTTAGGTGAACTAACTGAAGAAGAAGCACTAAGAAAGCTAGGAGGATACTCAAAGCAGGGAGTGGATTATGGCACCTCAGCGTCGATCGGCGACCCTGACGTATTTAATAGACTTTTTGAAGCTCTTTCCGAAAAGAAAAAAGCTTCTTTTTCTTATTCTTCTAAAGATAGGACCTTGGAGCCCTATCTTCTTCAATTTAAAGGTGAACATTGGTATTTGACAGGAAGAGAAATTGAAACTGGTTCAGTTAAATCTTTTAGAACTGACCGAATTCAGGGTCTATCTATCGGAGATATTCCAGACGAATATGTTTTACCTGATTCGCTCTCTGGAGCCGACTTTTCGTATTTCTCCTACGGTGATGATGTCGAAGTTATAGCTAAAGTCCTAATTGATAAATCACATATTTCATGGGTGAAAAGCAATCTTGATATACCAGTAACGATAAATACAGATGGAGATGGAGTCGCAGCATTCACCGTAAAGAATTATGAATCCTTTATCAACAGAGTTCTACTCTTATTGGATCATGCTGAAATACTCGAACCACATTTTCTTAAAGAAAAGCTAATTGAACGTATAAAGCACCTTCAGAACTCTTACGAGGAAAATAATGCTTAAAGCTACCGAAAGGCTTGAACGTTTAGTTTCAATGGTCCCTTGGCTGATAGAGCATAACGGGGCAACGCTTGATGAATTGGTAAATCGGTTTCAGTATCCTCGTGAAACACTTCTAAATGATCTGACAAAGATATTATTCTTTGTCGGACCCCACCCACATACACCGGACAACTTGATTGAAATTAATCTTCAAGACGACGAAGTTTGGATTAGCCAAGCAAATTATCTCGCACGACCATTGAATCTAACTTATTCGGAAGCTTTCTCCTTACTAGCTAAGGGAAAGATGCTTTTAGAATTAACTGATGACAATCCAGCTCATTCATCGCTGGCGACTGCTTTGGAAAAAGTAGCAAACTGTATTGGAGCGACTCAAGATCAAGTTGTCGTAGACCCCGGTGTCAGGGATACCGAAGTCTATTCAATAGCTAATGAATCATTGCTAAACAGAAAAAAAATGTTTATCAGTTATTACTCATTTAATGAAGACTACTCAAGTGAGAGAATCATTCAGCCACTAGGTTTGGGGATAAACGACAGGTATCTCTACCTGAGAGCTTATTGCGACATGGCGTGTG
Source organism: bacterium (assembly GCA_002713605.1). The sequence goes on from PATL01000034.1 coordinate 25,266, forward strand.
ACATGAGAACCTTTCGCATGGACAGAATCATTCATGCAGAAATCTCTGATGAGAATATAGACATAGAGTTTTTGGAGAGCCTAGAAGCTGAATCTGCTCGTAACCCCATTCACCTTGAGTTCCAGTTCTCTTCGGAAGGATGGGCGACTTTACTGATCAAAGAAACAGATAGCTGGATTATCTCTAAATATCCAACTACTTCTGTAATTGAAAAACAGGGTAATATGATTGAAGTAACTCTTCCAGTGTCTTCCAACATATGGTTGGGTCGACTTTTATTGCAATTAGACCCAGAGACGATACTGGTTAAAGCGGCACCCAATGTTGACACTGATGCTGGATACAACTTAGCGAAACGAATTCTTGATAGATATGGTTTGAATGAGTAAAGAAGATCAAAATTCTGAAAATAATGAATCTGACTGGGTAGAAGATGTCGTCAGTCGTGCGTTAAATAGTTCTTACGGATATAACGAAGAACTGACTAAAAAACGAAATTACAACGAAGACAATGAAGATGAACACAGTCTGACTAAAGACATAGAAAGCTATGAACATTACCCGTACCCAGATGAGAATCAAAGTTTCAATAGCGCCGAGGCACTTGAAGAAATTAACGAAGAGAAGTCAATAAAATCTGTTAAGAAGACAATTGAATGGCTTGCAGTAATCGTTGGAGCATTACTGGTTGCTTTCCTTATCAAAACATTTTTAATGCAGGCATACTACATACCCTCATCCTCCATGACGCCAGCGCTACAGATAGGAGACAGGGTACTCGTTAACAAACTCAGCTATGAATTTGGAGAAGTAAGCAGGGGAGATCTTGTTGTATTTAAACGAACTGAAGTTGGGACAAGCAATCAAATAGACTTAATAAAGAGAGTAGTTGCAACAGAAGGAGAGATAATTGAGATATCAGATGGCGAGATATTCATAACTGAAAGAGGGGGAAAAGACCGCAAATTGCTGGTTGAACCCTATTTAGCTGAAGGAGTTACCACTCAAGGTTTTGCATTTAAAGATCTTTGTCCGCAATCTGAAGCAAATACTTGCCTTATTCCAGAAAATTTCATTTTCGTTATGGGGGATAACAGATCTGGATCTCGAGACTCAAGATATTTTGGGCCAGTAAATACAGACGATATTGTCGGGCGGGCATTTATCCGAATTTGGCCATTGGGAAGCCTTAAACTTTTGTAGGATTGTTGTGAAATAGGCACATTTGGGTACTCTTTAATTGTGTTTAACATAGGTGGCGGCGAGCTTCTGATCATCATTCTGGTCACAGTAATTTTTATTGGCCCTTCTAAACTCCCCGAAGTTGCCAACACCTTAGGAAGGCTGGCGGCAACAATTCGGCGGTTTAATCAAAGCTTCCAAGATGAGATCCGAAATTCCTTTGACGACCCGATTGAGGAAGCGGCTCGTGAAAGAGGCAAAGAGCTCATACGAGAGGAGTCAAACGAGATTGACAGCACTTCGAGCATGGATCTACTTTCAAAGCCAGTAAATGGAGAATCAGATGTTGACGAAGAAAGGTAATCCTGAGGGACGAATGAGAGTCCTTGAACATCTCGGTGAGTTGCGAACAAGAATAATTCGTGCTCTTGTAGCTACAGCGCTCGCCGGAGTTGCCGGCTGGATTCTTTACCCATTGATACTAGATTTTATCTTGCAACCTTATTGCGACACTCTGGAAAGAGATTGCACGCTTCGCGTTGATGAACCTCTAGAGGGTTTAAACACACGCTTTATGGTCGCCGCATATTCAGGTATCATTCTTGCCTTTCCGTTTATATTATGGCAATTTTGGAAATTCATCAGTCCAGGCTTGCATCGTAATGAAAAGCGTCACGGGATAATAATGGTCGGTTTCGGTGCGTCACTATTCGCGTTTGGGTGCTATCTGGCCTTTGCGACGCTTCCCAGAGCATTAGATTTCCTAGTAACAATTGGCGGCACGGACCTCGTTACAGAATTTAGAGCGAAGGCCTACATCACGTTCATAATAAAAATGATGCTGGCTTTTGGTATTGGATTTCAGCTTCCTGTGGTTCTAATCACATTGCAACGCTTAAATTTGCTTCAATATGAGATGTTAAGGCGTCAGTGGCGCTATGCAGTTGTCATAATTGTTATAGTCGTCGCAGTCATAACTCCAAGTGGTGATCCAATCTCGCTACTCGCTTTGGCCATACCAATGTATGGACTATATGAATTCTCAATAGTTTACGGCTGGTTAAGAAAGAGAAATCTCAAAAAAGCTAAATCTAATGCCTGAACGTAACAACAGAGCTGACTACCTTGGAAACTGGCAATTCATAACCGAAATATCCCCTAAGTTAAAAGTTGCTTCGAATGAAAAGGAAATAATTGCACTTTATGAGAGCGGAGAAAGTTTAATCGGACTTCAAGGTGGTGACCTATACGAATCCCTTGGAGGCCGAGGACTGGGTGAGAGAGAAAGCAATAAGGGAACTATCGGCTTAAAACTAGATCTCGGGCAGCTTGTCATTGGTCAATCAAACTACCTATTTGCTAGTTATTGCAAGATATCAAAGCCACTCAAGCCTTGGTACACGATTTGGGTAATCAATTCACCAATCATTGGCCACAGGCGGATCTCACCTAAGAGTCACCCAGCAGATGGATTGCTAGACATTGTCGAATTCTCACTCTCGTTCCGGCAATCACTGAAGGCGTATAAACGATCGACTAGTGGAGACCACCTCCCGCATCCGCATATTAAAACTTCAAAGAAAAGAACCTATAAGATTAATGAAAGAGGGAAAAGAAAAGTTGTTATCGACGGAAAAAAAATATCGTATAGTAATGAAGTCTCTGTCTCAGTCATCCCTCACGCAATTGCAGTGGTACTGCTTTAATAATAATTTTGCCCCCCTCCACATATTCGATCTAGATAAAGCCTAATCTCAGATGTCGTGAGTGTTTACATTGCTGAAGATTGGACAACAGAAGAATCAGATGTCCTTCGGAGATACTTCACGAATCTGGACCAGCCAGTGTTTGCTCTTGTCAATCTACCAGAAGTCGTTAAGGGAGCTCTATTTGCTCGATACAGTCGTTCAGCAAAAAGTTTACGACGTCTTTTCCTGGACGAATTTCTAGGAGACTTAGACATCTCTGGCGATGCCTCTATTGACGCTACTATCGGTCTTGAGCATGCTGAAAAACTTTATCACAGAATATTTTTCGAATATGGCGACGACTCCGTTGCTCAATTAGGCGGTGTCCACCTAGCATGCGAACAAGCTTCAAATCTCCTAACAAAAGTACTTGAATGGGGAAGATTGATGAGTTACCTCGAGCAATCCACCCGCTACATTTCATATGACTCACGTTTCGGTGGCAGATATAGGTATTACCGAGATCCCGAAATCATGGAATCCAGCTTTGGGGCCAGATATATAGGAGACATGGATCGGATATTTGACACCTATGCACATCTCGTTCCTCAAATGCAGGATTTTGTTCGAGAGCAATTTCCTAAACACCCTGATGATGGCGACTTTGTTTACCGGCAAGCAGTAAAGGCAAAAGCTTTTGATGCTCTTCGAGGACTTTTGCCTGCGGCTTCTCTATCAAATGTCGGAATTTATGGAACTGGTCAAGCATATGAAGCACTACTCCTAAGAATGAGATCTCATCCTTTACCTGAGTCAAGATACTATGCAGACCTTATGCTCCGAGAGTTAAGGAAAGTGATTCCATCTTTCCTTGAAAGAGTAGACAGAGAAGACAGGGGAGTAGTTTGGAGCGAATATTTGCAGGAGACACGTGAAGACACTGCGGACGTAGTAGCAGCATTATTGCCTGAAGGATCAATTGTTGACCCTTCGCCGACCGTCAGACTGGTAGATTTTGATCCAGAGGGCGAAGTGAAAATGGTTGCTTCCATGATGTACCCTCATTCAACAATGTCAGAGGATCAACTTGAAAGACGAGTAGCTGGGATGAACCACGAAGATCGAATGGCAGTTGCCAGAGCATATGTTGGCGATAGACGTAACAGGCGACATAAACCAGGTCGCGCTCTTGAGCGCCCATTTTACAGATTTGACGTCCTGGTCGATTATGGTGCCTTTAGGGATCTCCAGCGGCATCGAATGCTATCTATGGACTGGCAGAACCTCAGCCCTCATCATGGCTACATATCTTCTCCACTCGTGAACGCAGCAGGTATGGGGTCAGTTTACGAGGAGGCTATGGAGCGTTCTGCAGCGCTATATGACTTGCTAGTTGATGATTTCCCTTATCAGGCCTCGTATGCCATAAATTTGGCATATAAAATTCGATTCAATATGAACATAAACGCTAGATCAGCCATGCATTTAATTGAACTTAGAACAACTCCTCAGGGGCACCCCTCGTATCGTGAAGTAGGGCAAGAAATGCATAGGCTAATAGCTGAAGAAGCTGGACACACCGTAATTTCCGAAATGATGAAATTTGTTGACCACACAGATGAAACTGACCTTGAGAGACTGCAAAGTGAACGAAGAGCTCAAGAAAAGCGCCAATCAACAAAATAAAAGTTTGGAATTAACACCCCTATTGGCGATAAAGGCTCTATAGTCCTCGTTAAATAGCCTATTTGTAAGGAAGTAAGGTGGCTGAAGAAAAATCAGAACTTGAAGAAGAATATGAAGACGCTGAAGCTGACCTTGAGGGTGTTGACCCAGAAGACGATGCCATTGAGGACGTTGAAGACGGTGAGATATTTGATGATGATGATGGCGACGAAGAATTTGAAGAAGATGCATCTTTAGAAGAAGTTGCAGAGTCAGAAGAGGACGACGAGGACGACGAAGTAGAAGCTGATCTCTCGTCTATTCTTCAAGAGAGGATCGCAGCCGATGACGACGAAGCTGACGAAGAGAGTAACGATTCCCAAATTAATTCAAGCGAAAATTCAGATTCAGATGAGCCTTTGTCGGCCAAAGACGATGAAGTCCTATGCCAGAGTTGCTTCACCTTAGTCTCTCAAAAGGCAATAGATGAAGAAGGAGCTTGCCCAAACTGTGGTGCAGAAATGTAATGCAGGAGAAAGAATCTATATATGTCTGGATTTGAGTCAGCTCGGTTTGCAGTCAAAGAGGACTATGGAGACTTTGAAAAACTTTTTTTAGCATCTCGGAATGAAGCTTC
>PATL01000035.1 GCA_002713605.1 bacterium
ATTATTCATTTACTGGAGCTGTGGTAGCCGCATCTTCACTGGGCATAGCAAGCGCATACATGCTAGCTAAGAAATAATCTCAAAAGAAATAAATACGACCAAAGGAGAAGTTGATGGAATCCTACAAACAAGGGCAAGCGACTATATCGTTCGAAAGAGAAGGAGATGGACACCCAATTCTTCTGCTCGCTCCTGGAGGAATGCGCTCAGCGAATAACTTCTGGAATAATATGTTATGGAACCCAAGAGAAAAGCTTCAAAATCAATTTGAACTAATTGGTATGGATCAACGCAATGCAGGGGCCTCAACTGCTCCCATTACGAAAGACGACAACTGGGACACTTATAAAGAGGATCAGGTTTCTTTACTAGACCACCTGCAGGTAGAGGAGTGCCACCTCGTAGGCATGTGTATTGGGGGGCCATTCATTGTAAACCTACTCAAAACCTATCCCGAGAGATTTAAGTCAGCGGTACTGTTGCAACCAGTAGGTATTGATCAGAATAGGCAAGCTTTCTATGAAATGTTTGATGACTGGGCTGGTGAGATAATTAATCAGCAATCTGGGCCCACAGCTGAAACTATGGCGAAGTTCAAAAGCAACATGTGGGATGGTGACTTTCTTATAACCGCAACCGAAGAAGAAGTTTCCAGCATTAAAAACCCATTATTAATCTTGATGGGAGATGACCTCTACCATCCACAGTCCATCTCAAGAAAAATTGCTGAGCTTGCCCCAAACGCAACACTAATTGAGAAATGGAAAAGTCCAGAGTTGCTAGAGAGCACAAACAAAGCAGTCATTGACTTTCTTAAGCACCACTCCTAACAAATTATAAATCAGGTGAGTTGGCCTATAGGCGGGGGTCTGTTCAGAAGATTGTTTCCAATTGTTTCCTTGACGATCATCCATCTTTGCGGTCCACCTGGGAACTATCACCATCTCTAGCAATTGGGATGAACGACCCATGTTCCACACTTGACCTTGCTCCAAACGGAGGTTACCTAGCCATCTAAATCACTTCAGATGCTGGTGCGCTCTTACCGCACCGTTTCACCCTTACCTGTGCCATGAAGGCCATCGGCGGTTTACTTTCTGCTGCCCTTATCGATAGATCACTCCATCCTGACTCTCGTCAGCGTTTTGTTCATAGGAGCCCCGACCTTCCTCAGCACAACTAGTTGCGCTGCGACCATCCGGCCAACTCACCAATATCAGTTTGTCTGGTAAAACACAAAAGGGCAACCTTACGCTACGACAAGCGATTACTTTTAAAATCAAAAGAAAGTTTCCTCCCAAGTTATATCTTTCCATTTAAAGTGCTAATTTTCTAAGTAAGGCTTTGTTATACACAGACACAAATAGGAGATATACATGACCGCACCTGAAGACCTAACCGTTGAGAATTTTGGACCGTTGCTTTCCATGGTCGGTACTTGGGAAGGCCACAAAGGAATGGACTTCTCGTACCATAACGAGGAACAAGAAACTGGAGATACAAGCTACTTCGAGAGAGTAACATTCTCAACCTTCGGACCTGTAGATAACGGAAACCAGCACCTATACGGACTAGATTACCGGATGGCGGCATGGCGATCAGACGAATTAGATCAAGACCCCTTTCATACAGAAGTAGGTTATTGGCTCTACGACCCAGCCGAAAAACAGATCATGAGATGCTTTATGGTGCCAAGAGGAACAGTTGTCATCGCAGGAGGAACATGTGAGCCTGATGCTACTTCTTTCACCATGACTGCAGAACTGGGTTCAACGAATTATGGAATCCTTGAGAATAAGTACCTTGCTCAAAACGCTTCAACAGTAGAGTACAAAGTTGACATCACTCTTGGCGAAAGCGAGTGGTCCTATGAGGAAGATTCGGTTCTTAAAATGGCTATTCAGGAAGAACTCCTTCACCACACAGACGCGAACACGTTGACAAAAGTTTCTGACTAATCAGAACAGAGCTTAAAGAATCCACAAACTAAGAAAGGCGTTAGCCTAAATTAGGACATATGCCCTTTGAAAGTAAACCATTCAATTTTGCTAAGATTCTTGAAAGTATTGATTCCGGTCAAAATCTAACAAGCGAACTCTCCCAACTTGGGCTCATGTCAATACTTCAAGGCGATGTTGACGACAAAGACTTGGAATTATTCCTGCTCGCGTTGAATCAAAAAGGAGCTACGGATCAAGAGGTTACTGGTTTCGTGAAGGCAATGAGAGAATCTTGCATTAGATTGCACTGCCCCGAAGAAACAATCGACCTAGTTGGTGCAGGGGGATCCCAAATGGGAAGGGAAGCAGCACTAAACGTGTCAACAATAGCGTCTTTTGTCGCATCAGGGGCTGGGGCTACAGTCTGCAAGCACGGAAACAAAAGAGCTTCATCAACTTCAGGTTCATTTGATTTGCTTGATGAACTAGGTATTTCAGCAACGCTCACGCCTGATCATGTAGAAAGTTGCGTAAACGAGGTTGGTCTCGGTTTCGCTTTCGCTAGAACTTTTCACCCAGCGATGAAATATGCGGGACCAATAAGAGCGAAACTAGGGGTACCTACAATATTCAATACCCTAGGTCCGCTTTCTCATCCTGCTTTTCTTAAAAGACAAGTAGTTGGTGTTCCATCCGTTGAAACTGCAAAGATGATGGCGAAAGTCCTGCAAAGCACTGGCACGGACTTGGGAATGGTAGTTACCGGGCATAACGGCTTGGACGAACTCTCAATAACCGGACCAAACTTGGCTCATATTATTACGCCAGAGAAGATCGAAACAACCGAAATCCATCCCCGTGATCTTGGAATTACAACAGTTAATCCGGAAAATATCTACGGAGGCAATCCACAAGACAATGCACAGATTGCAATTCAAGTACTAAATGGAGAAAGCGGACCTAAAAGTGACATTATCGTTCTAAATGCTGCCGCAGGGTTAGTTGTGGCTGGAATAGCAGAAAATCTAGTTGATGGTATCGAAAGAGCTCGCTCTTCTATAGATTCCGGAGCAGCTAAATCAAAGCTTCAAGAACTGCAAACCTTCACTCAAGGACTGGTTCTTAAATGAACACAAACAACCGGTACCGATGTAAAGCGTGTGGAAACTTGACACGATTCGATGTTATCAGAATGCAACGAACAGCTGAGTTCCACCACTTCACGACAGACGGGAAGTTAGCTATTGAAGATCAGAATATACTCGAAGAGGACATAGAGTCAGTGAAATGCCGATGGTGCGAAAGCGGAGCTGACGTTGTTGAAATACAGAATCCATCAAATAAATAACCACCTTCCCAAATAAATTGTCACACTCGTAGGTTACTTTGGGCGCATGAGTAAAAAATACCTTTCCATTGACTGTGAATTATGCCCGCTTGCTAATACGGACTCTTGCGATGACTGCTTAGTCACGTTTATATGTGACAGAGATCCTAAAGCAGCAGTGATCGTAAGCCTTGAGGAATGGAAATCTATGAAATCAATGACAAAAGTAGGACTCCTTCCAGAGCTACGCAATCCCGTCATTAGTATCAGAAGCTCCGGTTGATAGTTTCCATAACTTCAACAATCTGCGATTATTAAAGTGTGCAAACTTTTATTAAAGCTACTGAGCTGGAAAAGACCGGCTATGAAAATGGGCTTGACGCTTTTGGTATAGCAAAAGCTGACCAGTTCAGTAAAACGCTTGAGATACTTAAAGCCCGTAAAGAGCAAGGTTTGCACGCTGGAATGAATTTCACGTATCGGAACCCAGTCAGATCATCGACACCAGCAATTACCATGCCAGACGCACAATCCCTCATAGTCGGCGCAAAGTCATATTGGAAACCCCGAGAGGAAGCCATTGATAAAAGCGATCCGCAAGGCAGAATAGCACTTTATGCTCAAGAAAATTATTATGAAAAACTCCGAGAAGGTCTTTCTGCGGTTGCAGGGAAACTAGAGAGCAAAGGGTATAAAACAATAATTTTGATAGATGACAATGCTTTAGTGGATCGTGAAGCAGCATATCGCGCAGGGATCGGATGGTATGGAAAAAACGCAAATATTCTAATACCTAAAAGAGGCTCCTGGTTCGTTCTCGGTTCGATACTGACAAACGCTATTTTCGAACCTAGCACCCCAGCAAAAGAACATTGCGGGTCCTGCACAAAATGTATAAATGCTTGTCCTACTGAAGCAATAATTTCTCCCGGTGTAATTGACAGTAACCGTTGTCTAGCTTGGTTAGTGCAATCTCCCAAAGATTTTCCCCCAGAGTTCAGAGAGGCGTTGGGCGATAAGATGTACGGTTGTGATGACTGTCAAGATGTTTGTCCAATAAACAAATACGAAGAGCGAGTAGAAAACTTGAATAATAGAAGAAGCAGATCTACAGTCTCTATTCTCAATATTCTTGAGCAAGACGACGAAACACTCATATCGAAATATGGACGGTGGTACATACCGCAACGCGACCCACGATATTTAAGGAGAAATGCTCTTTTAGTACTGGGCAATATAGGGACTGCTCAGAGTAAGAAGGTACAGGCTATTGTTTCTCACTATTTGAAAAGCACTGATTCGATGTTGAGAAGTTATGCCGTATGGACGGCAAAACGACTTGGATTGACCAATCTACTGATGGGCATGGAAAATGATGGATCTAAAGATGTTCAGCGAGAACTCGCGCTACAAGTTAGACAAATAGACTAAACGCCAAAGGTTAAGAGTTGAATCATTTACTAGTTACGAACGATTACCCCCCCAAAGTAGGAGGGATACAGTCGTATCTTTGGGAAATTTACCGGAGATTGCCTCAAGAAGAAGTAACAGTTTTGTGCACCCCTTATGAGAATTGCCAGTCATTTGATTCCGAACAGACTCATAAAATTATTCGCACCAAACAGAGGGTGCTGCTACCAACACCACAGCTAGCCAAGCAGATTCAATCAGTCATCGAGGAGCGAAACATAGATTTTGTTCTTTTTGACCCAGCGGTTCCTGTCGGAATTTTGGGTCCAAAAGTAGGAATACCTTACGGTGTCATACTACATGGAGCTGAGGTTACGATTCCTGGAAGAATTCCAGTCCTTAAACAAATATTACGTAAAGTATTACGCAATTCACAGATGGTAGTAACAGCTGGCCAATATTCAACTGAAGAGGCTGAAAGGGCTGCAAAAACATCGCTTCCTGTAGTCATTGTTCCCCCTGGAGTTGATGAAAAGCGTTTCAAACCATTAACACCTCAGCAGCGGGTGCATGCTCGTTCTAAATATGACCTAAATGAATCGGATGAGGTCATTCTCACTTTAAGCAGGCTTGTCCCTAGGAAAGGAATGGATGTACTTATTAAAGCCTGTGCGGACCTACAGGCGAGCCGCCCTCGTTTAAAGCTACTCATAGCAGGAACTGGGCGGGACCAAAGAAGGCTAGAAAATATTGCCAGGCGGAAAAAAGCTCCAGTGACTTTCCTAGGTCATGTGCCAGATGCAGAAATACCAAGCCTCTATGGACTAGCTGACCTTTTTTCTATGCTTTGTAGGGTTAGGTGGGGAGGTTTAGAACAAGAGGGGTTTGGGATTGTTTTCTTAGAAGCTGCGGCAGCAGGTATACCTCAGCTTGCTGGCAAAAGTGGGGGGGCAGGAGAGGCTGTACTAGAGGGAAGAACAGGAAAAGTAGTACCAAGCCCAAAGGATGTAGGAAGCGTGAAAAATGCGATCTGTGAGATACTCGATGATAAAACTAGATACGAACAAATGAAAAAGCTATCCAGACAAAGGGCCGAAACAAAATTCTCTTATGACAATCTCGCCATGGAATTTTATGATTCACTTCTGGCGCTGAAGCGAAATTGAGGAGCTAAACCAAAAATGAATTATGCCAAATCAGACTATTTGGTTAAATTTTCCGGAATAGCCACCGTTTTATTTTTGCTATCAGGTGTTGCTGCATCGATACAGTCAGCATTTGAGATAGTTTACGTAATCGTATCTTTAACCATGTTCTCTATCGGAGTGCTACTTGGGATGAGAGCATTCGCTCAATCACTTTCAAAAAGTAGATACGAGATAATTACAACCATTGATTTAATCAAACTTCCTCACGGTACGCCGAAAAAAATAAAACTAATCCTTTATGGCTCACTTGCAACAGAAGTCATCGCAAGTATTTTTCTCGCGTCCATGCAATCTAGCACTAACTTTGCGTTTGGGATCCTCGCATCTTTATTTGCCCTTGGTAGCCTTAATATGTGGGCTATCATGAATGGCAGATTCAAGAAAAGACCCAACCGAAAGATTTAATATGAGTGATCACGCAACTCAACGAAAAATCATAAACGCAACGCCACAGCAATGCTTTGATGTGATCACCGATTTCGAAAGCTACCCAGAATGGGCCGAAGACATAAAATCTGTCTCCATACTAGTATCAGATGAAACTGGTTTGGGAGGAGATGTTAGATTCCGAGCTGCAGCGATGGGTCGAAGTACTACCTATACACTCCGTTATTACTATGGAAGTAACCCTCTCCGAATTGCTTGGAGGCAAATCGAGGGCGACATTACAAAAAAAATTGAAGGTGAGTACGAATTCATACCTGTTGAGAATGGAATGAAAACAGAAGTTGTCTACCATCTCGCAGCTGATCTTGCGATTCTAATTCCAGGTTTCGTTAAGCGAAGAGCAGAATCACGTATTGTTCGCGCCGCTCTTGACGCGTTAGGCGCGCGAATTGATTCTGTTGCTACTGCATGAACTGTTAGATGCCAAACCTCGGATTTGATATCGGAGGAACAAATCTGCGTGTTTTGCGTCTAAACGAGGACGGCTCATCTTCAACACTGAAGCAACAGGAGCACTCTAATGAACCAGAAGCGATTATTTCAGTAATTGTAAAATTAGCAAGAGATCTTATCAAGGAAACCACAAAGACCATTGAAACAATAGGTGTTGGTTGTGCAGGGCATGTTCTGCCAACGGGAGTGATAAAGTCATCACCAAATCTTTCAGATTTTGTTGATTTTCCCTTAAAGCAAATCCTTGAGGAGGAGATTCAAACCCAAGTGATCGTAGAGAACGATGCGAATTGTTCTGCGTGGGCTGAGCACCAAATTGGAGCAGGGGTAGGAATAGAGAATTTGTTAGTTGTTTCATTCGGGACAGGTATCGGAGCTGGACTAATCCTAGGTGGTTCAATTTTCCGAGGTTCCTACGGATTAGCGGGCGAAGTTGGACATATGACATTAGAAGAGAACGGACGCCCTTGCCCATGTGGGAATTATGGATGTTGGGAGCAGTATTCCTCTGGGGCTGAGCTAAGCAATCTCATTACAAAGAACAATACAAAAACAGTTCCTTACGAAGATACCTTGACTGAATTTGGCGAAAAAATAGCAATTGGATTCCGGAGCCTATCTCATATCCTAGACCCAGAGATGATTATTCTTACGGGTGGAATTACTTCTATAGGGGATCCCTTGCTGAAAGCGATACAACAAGCCTATTACAGGAAACTAGGTCACAGGGATAACGAAAAGCTAACCCAAATTAAGATCGGAATGTTTGGAAATGAAGCCGGAGCTCTTGGAGCAGCGCTAATAGCGTCAGCGCAAGAAAGAATTCAATAGAGATATTTAATGGTTCGTGCCCTAGACGCTGGAACCGGTTACCCTAAACACATGGAGTTCAGGCGAATCACTAATTTACCCCCATACGTTTTCACGATTATAAATGACCTCAAGATTGAAGGAAGAAGAAATGGGGATGACATAATGGACTTCGGGTTTGGCAATCCCGACCTCCCGTCTCCAGAGATCGCTGTCGAAAAGCTCTGTGAAGCAGCTCAAAATCCACGCAACCATAGATACTCCCTCAGTCGTGGTTTACCTAAATTGCGCGAGGCTATTTGTCAACTATATGAGAATAAATTTGGGGTAAAGCTTGACCCTGAAACAGAAGCAATTAATACAATTGGCGCTAAAGAGGGGCTTTCACATCTAATGTGGGCACTGGTTCAGGCAGGAGATGCAGTCCTCGTCCCTTCTCCGTCTTACCCGATACACCTCTACGCTCCGCTTTTCGCAGGAGCGGAAGTCAGGGAAATCCCCCTATCGACAGGAACAGACTTTTTCGGCTCAATGCAAGAAAGGTGGGAATACAGTTGGCCCAAACCAAAGGTTATTCTTTTGTCTTTCCCACACAACCCTACGACAACATGTGTTGATCTTGACTTCATGCAAAGAGTAGTTGACTTTGCAAAGGAAAAAGACGTTTTATTGGTCCACGATTTCGCCTATGCCGATTTAGGGTTTGATGGTTATCAGCCTCCGTCAATTCTTGAAGCAGAAGGAGCGAAAGACGTCGCTGTAGAGCTTTATTCAATGACTAAATCATTTTCAATGGCTGGCTGGCGTGTTGCCTTCATGTTGGGCAATAGCGAAGTAATTGCCGCGCTCGCCAAACTCAAATCTTACTTAGACTACGGAACATTTCAGCCAATACAGATAGCTGCAACTGTCACAATGAACGAAGCAGCCGATCACCCAAAATTAGTGAACAGCATATATCAAAATCGACGAGATAGTCTTTGCGACGGGCTGAATAGGATAGGTTGGGAAATTGAGCCACCAGACGGAACCATGTTTGTTTGGGCAAAAATACCTGAACCTTATAGCCATATGGGTTCGATCGAATTTGCTTCATGGCTTGTCAAAGAAGCAAAAGTTGCTACTTCCCCCGGTATCGGTTTCGGACCTGGTGGGGAAGGGTATGTCCGGTTCGCCTTAATAGAAAATGAACAAAGAACTAATCAAGCGATTCGTCAGATTAAGAGCACCCTTACAGAACTCTAAACCTAAATAACCCATTCCAAACTTCGCTTAACTGCAAGTAACCATTGCTGGTATGCGAATTCATCTATTTCGGTAATTTCTGTTGGGCAGGCAGTGAATTCAACTGTCCAAAGGCTAGCAATTTCTTCCAGTGATTTCCAAAACCCATGAGCAAGTCCTGCCAGGTATGCAGCGCCCAAAGCTGTTGTCTCATGCGAAACTGGTCTAGATACATTGACCTGCAAATGTTTTGCCTGTAGTTGTAGCATCAGGTCCATTACGGAAGCCCCGCCATCAACTTTAAGACTTTTTATAGATCTCCCAGTGGCCCTTCTCATGCTCTCAACCACATCGCGAGTTTGAAAAACCATAGATTCAATCGCCGCACGTGCTATCTCGCTTCGACCCGTTCCTCTTGTGATTCCGATTAGAGTACCTCTTGCTGTCGGGTCCCACCATGGGCTACCAAGACCGGTAAAAGCTGGAACAAGAAATAGCCCGCCCGTCGAATCGCATTTGAGTGCAAGGCTTTCCAGTTCTGATGCCTCTTTAATGATTTCCAGCCCATCACGTAGCCACTGAACGGTAGAGCCTGTTGAGAAAATTGACCCCTCTAAAGCATATGTCACAGAATTCTTGCCATTCTCCGAGATCGACCAGGCTATTGTATTCAATAAACCATCAACAGGGTCTGGGCATAAGTTTCCGGTATTTAGGAGAACAAAAGACCCTGTGCCATAGGTATTTTTTGCGTCCCCCTCTGCAAAACCTGTTTGTCCAAATAATGATGCTTGCTGGTCACCTGCAATTCCAGTTATTGGAATTCCTGCATTGAGCACTGATTGATTCATTGTCGTTCCGAAATGACCACTTGAAGGCAAAACTTCCGGCAGATTACTTGCTGAAACTCCAAATATTTTAAGTAGGTCGTCATCCCAACATAAATCATGGATATTGAAGAGCATGGTACGTGACGCATTGCTGATATCAGTAGCGTAAACCGCTCCATCTGTTAATTTCCACAGAATCCAACTATCAATAGTCCCGAAAGCAATTCCTTCAGATAGTTGAATCTTATTTTCAATAAGCCACTCAATTTTTGTAGCTGAAAAGTAAGGATCCAAAACAAGCCCAGTTGATTCCCTAACTAAAGGGAGAACACCATCTTCCAGTAATTGAGTGCACCTCTTAGAGGTCCGTCTATCCTGCCATACAAGAGCATTACATTGAGGAATTGAGCTTTTCTTATCCCAGCAAACTATAGTCTCCCGCTGATTTGTTATTCCGATTGCGACTGGTTGCGACCCAAATCTTTCAATAACATCGCGTATGGTGTGTTCAATGGCTACCCAAATTTCCATAGGGTCATGCTCTACATATCCGGATTGAGGAAAATATTGCGGGAACTCTTGATAAGAGCTTTCAACTATAGACCCCTGCTTATCAACCAGCACGGATCTAACTCCTGTGGTCCCAGCATCGATTGAAAGTATTACTTCCATTTTGCATTTATCCTTTTAGTTTCGTGAATAAGACGTTCTATATTTATTACCCTGCGATTCCCAGCGTGACTTCAGGAGCATAACTCATAAATTGAATTCTTCTTAACAGTTGTTGGTCCCCACTATTAGGGGTAGGCCATGTTTTGATTTCTCCCTCTATTGAAATGATAATAGAATCCAAATCGCCAGTTTCTGTCAAAGTCCAAACAATCTGCGCTAGAGCTTTAGCAAGTTCATCTCCTTCAATCACCTCTAAGCCCCCCGCATCAAAGTTGATAATCACAAGATCGTTATCTTGAGTTACTCCAGTTAGGGATAAACCTATCGGAACTGTAGTGCTCAAGTTTGCTTGGCGCTCAATTGGCAATAAGTCAGCAGTCAGTTCGTTTATTAGATCAGTGACTTTCAAGTCAACAGATGGGACCTTTCTTAAGACAGGCGATAGTTTATTATCTTTATCAAAGAGGTATAT
Organism: bacterium; assembly: GCA_002713605.1. Next base: position 10,794 of record PATL01000035.1, read on the forward strand.
GTATTCGTTTCGGCTTTCCCCATCTGCTGAATCACTTTCAGTAATTTCAGCACGATCAATCAATGGCGAGGTGACTTTCCCAGGTTCGTCATCCACCGGCACACCGCAGGATATCGGTACAAACAATAACAGTGCTAAAAGAATTGGGGTCTGCCTCATCGAATTACTCCTGGCAAAGTAACGGTAAATCTTGAACCACTCCCGTCAGAATTAGCGCTCAAAACGTCCACAGATCCGCCATGAAGTTTGACATGCTCTGCTACTAGCGATAAACCCAAACCAGTCCCTGTGCTGGAGCCTCTTCGACTTCCTTCTGAACCACGCGCAAACCTTTCAAAGATTGATGACTGCTCTTCGTTTCTAATCCCCGGTCCATTGTCAATAACAGAAAGTATCAGTGTGTCCTCATCAACTCGGACCTCTATACGGGTGGCACCTCCTGCGTAATGATCGGCATTATCAAGTAAATTGCTTAGTACCCGTGCTAACCGTCTCTTATCAGCCTCTATAAGAATATCATTTATTTCAAATGGGAAATCAATATCTATTAGTCCGGAACTTCTCTGCTCGGTTACCCTTTCCAAGAACTCAACAATAAGAAATCTTTCTAGTGTTAGGGCGTTGACACCGACATCATAACGTGAGATTTCTAAAAGGTCTTCAACTAATTGTTTAAAGCGATCTAGGTCCGCATTCAAAAGATCAAGAGCAAGTTTAGGATTTTCATCTAACGAGTCTGCGTTGCTATTTAGGACGTCAACAGACGCCATGATGGTAGTTAAGGGTGACCGAAGCTCGTGTGATACGTTGCTTGCAAATTTAGCGTCCGCTTGGATTCTCTGTTCCAAAGTATTAGCCATTTGATTAAATGTTGATGCGAGCATCTCAAGATCGGGATCGTTCCCAACGTCAAGACGCGCTGAAAGGTCGCCAACTGCAATTGCTCTTGCTGTCTGCCCTACTTCTTCAACAGGGAATAGGACTCTTCTAGATGACCACAAGCCCAAGGCGATACCGAAAATAAACACGCCACCACTTACTAGCATTAGAATGTTCGCTAGCGAGTCAAGGGTATCTTCAATGTCGTCAAGAGGTGTTGCCTCGAAATAAAGAGCATTCCGAGTGACTAAAGGAAAGCCAACAACAAGCACAGGTGTACCATTCCCCATACGGTATTTCATTTTTGCTCCGTCTACGGGTGAGTTATTTACTATTTCTAAGAGTTTCGCATCAAGACTATCTGGAGCTGCGAAAACTACCGGATCAGCCGAAATCCAGTCAGTTTCAAGCCTTAATACTGGTGTTGATTCTGCACGAACACCTCGAAGGTTTGAAAGAAAATCCCTTACTGCTTTATCTGTAGCTCCTTCAAATATTCTACGTTCAGCTTGTCTCGCATTAACTGAAGCGACGCTCAGGGCGCTTTGGTCCCTATTCTCAATTAGATTTCCTCGGACAAGAAAGTATGTGAGCACGGATATTCCACTGGTGATCAATAATGCGCTTAGTCCGAAGGTCAAAATGAGCCTTGTCCGGATACGTAGTGACCGTTTGGACGATTTCACTTTTAGTCACTCTTTAATTTATAACCAAAACCGCGAACGGTAACTACATATTGAGGACGCGCATCTTCAGGTTCAATTTTTTTTCGTAGTCTCCGGATGTGAACGTCAACTAATCTCCCATCGCCGAAGTAGTCCTTACCCCAAACTCGCTCAAGGAGTTCATCTCTGCTGAAGACGCGATCTGGTATTGAGGCTAGTTCAGCGAGCAATTGGAACTCAGTTCTAGTTAGGTGAATAGTTTGACCGCTTACTATAACTTGACCCTGATCTGGAAGAATTTTTAGATCTCCGAACTCAAGTTTGCTCAATTCTGGGGAGGGGAGACGAACTCTCCTCAAAAGTGCCCGTATTCTGGCGCTAAGTTCTTTAGGGGCGAAAGGTTTGGTTAAGTAATCGTCCGCTCCTGCTTCTAATCCGGCGACAACGTCATGAGTGTCGTCTCTTGCAGTAACCATTACAACGGGGACTTCACTAACTTTTCTGATAGAGCGGCAAACTTCAAATCCGTCGATACCAGGTAACATGATGTCAATTAGGAGAATATCGCATTTTTCTGACTGGAAAATTTGAAGAGCTTCTTCGCCGGTTGCTGCATCCAGAACATTCCATCCTTCATTTTGGAGTGCCAATCGGACTGCTGCACGAATGCGTTCATCGTCCTCAACAACTAAAATCGTTGTAGTCATACGCACAGCATAGGTGAATATTAAGATCGTTGGTAGGTAGAGGAAAGGATTCCTAACCTAATGCTGCAGAGAATCATTTATTAATTTCTGAAATTCTTTATCCAGATGAGCATTTGTAGCAGTTAAGAGATTTATGTCATTAGTTAGGCTCATTGTCTTAACGGTGCCGCCAGCTTCAGAAACTATCAGACTACCTGCAGCGTAATCCCATAGGTTAAGACCTTCTTCGTAGAATGCGTCAACTCGCCCCGCAGCGAGCCAACAAAGATCGAGAGCAGCAGAGCCGAAGCGACGGATATCACCAATTTTGGGAAGAATGTGCTCCAGCATGCCCCCTTGGAGTTTCCTTCTATCAGGTTTGTAACTAAATCCTGTTGCGACTAGGGCACTTTGAAGAGAGTTATTATCGTTCACCCTGATTATCTCGGTATTGCATCTTGAGCCGTGGCCTTTGACAGCATCGAAAATATCGTTGGAGCTTAGGTCTGCTACAACTCCAGCAACAATATCGCCTTCAGCTTCAACTGCAATAGAAAAACTAAAAAAGGGAATTCCATATACAAAGTTACTTGTTCCATCAATCGGATCAATTATCCATCTAATTCCAGATGTTCCAGATTTAGTAGCGCCCTCCTCGCCAAGAATACCGTCGTTCTGTCGGTTTCTTTTGATGAACTGAACGGTTTCTAACTCGATATGGCGATCAAGCGAAGTGACATAATCAGAGGTAGAGGATTTGTTTTTAAAGTTAGTTCGTCCTTTATTTATGGAGTGATTATCAATTGAAGATGTAACAGTGGCAACGCACTCCAGTGCTATATTGCGCAGTTCATGATGGCTAATCATCTATAGGATCTTGCTGATCATCTTTGTCAGAGTTAGCACTTGGTTCAGGCTCTGACTTGCTTCTCCATTCATTCATGGCGCGTAAAGCAAGAATTGAGACGACTCCGACGCCCCCAGCACCAACTATTGCCCCAATAAGGGCGCTAATTCCGGATGCGCCAGTACAACTGTTAGAGCATTGCAAATCTGTGAATGCAAAACCTATCAACCCACCGCAGAGTCCACCTAAAAGTATCGAACCGAATGCCATTGCTTGAGAAGGTTTTGATGGACCTGACATTGGAGTTGCGGTGACCGGTAGATTGGTTATTTCGTGCTTTCCAATTTTTGACTCGGGCATAACCTCAATAGAAGACTCTTTATGTTCTGAGGAATCCCCCTCTTCTGGGATTATTTCATCAGGCATGTTTTAATCATAAAGGATCTGTTGCCTAGAACTTGGAGTTTTCTCAATTAAACAGTGGCTATGTCATCTAAAGAGAATCATGGACTCGCAGCAAGGTATATCGTAGGCTTGAAATTACCGCGAGATCGCCATCTCAATGGCCACCTTTAGCAGTGCCTAGATATGAGTAAAAAAATTTCAACTTCACACATCATGCATATTGACATGGATGCCTTCTTTGTTTCTGCTGAGCTTGTGCGCAGGCCAGAACTTGTTGGAAAACCTGTAGTCGTAGGTGGTGCGGGAAATCGTGGAGTAGTGGCTGCGGCCTCTTATGAGGCACGTTCATTTGGTATCCATTCGGCTATGCCTGCCTTTCGAGCAAAGAAGCTTTGCCCTGATGCAATTTTTCTTCCAGGTGACCATACATATTACGCAGCGACTAGTTACAAAGTTATGCAAATTTTTAACAGATATACCCCGCTCGTTGAACCCATTTCACTCGATGAAGCTTTTTTGGATGTTGGAGGAAGTCAGCGACTATATGGAACTCCTGTCGAAATAGCCAAAGCGATAAGAGAAAATATTTGGTCCGAACAAGGTTTGAAGTGCTCTGTTGGTATTGCTCCGAATAAATTTATGGCGAAATTAGCAACTGAAGAAGCTAAACCTTCACCTAGTGAGTCTGGGCCAATTCCTGGAATCGGTGTTATGGTTATCCACCCTGATGGCGTTATCGATTTCTTGGATAAGTTGCCTGTGGAGGCACTATGGGGAGTTGGGCCAGCTACAGTAAAGCGCTTGGCCCAATTAGGCATAACTACTGTTTCAGAATTACGAACATTTCCGCTCAGTGCTCTAAAGGATGCATTAGGCAAGGTGCAAGGGGCACATCTTCACCGACTGTCGTTTGGTATTGATAAACGAAGCGTAGAACCTACGCATGTAGCTAAATCAATTTCGAATGAAGAAACTTTTACTAATGATTTATTTGATTTGTCACGAGTTCATTCAGAGATATCGAGACTCTCTGACTCGGTTGGCAAGAGATTGAGAGGCTCTGAAAACCTGGCTAGGACCTTATCGTTGAAGGTGAGGCTTTCTGATTTCTCGACTTTAGTGAGATCAGTAACCCTTCCGAACCCAACAGATAGCGGGAAAGTGATCGCTCGTGAAACGGTTGCATTACTCCAAACTATTAATTTATCAATTGGTGTGCGCCTATTGGGTGTTGGGGCATCAAACTTCTCTCAAGTAAAAGATGGGCTACAACTGTCCTTTGATGAACTTGAATCTAATGATCGTGAATGGAGAGAAACTGAGGATGCAATTGACGTTATTAGATCTAAATATGGCCCAGATTCAATTGGCTTGGTAAGTACACTGACAGAAAAGGGTTTGAATTCCAAGAAAAGGGGAATTCAGCAATGGGGGCCAGAGTCTTCATAACAAAACTCGACTTTCATACGTTGTTGAATGCCTGTCTTTATGAGATGATGTAAGTATGCCACTATCAGATGATGAACAAAGAATACTTAGCCAAATAGAACAGCAGTTGCATGAAACCGACCCAGCTTTAGCTAAAGAGGTAGCAACAACAACGGTGTATACCCACTCCGCTAGAAATATCAAATGGTCTGTGCTTGGTTTTATTATCGGTCTTATAACTATAGTTCTGACTTTGTCCATCAGCTTTTTGCTGGCATTCATAGGCTTTGTGATGATGCTTGCTGCTGCCTTATTATTCGAACAGAACCTCAGAAGGCTCGGGAGAGCTGGAATGAATCAGCTGTCAATGAATGTGCGCTCAGGTAATCTAAAGAATTCGATTACCGAAAAGCGAGGCAAAATGAGGGATAGATTTAGACCAGATGATCCAATTCAGTAGTAACTGCTAAAAGTGAGTCTCTTCCCTTTCAAAAACAACGAGATCTCAAATGAGTAGTAGCGTTATTATGTTGGTAATTATTGCTGTCTTAAAGAAGCCTTTACTGTGGCCTGTTGCTTTAAAGCAACTTTGGCGAATTCGAAAATCAAACTGGTACACAAAACCTCCGTTTTTGCCAATTCCTGAAAAATCGTACATTGAGTTCAGAATTCACACCGCATATGGAACAAGTGAAGACTTTTCGCGAATGCCTACAGATGTGGTGACCTATTTGAGTTGGTGTAGGGACTGGCCTTCAAGAAGGTGAAAGCATATTGCATGATCGAAGATTTGCCAATCAATTGAACAGTTGGACAATCGAAACTAAATACTCCGAAACAGCTCTTGCTCATGAAGCTAATCTTGAGGAATGGCGAAAACCGACAATCTGGATCATAGAGCCTAAAGATTCATGTCTGGTATTGGGTAAAAGCCAAAGGGGAAGGCCGTTTCTGGATTTGGGTTATCTCAAAGAGCAAAGTATCAACTTAGCTGCAAGGCAGAGTGGTGGAGGAGCAGTTCTCGTTTCGCCAGAAGATATGCTTTGGGTAGATGTATTCGTCCCTAAAGAATCGAAATTTTGGATTGCCGATATTGCAGAAGCATCTATATGGATTGGCGGGATCTGGCGAAACGCATTGAAGCGACTAGATATCGAGTGTTTCCTCTTTGATGAAAAGTTCTCTCGATCAGAAGCATCCGACTTGATCTGCTTTCTAGGTAGAGCTCCAGGTGAGCTGTTCATTGATAATAGGAAAATTCTAGGTATTTCTCAGCGTCGTTCAAAGTTCGGAACTAGATTCCAATGCGCTTTAATCATCAATTGGAAACCAGAGCATATGGTAGCCGCATACAGCGGTGCCCCAATTCCTAATCTTGATAAGCTGATCAGCTACGCAGGAATAAGTTCGGGTTGCGAAAAACACAGCGCATTGGATGCGTTTCTATCTGCACTACCTTCGCTCTGATATCACTCCCCAAGTTTATCTCTAGAGGCTATTACTGCAGATTAGATTTTTTTTGACCTATTTTGCTTTAAAGTGTTGAAAAGTGGAGCTAAAAGGGTTAATGTGGAGC